>NZ_SPPK01000002.1:0-361712 GCF_004569505.1 Dysgonomonas mossii
CCGTAACGATATTCAGGTGGTTATAACACCGGGGCTCCACCTCTTCCCATTCCGAACAGAGAAGTTAAGCCCGGTCGTGCCGATGGTACTGCGTAAAAGTGGGAGAGTAGGTTACCGCCGTTTTAAATGCAAAGTCCGTATACATCTAATTGTATGCGGACTTTTGCTATTGATACAAGCATACAAAGGATAATAGAAAGATACAAATACATATAAAGAAGAAGGATCTCATAAGCCAATGAGATCCTTTATTTTTTACAATACCAATGTTTCTTTGTATATTCGTCATATATTTAGAATAAAGGAAAATCCAGATTCCTTAAGCCCAATAAAAAATCTAACGTAAATAACATTTGAAACACATCTTTCTAGCGGAGAACAATTCCGAGAAAAGTAAAGATCTAATAATATTTTATCATGAATAAAGTTTGTTTTATCCTCTTGTTTAGCCTTGCCCTTATTTCTAGTCTAAAGAGTCAGCAGAACTACTTCCTGAATCCTGTTATTCGTGGAGATATGGCAGACCCATCTGTAATAAGAATAGGTGATACCTATTATGCAACTGCTACCTCTTCCGAATGGGCTCCGCACTATCCGCTATTTACTTCAAAAGACTTGGTTAACTGGATGCAGATCGGCCATATATTTGACAAGCAACCCGAATGGACTTCCAACTCTTTTTGGGCTCCCGAATTGTTTTATCATAACGATAAGGTCTATTGCTATTATACGGCGCGACGAAAGTCGGATGGAATATCATACATAGGTGTTGCTACAGCAAATAGTCCTACAGATGAATTTACAGATCATGGCCTTTTGGTCGAATTTGGAAAAGAAGCGATCGATGCATTTATCTATGACGACAACGGGCAGCTATATATATCATGGAAGGCGTACGGGCTCGATGATAGACCGATAGAGATACTCGCAAGTAAGTTGTCTGATGATGGCTTAAAATTGATTGGAGAGCCTTTTTCGTTGTTGAAAGATGATGAGCGGATCGGGATGGAAGGTCAATATCATTTCAAGAAAGGAGATTATTATTATATCGTTTACTCACCTCATAGTTGTTGCGGGCCGCAAAGTGATTATGATGTATATGTTGCCCGTTCAAAACGTTTTAAAGGGCCTTATGAGAAGTATTCTGGCAATCCGATCCTGCATGGCGGTGGTGGAGATTATCTATCCTGCGGACATGGAACAGCAGTAGATACTCCCGATGGGCGTTTGTTTTATCTGTTTCATGCCTACTTCAAAGGTGAAGGCTTTTTTGCCGGACGACAACCTGTATTGCAAGAGATGTATATGGGATACGATAGTTGGCCGCATTTCCGCACTGGAACAGTGGGTAAAGCAGAGCAAGCTATGCCATATCCCGAAACTGTGCAGAAGGGAGTTTCTGATTTTGAAGATCGATTCGAAGGTAGTACGTTAAAAATAGATTGGACTTGGAACTTCCCTTATTCAGATATAAAGACTGAATTTCGGAATGGAAAACTTCTGCTTAGTGGCACTCCAAAACAAGGGAATGATTGGGGAACAGCATTATGCCTACGTCCGCAAACACCTTATTATACTTATGAAACATTGGTGAATAATAGCAATAAGAGTATAAAAGGGCTTACCATGTATGGAGATGATAAGAATCTCATAGTATGGGGTGTATCGGATGGAAAGTTAGAGTTGAAGTCAATAAAAGATGGTCAGCAATCGTTGATCTATAATTCAACAATATCGCAGAAGTTTGTCTATCTAAGAGCTCAGGTAGAGAAAGGTTGTTATATGACTTTCTTTTGGAGTAAGGATGGGAAAAACTGGACGAAGATAAATGAGACTCCTATCCAAGCCGATTATTTAACCCGATGGGATAGAGTTGCCCGTCCCGGAATGATACAGATCGGAGACACTTCTCAGCCTGCTGAATTCTCTTACTTTAAGATGACGAATATAAAATAATAAAGAAACTGCCTTAAGAATTCACTTCCTAAGGCAGTTCCTTTTATGTGATTATCAGATAGTTTGCTTGCCTACTTGAACACTTACCTTTTTACTCTTGTCTTTTCCCCAAAGAAATGTTAACTCGAAAGCAACGTTCGAATCAATCGTAACCGATGGAGTTTCATCAGCCGAATTACGCTTATTAACTTTAAAGGAAACCAAGCCGTCGGGGCCGTATGGATAGCGCTCTATCCCGTGTGCTTCGGTCTGAGTAATATCCCATATGACAGAATGATTGGCATAGTCGGAACGGATACCTAAGATATACTCTATAAATACCGCAATAGGAGGAAGCCCTGTCCAACCCACAAAGTCTTTGCGAGCCATAAATCCGGGTTCTGCAGCTTCGGGTGCATAATATTCCCAGAATGTTCCTGTGTTCTTGTATACTTCAAAAACATTATTGTAATGGTTTTTGGCTATCTCCTTCGCTTGTTTGGTGTATCCTTTCTTATCAAGTCCCGTGATGACCATATAGTTGGTTCCCGGCCAAACACCACCTTGCCAGTAGCGTCCTCTCGGGTTATATTTCGGATTGTCGGCCGAAAGAGATGGAACTCTGTGGGGACGGTTGAATGTTTTAGGATCGTCCAAATGCTTCACCATTCTATCCAGTTGCTTAGCATCCAATACATCGGTATGCAATGCCCAGAATGCAGGCATCCCCATCGTTGTACTCAGACTACCATCAGCATACTGATCGTACAAGAATCCCGTTTTTTCGTCCCAAAGATTGTCGTGTACATATTTGGTAAGCATTTTTATCTCGTCCTCAAATTCTTCGATCTCTTGCCAGCGTTCCAGATAGAAACCTATTTCGAGCAATACATTTGCCATCAATATTTGTTGCAGGCATGCATCCAGCCATACCATGTGTCCGTTACTATATATCATATTATACTGAGGCTGTACACGTGGCATGTTGTCCATACCTGTTCCCCAACCACTCGACCAGTATGTTCCATTAGGCCATGTACGGTTTAGTTTCAGCCATTTGTAATATGCACATAGTGCCGGGAATATCTTTTCTAAGCGTTCGTTATCGCCATACTGCTTGTAGTATAACATCTCACTCCATGGCAGAAGGTTAGGTCCGGTGCTTGTCGGGTCGTAACGCTCGAAGCAATCTGCTCCATCGGCTTTGATTTCGCGGCAAATGAACCCATCGGGATGCTGTTTGGCGTAGAAGTTATCCAATGTATGTTGGAATGGGAAAAAGCGGTATCCGTAGCGTGCAAACATCATCATAAAAGATGAATCCCACATAAAGATATTTCCGTTATAAGCTGTATCCAGATAACTGGAAACAAAGCCCGAACCTTTTTGTGGCTGACGGATATTGCTGATCGCGATTTGCCATGCTTTCCAATACATCTCTATCTCTTTCGCATGTCCTTCCCAAATAGGACTGGGCAATATATTCTTAGCCTCCTCGAAGCTTTTAGGAATTACTTCCTCGGGTTTTGCTATACGGTACTCATTCTCTGTAACCAAAGCTTCCTTCACATACGTATTTTTGTATGGTAGGTTGTATTTTGGAGGTACCTCTTCATTTTCTTGAGAGAAGAGATTGAATGTTACGATACAGCTTAGAATAATTAAACTAACAAGTCTTTTCATCTTAGGGTATTATAATCGATTTTTATTGTTACTTTTTTACAAATATACTGTTTTTATATAAGCCTTATAACCTGTATGATATAAATAAAAGGTGACAAAAGTGACACTTTTTATTCTGTTTTTTATCTGTCACCTTTTTCTGTTTTTTATCAAGCTCAACGAAGAGAAGTATCATCTCCGGTAGGATACAAGAAAAAACACTAGACAGCGTCCTTATATAGATAAACTATTTTGCAATATACAACATATTATCAGGAATAATATCTTCTCTGATACTGCGGCTCGAAAGACCTACTTCGAGGAATTCTCCCATATAGTTTTCGAAATACAATAACTTCAATTCGTGATATCCGGCTTCGAGAGCAATCTTTCCTTCGGCACGTTTCAGGCTGTGAGAGCCATCGTTGTCAACAACGGTTTGGCCGTCAATGAATAACTTCGAACCATCGTCGGAGAAAGTATAAAATTGATAAACGCCCTTTTCGGGTATTTTGATATATGTTTTGAATACAAATGCCATAGAATCTTTAGCTGTAGCAGAGGCTATCGAAAAATTGTTCATCGTACCTTCTTTTACAAGTTTGGCAGAAGCGATCATATCTGTATGGGTAAGTTTAAAATCGGCTTCGTAGTACTTGTACTTTACTCCTTGTTGTTTTACCTGAATGTTTTTTGCAGGCAAATACTCCGTTGCTTGTTCGTCGGCAGAAGACAGGCCTGAAGGATAATAATATTCAAACTCGATACCTTTCGGGGTACGTATCCATGTGTCGAACTGATTTTTTCCTTCATACATTTTGATAATGCGTCCGCCTCTCTCTAATTTACCGTAAGCGTCTACTCCTGTTGTCCGTCCGAATGCGAGAGCTATTCCCTGATCGATACCTATATAATCGTTATTGTGGTCGTGCCCTACAAACACTCCCATTACGTCTTTCTTCTCTACCATCGAGCAAAACATTCCTGAATTTATTTCGGGAGAGGCAACCTCTTCTTCTTTATTGCCGATGGTCTTTTCTTTTCCAACGACGTTGTTATACTCCAGTATAGGAATATGGAAGAATGCAAGAGCAGGAAGCGGTGTTCCGCCGTTTTGTGCGGTATATTTATCCCTGGTTTTTCTGTACCAGTCTATCTGATCGAAGTGTATCCAGTCGTAATGACCGTACTTGTGTGCAGATGGTTTGTTGTGCGAGTCGATGCAATACAATACAGCCGCAGTCTTAGCTCCTTTCGACGACTTAACTTCTAACGGATAGTTTCCCGATCCCGATAGCTCCGGCCCTTTTTCTCCGATAAAGTAAGGGTAGTTTGCGATAAGATCAAACACCTCATCACGGGTAAGCCCTGCTTCTTCATCGTGATTTCCCAAGGTGACAGCCCAAGGTGTTTTAGCCTCTTCAAATATTTTGCCAATAGATTTCCATCCTTCTTTGGCAGGCATATCGGTTACTACGTCACCCGTAAGGATAGCGATATCCGGCTTTTCGGTTGCCAAAACATGTTTGATCACATCAACAGTCTTGCTGCAATTAGGAGAGTTGTTGCTCCAATGCAGGTCTGTAAATTGGGCAATCTTGAAATAACCGTCCTTATTGAATTTCAGTTGTATGTTATTCTTTTGTGCGAATAACGTAATTGCGCAAAAGAGAGTTACGAGTATTAGTGTATATTTTCTCATGGTCTTTATCTGTATTCTCTCTGTCATACCGAGTGTAACGAAGTATCTCGCATTCTTTTTATAGAAATGTTCAGCTTTGGGATGCTTCGTGCCTCAGCATGGCAGAGATGGTATAATCATTTTTTACAATCCTAATAATTTTTTCATTTTATGAAAAATCTGAGTATTCTTATACACTCCTATGAATTCGGACGAGCCCGGCCCGTAAGAAAAGACAGGCAGCATAAGCGGAGTGTGGTCGTCGGTCATATAGCGTGCTGTGAGATGTCCGTTCGCAACATTTCCGTCCACCAGTGTAAGGCCTCCTGTTTCGTGGTCGCCTGTTACTACAACCAATGTTTCTCCATTACTATCTGCAAACTCAAGGGCTGCTTTTACCGCCAAGTCGAAGCTTAATGTTTCCATTACAGAACCCGGAAAAGAATTGGCATGTCCGGCATAATCTATTTTTGCACCTTCTACCATCAGGAAAAACCCTTTGTCATTTGTTGTCGATAGTTTTTTTATAGCCTGATTTGTGGCGTCGGCAAGCATTGTCAGCGTTTCTTCCGATGCAGCCAGATCCATTCGTTCGTCAATACAAATAACCTTCTTGTTATCAGTATTGATGTCGTCAATAGATGTACTGATTCTATACTGTTTTTTCAATTCACTCAAAATATCCTTGCCATCGTTCCGACGTGTGAAAACAGACATTCCCGCACCGTTCAGAAGGGTTAGTTTTCCATCGAGCAAATACGAAGTTATCTCGTCAGAGTTATCTCTTTCTACCGAGTGTCCGTAAAAAGCGGCAGGGGTAGCATCGGCAACATTACCCAGTGTTACAACCCCGCAGGCATATCCCGCAGCATGCATTACATCTGCCATCGATGGGTATGCTACTCCATCTTCACTCATGCTGATATGGCGGTTGTTGTGGAGTTCGCCTGTTGCTAATGCGCTGCCTCCTGCGGCAGAATCGGTTGTATAGGAATCTTTGGCACTGGTGTTTTGCAATCCTACATATTTCATGTTGAAAATTGTAAGCCCGTTTCCGTTTTTGTAATTGGCATTATTTACTGTAGCTCCTGCCTGTAGTTGAGCAAGTCCTGTACCGTCACCAATAAGGAATATGATGTTCTTGATAGGCTTGTTGCTTCCATCATTCTTGTAAGTAGGGGTATATACGTTGATACCTTTCGATAGTTGCAGAAGCTTGTTGTTAAATCCTTGAAATCCGACTGTTGTTCTATCCAGCCTTTTGGCACGTGCTACATCATCGGTTATATCTTCATTCTTCCCTATTTGGTAGTTCTTATTGTCGAAATGCGAGAAATAATCCGCACACGCTTCAGGGCGGTCGGTATTAATGTAATCTATGCCTAGATTGTGGAACGTATTCCATGCGGTAACGCCATCGGGAGTTCCCCAAAAACGGATAGGCTTGCCCAATGCGTGTACTTCATTGATTACTTTTACGACTTTTTCCAACTCGGCTTTTTTAATAGATCCTTTACCGTTCCATACCGAATAGTCGGCAAAAGAAAGGCTTATCATTGCTATTCTTTTCAGCTGTTCGGGTGTATAGTCTGTTTTATATCCATCGAATGAAATAAATGACGGATATTTAGAATAATCTTTCTCATCAGGACGATTCCCCGATATAACAACCTTTACGGCATAAGGGTTAACCGTAGCGTCGAAAACCTGAGGATAGGCTTTCAGTTTGGATACTAATATATCCAAAGTCGGATTTGCCGGAGTTTTCAGATCTACCAAAAGAATAAGCGTTTTATCTGAGTTTTTCCAAGGTCTTCCTCCATTTTGTTTAAATAGATGGACCAATGGGGTGATGTATGCCTCGTCTATAGTCGGGGCATTGGCGACGTCCTTCAGGTCGTGTGCCACCTTCAACTCATTGGCTTTCCCTGTTGTGTAAATATCAGCCTCTATAGATGCTACTTGCTGTGCATAAGCCTGATAGAACGGAACTCTTTGCTCGTAATCGTTATGAGAGTGAATGAGTATCCGTTGTTGTGCATTGATAGATATACTTATCAACCCTGTCAACAAGACTAATAAATACATTTTGTTTAAAATATGTCTCATGATTAAAAACCTTTTTTGATTGTTGTTGACTATACTTCGTTACACGCAGGATAGCACAAATTCTATAATTATTTTATTTCTATTTGAGCAACTACGACAGAATGGTCTGAAATAAATGTATCGTCCAATTTTTCAGGGAGTACACTGTGTTTAGCTACCTTGATGCCTTTGCTTACAAAAACATAATCGATAAACTCACGTCTTTCCATCGGTACTTTTCCAAATCCGTGGAATGTCCAGTCTGTACCGCTTTTCTCTACTGCAATATCTTTCGAATGAATAAGATGTTCTGGACTATTCACATCCGTAACGTGTTTGATTACATCCGATTCCGGTGTCGCATTAAAGTCTCCCGTCATAATGATAGGCAAACCATTAGCAAGAGCATTTGCTCTGCTTAGCAATAAAGTTACACCTTCTTGACGCGCTATTTTACCCACATGATCGAGGTGTGTATTGATAAAGAAAAGTTGTTTTTTGCTGCTTATATCCTCCAGTATAGCCCACGTAGCGATGCGCTCACAAGCTCCATCCCAACCTTTAGACCCCGCCACTTCGGGTGTTTCGCTCAGCCAGAAGTAACCGGATTTTATTTCCTTGAATCTATCCTTCTTATATAATATAGCACTGTATTCTCCCTTTTCTATACCGTCTTCACGACCTACTCCTATCGCATTATATTCGGGTAGGCGAGATTTTAAGTCATTCAGCTGGTTTACAAGTACCTCTTGTGTTCCAACGATGTCTGCATTCTGATTCTTTATCGTCTTTGCCGCAACATCTTTCCTGTACTGCCAGTTGTTCAGGCTGTCGTCAGGATTATCGTAACGAATGTTGAAGCTCATTACATTGAGGTCTACCGGCTTGCTATTACATGAAGTCAATAGTACGATTACAGCAAGAAAATAAAATAATTTTTTCATCTTATCAAGGTTTTTTATTTTATGAATAAATTAGATGCTGGTATATTCTCAAACTTCTCGGATGTTGGTTTTTTCCAACCCCAACTCAGGTGCTCTCCTTCGTAATCCTCAAAGTATTGGAGCTTGTATGTGTGGTGGCCTTTTTTCAGGGCAATTCGGCCGGTGGCAGATATGGCTGCATGCGAACCATCGTTGTCAACTATCTTTATATTATCAACATGCAAGACACTGCCGTCGTCGGAGGTAGTCATGAATTCATAGACGCCATCTTCTGGTACAAAGATAATACCTGTGAATATAAATGCAAAATGATCTGCTTGTTTTGCTCCGTTTATTGATGGTTCGGCTATTATTCCTTTCTCTACGAGAGGAGCCTTCTGTATTTGGTCTACAGCACTGAAGTATCCTTCGTAATAATGAAAGTTTGTACCATTCTCTTTGGCCAAGGCTGCTACAGGGTTCTTGAATACAGCCTTTGTGGCTTGAATCGTAAATATACGGCTCGGGATAAATCCATTTTTATATGCACGAGCTTTGATCGTTGTAGTTGCCGCTATTGCTATTGGCTCGGAATAGAGTGCTGATTCTTCGGTTGGCTCTTTCCCGTCGAGGGTGTAATAAATTTTCACATCTTTTGTCGCCGAATGCAAATCAACAGTTGTATTGTCAATGAAGAGATCCAGATCTTTTGTTGTATATGGTATCGAAACAATCTTTCCTGTAGTCATCGAATGCGGGTAGTCAGATTCTGCTATGCCTCTGGACTTGTTTGGGGTGGATGACAAGTTGAAATCGAGTACCCCTCCTTGCATTAGTTCTTGGTAGGTGATGTAATTAGCAGCTATCTCCTTTCCGTTGAGAGAAACCTTGTTGATATACACATTCTTTTCAGGGTGATTAGCCTTGATAGTCAATGTTTTTCCGTTCGCTAATTTAATTGTTGCTTTTTCAAACAGCGGAGTTGTCAACGAAAATTCATTCGAACCCGGGCATACAGGGTAAATACCCATGCTGCTAAGTATATACCAAGCAGACATCTGCCCGCAATCTTCGTTGCCACTGATTCCCTCAGGGGTTGGCTGATACATCTCCGATAGTATGCGGCGGGTCATAGCCTGCGTTTTCCACGGCTGACCAACATAATTGTATAGGTATGCCATATGATGGCTCGGTTCGTTGCCGTGCGCATATTGCCCTATGAGTCCTGTGATATCAGACATGTGTCCGTCAACTTTTGACTCCACAACAAAGAGGCTATCCAGCTGCAAGGTGAATTCATCTTTCCCCCCGAAGAGCTGTATAAGACCATTTACATCATGCGGTACAAAGAATCGATATTGCCATGCAGTAGCTTCTGTATATGCACGTCCCGGTTCAAAAGGATTGAAAGGGCTGTCCCAATTTCCGTCCATACGTTTACCTCTAAAGAATTTGGTATGTCCGTCAAATACATTGATGTATGATAGTGCTCTTTCCGTATATGCTTTGTAATCATCCTCTTTCCCTAACTCTTTTGCCATTTGCGCAATACACCAATCGTCGTATGCATATTCGAGAAGGCATGACACTGACTCTCGTTTTATGTTTGAAGGTATAAATCCGTATTTGATATAATAGTCAGAACCTTTTTTGTTTTTATAGGACGAAACCTTCATGGCTTCATAAGCCTTAGCAATATCAAAACCTCTTATTCCTTTCATGTAAGCATCGGCTATTACCGATACCGAGTGGTAGCCGATCATAGTCCCTGTTTCTCCGGCAGACAGCGGCCAGATAGGAAGCTCTCCCGAGGCATCATACATATCGAGGTAAGAGTTGATAATATTATTTACCAATGTAGTATCTGTTAGTGTAATGAGAGGATTCAATGCCCGGAATGTATCCCAAATAGAAAATGTTGAGTAATATTTCTCTCCCTCAGGCAATATGCCAACCTTCATATCATGGCGGCGAAACTGTCCGTTTACGTCGCTCATTATATTGGGCACTACTTTTGAGTGATATATGGCGGTATAGAAGTTTTTCAAATCATGTTCGTTTCCGCCTTCTACAACTATTTCCGATAACGCTTCAGACCAAAGGTTGCGGGCTTGATTGTGTACTACATCAAAGTCGAAATCTTCTACATCGTGGCTCAGGTTTTTTCGTGCATTCTCTTCACTTACAACCGAGAACGCAACCTTGGCTATAATAGGTGTACCGTCCGAAGAACCAAATTTGAGTACGGCTTGCTGGTTATTCGTTTTAGGTTTGGTATCCTTGTCCAGAATGGCACCATCGTTAACTAAGTCGAAAGACTGAATATCTTTTGAAAACTGAGCAACGAAGAACACATACTGATTGGTTACCCATCCCTGAGTTCTTCTCATTCCCGACACTTCATTGTTTGCCGATTGCCTGATAACGAGCGAGTCGATAACTTCTTGGGCCAACACATGAGCCATGTCTATAATTATGGCTTGGTTTTTATCTTTTTCGAAGGTGTATCGGTGTACACCTGTATATGTTGTAGCTGTCAGTTCAGCTTTAATTCCTTCTTCTTTGAAATCAACCGAATAATATCCGGGTGAGGCTTTTTCGTCTTGATGCGAAAAGGCAAGAGGCTCGAAAATATAACCTTTCGATACCGGTTTTATGTCTTTGGTGGTAGGATGGAAAAGCACGTCGCCCAGATCGGCACAGCCTGTTCCATTAAGATGTGTGTGCGAAAATCCTAAAATAGAAGAATCGCTATAATGATAGCCCGAACATGCATCCCAGTCTCCAGTACGGGTGTCGGGGCTCAACTGTATTGCTCCATACGGAGTGGTAGCTCCGGGATATGTGTGTCCATGAAAACCTGTTCCGATAAATGGGTCTACATAGTCGATAGGGTTTTTAGGTAGATTTGTACAGCTAATTAAAAATCCAATAATAAAGGTTGATACGAGTATTTTCTTCATTAAGTTTTATATATTAATTACAATTGCCTCAATTTATCATTAAGAAGGAACTATCCAAAATGTATTTTCTACTTCTGCGACAGTTCCTTCTCTATGACAATATCAAATTTCTGTTTTATTTAAAGTTCGAATATCCATCATTCGGGTTATTAACCAATAAATAATCAGTGTTTTCTATCTCACGTTGCGGAATCGGGAAGTGTGCATCTTTAGCAGGATCGAAAGTTCTAGGACCTCTTGGATCGCTTGCGGTTGTTGCAGCAGCATATACTTCTTTTGCTAATCCCCAACGAACAAGGTCGTAATGGCGTTCGTCTTCATAAGCTAACTCACAACGGCGTTCTTTAACCAAATCATTGAATGTAGGAGCCGATATTGCTTTTGAATTGTCTCCGCCAAAAGCTCTTACTCTAACTTCGTTGAATGAAGCAGCAGCAGCGGCCACACCTTTAGTGCGATCGTTCGGACCTCCTCCGGCTAAGAATATTTCGGCTTCGGCATGGATAAGCAATACATCAGCATAGCGTAAAAGAGGTACATCTGCACCGGTTTCCCAGTTCCAGCCTGTAAGATCATTATATGCAGCAGAATATTTTGTTCCCATATATCCTGTACTCATGTCCTTAATAAGGGCACTGGTAAGCGTTGTTTGTTTACCTAAGAAGAAAACATCATCACCCGCACCTTTAAGCGTTACCAGACGGCGAAGGTCTCCGCTTGAGGTTAGGTTTGGTTTTTCGAATGCATCGAACAAGCTTTTGGTAGGAGCAAAGTAATACCATCCTGTACCACCCGAAAGAGTTCCCGAAAGAAGGATAACAGATGTTACTGTTCCTTGGTTTCTCACCGGCTTGTTAGTAAGATTGAAAAGTACTTCTTCATGCTTTTCTCCGGCCGGAGAGAACAAGTGCGCATAACCGTTATTATTTGTCTTGTCTAAAGAATACTTGCCCGAGTTGATTACTTTTTCTGCAGCAGCTTTAGCTTCGTTATATTTACCCCAATGTGCATATACTTTTGCAAGAAGCCCGTAAGCAGCACCTAGTTGTGGACGACCTTCAGCACCTTTCTCTCTGGTCCAAAGACTTTGTTTCTCGAAATGAGAAATGGCTGTTTTCAAATAACCTTCGATGCGTGTATATGTCTCAGTTTTTGTTTCGCGCGGCTTGTTTATTTCCTGAGGTTTGTTATAATCATAGAAAGGCAATCCTCCATATCTTTTTGCTAAATGGAAATAAGCAAAAGCACAAAGGAAATTAGCTTCACCAAGAATGATATCTTTGTTTTTGTCAGACATTTCAATGTTAGGCGCATATTTCATTACGTCATTTGAGCGTCTGATTACTTTATACATTATTTTCCAGTTCGAAAACTGTCCGCTTGATGCATTTGTTGTTGTTCTGAATTCGGTGAGGGCTTCATCGTCGCCTTTACTACGGTTGATTACCATATCGTCGCTGGCGGCACCTACCCACCAGTGTCCGCGCCCGAAACCTTCTTCTTCATAAAAAGGGGCATAGGCAGCATCTAACCCTAATTGAGCATCGGCTTCTGTATTCCAAAAGTTTGAAAGCCCGTAAGGTTCCCTATCTAAATCACACGATGTGATAAAAATGAATGGGATGAATAGTAATAATTTATATAGTTTCATGTTTTATTCGATTTAAAAGTTAATATTTACACCCATAATGAAAGTTCTAGGCTGAGGGAATTGTCCTCTATCTACACCTATTTCGGTAACTCCGTAGCTATCCAATTCATTAGCATAAGTTTCACCTAGTTCAGGGTCGAAGCCTTTATAGCTGGTGAATGTAAGCAGGTTCTGTACGGTAGCGTAAACTCTTAGTTTTTGCAATCCTAATTTTTTGATTGTGTTTCTGTTGAAAGTATAACCTAAGGTAAGTGTTTTTAGTCTCAGGTAATCACCTTTGTCAACATAGTAATCAGACATCCTGCGGTTGTTGTTGGTATCCTTGATTGTAACACGTGGTCCATTCCCTCCGGGGGTGTTTGTTGGGTGATAACGGTCTAGGATAGCTGCAAACTGATTGTAACGAGGATCAACGAACATGCCTTCATATTTGATGGCGTTGAATATATCGTATCCGGCAACACCTTGAAAGAAGAAGCTAAGATCGAAACCTTTATACTCAAGATCGGCTCCAAGTCCATAAGTGAAATCAGGGAATCCGCTACCAATATTTGTTTGGTCGTTAGAGTCTATTTTTCCATTACCATCCAAATCGAGGAACTTAAGGTCTCCAACTTTTGCGGCAGGTTGTATTTTTTCTCCTTTTTCATTTACGTAAGTATCTATTTCTTCCTGAGATTTAAATACACCTCCATTTTTATAACCATAGAAGTGTGCTATCGGTTCACCCACTCTTGTTCTTGTGATGTTAGTGCCACGGTAAGAACTTGTAAACATGTTTCTGTTACCTGTACCCATCGAAAGAACTTCATTTTTTACCTTGCTGAAATTGCCGTATGCGCTTATATTAAAGTCCTTAACTTTAGTATTGTATGATAAGTTCATATCAAAACCACGGTTACGCACTTCGGCAGCATTTACCATCATTCCTCCGTCTACACCGGCTAATGAAGGTACAGGGATCTCTAGCAATACATCTGACGATTTTTTGATGAAATAGTCGAATCCGAAATCAAACTTGTTGAGGAAGCTGATATCTAAACCTAAGTCTGTTTGAGTCGTTACCTCCCATTTCAGGTCAGGATTCGCTAATGTAGACTCATATCGTCCAAAGCCTGCAGTTTCTGTACTGCCAAAAACAGTGTTGTATCCATCATTATCTGTTGTGTTGGCAATAAGCACTTTGGTAGGATAATTGCTTCCCATATCCTGATTTCCTAATTTACCCCACGATGCTCTCAGCTTTAAGTTTTGGATTGCTTTTTCTTTCAGGGTTTCGAAGAAAGACTCTTCTGAAATACGCCATCCTCCCGAAACTGAAGGGAAGTATCCCCAACGATTTCCTTTTGCAAATTTAGAAGAACCGTCGGTACGGAAGTTTGCAGATAATAGGTATCTGTCTCCAAATGAATAATCGAGTCGGGCGAAATAAGAATTCATAGCCCATTCTTCGCGACCACCTTGCATCCATGCTATATTTGTAGCAGCAGAAAGATAACGTTGCGATTTATCTTCGGAGATAAAACCTGTACCGCGAGCATTTGTATATTCAGAGTTGAATGCTTCGTAAGAAGTACCTCCCAAGAGCATTAGCTTGTTGAGTCCTATCACTTTGTCATACTTCAATGTAGTGGTTGTGATCCATTTTGTATCTTTCCATCCTCTTTCGGTAAGTTCATTTGTATTGGACGCACGTCCGGCTTCAGGTACTCTGGTTACAAACCATTTGTCACCCCAATCAGACCAATCATAACCTAAATCAGTTTTGATTGTAAAATCATTTAAGAATTTGTATTCTGCATATACATTTCCAAATATGCGGTCGCGAGTACGTGCACGGTCCGATCTGTCTAATACAGCTACCGGGTTTCTGAGGTCGGCGCCTAATTCTCCACTTCCGCTATAAATGCCTTTGGCTTTATTTTCGTAGACAGAAACAGAAGGGTCGAATTGAAGTGCAGAAGCAATGGCTCCATTTGCTCCCATTTCCGGAACCAGCATTTGCTTAGAGTGTGTGATCATCAAGTTTTCTCCTACCTTGAAGTTTTTGAAAACTTCCAGTTCTGTATTGATACGTAGTGTTGTACGATTGAAACTTGAATTCTTTAGAAGTCCGTCTTGTTTAAGATGGGCTCCCATGATATTATACTTGAATTTATCGGAACCTCCTGAGAGCGACAAATCATAATTAGCCTGATAAGCGGCACTTGAGAAAATCTCATCCTGCCAGTTTGTCCTGCTCACTTTTGCAAAATCAGATGTGTAATAATCCGGAGCCGTTTTGTCGTATCCGTCATATTTTATAGCATTGTCGTATGCCTCCAAATGGATCATATTACGTTGTGCAGCATTCAAAACATTTATTTTTCGTTGAGCCATCGATACTCCATGATGAGTATTGAATGCAATATTCACTTTGTCGGATTTACCTCCCTTTTTAGTCTGAATAATAACAACTCCGTTTGCTGCACGTGAACCGTAGATAGCCGCAGATGCAGCATCTTTCAATACGTCGATACGCTCTATGTCGCCCGGATTGATATCGTTCATATTATCAGCCGGCATGCCGTCGATAACATAAAGAGGTTCGTTGTTTCCAAATGTACCCATCCCACGGATACGGATAGAAGTTCCCGATCCCGGAGCTCCACTACTTTGTAGTACGGTAACACCCGACATACGGCCTTGCAGCGCACTATTGATACCGCTTACTGACATGTCGTTCAGGTTCGACATTTTTACGGATGATACCGCTCCTGTCAGGTCGGCTTTTTTCTGTGTTGTATATCCCACAACAACAACTTCGTCCAAAGCCTGAGTATCTTCTTTCAGGACGATGTCTAAAGTGCTCTGATTTCCTATTTTTACTTCTTGAGGAACAAAGCCAACATAGTTAAATGCCAGAACCGCTCCGCTAGGAACATTTATAGAATATTTTCCGTCAATGTCGGTAATCGTTCCTGTGGTTGTACCTTTCACGGCGATACTAACCCCCGGAAGCGTGAAGCCTTTTTCATCTTTGATGACTCCCGAAATTTCACGGCCTGTTTGTTTACTATCTTTTACTTCGTTTGTTCCGGCAACAGATAATATAATCTGATCATCTACTATGGTATAAGTGATGTTCGAATCTTCGAATAGTGAGTTTAGTATTTCATTTACCGGTCTGTCTTTTACATTTATCGATACAATCTTATCTGTGTTGATAAGTTTGTCGTTGTACATAAAGTGGTAAGAAGACGCTTTTTCTATTTCTTTTAGTACAGAGCGGATAGCTCCTGTTCTATTGATGGAAATGCTGTCTATCCGTTTCGATTGGACGGTGAAGGACATTAAAAATAGCCCTAAAAATAAGAGATATTTGCTTTTCCCTCCTAAAATAAATTTCATTAATGTCATGGTATATTTTTTTTAAGGTTAATGTTGAAAAATACGGGTTCAGATGGAGCAAAAAAATCCAGCCCCCTTAGAAGTAAGTGGTAATGTCTTTTCATAAATTTTCTTGTTTTAAAAAACATCATACAAATGAATATCCTTATTCTTAAGGAATCACTTCGACGATATTAAGTTTTAATTAAAAGGAATAACACATTTTGTTCATACTGGTTCGATTTTAGGTTTTAAATTTTAGATTTAAGTTTCTGAGTTAATATTATTTTTTGTCCTTGTCTTTTCCATTCCAGTTGAGGTGTACTCAATGATAGCATGTTCATTATCTGATATATTGATTCATCTTTGATCGTCGCCGTAAAGCGATATTCTTTCAAGCTCTCATCTTGTATCACAATATCTACCCCATAAACCCTATTCAACTTTTGTACGACTTCCTCGAGTGGCTTATTATTGAATAATAAAATCCCCTGTTCGTAAGCGTCATACTCGTTCGGAGTACTGTTTGATATTGTATATTTTCTATCTGTTTTGTTAAACACCAATCGGGTATCGGGTTTCATTGTTATCGGATGATTCAGCCTTGGCGAATTAAAATCTACAATACCTCGTTCCAGATATACCTGTATTGTATTATCTGCATCATAATCTCTTACCGAGAACTTGGTTCCGTATGCTTTTACCCTTGTTCCGTCTGCTGTTTCTACATAGAAAGGATTCTTTGGGTTTGATTTCACCTCAAAAGTTCCTTCACCGTCTAAAATAACAAGCCGCTCTTCATCAGAAAACCGATCAGGATATTTGAGTGTTGACCCTGCATACAGAGATACTTTCGATCCGTCGGGTAGAGAGATATTTACTACTTTGGCATTTGTTGCAGCTACTTCGTTATAAACCACAGGGCCTGTTTGGTATTTATCTATCAGCAGGTATGTGAAACCTAATATCAAAGGAATTGTGATGATTGCAGCCGAATTGGCTAGCCAGCGACGCCAGTTGATTGTTTTCTTTTCCACCAAAGAGAATGGTATTTCAGGAATCTCTTTGTTTATAGACAGTGCTTGCGAAGCCTTATACACAAGGTTCCATTGATGGAATATCTTACGAGCTTCGTCAGAAGACGACAAAAAAGACTCAAACTCTACTTTTTCTTCAGAGCTTAGTTCTTTGTTGTGAAACTTGAATATTAACTTTTCAAATTTTTCTTTATCCATAATAGAATTTAGTGGCTTCTATATATAAGACAGATAACTCATAGGTCACCCTATGAAAAAAATTAATTTTTGTTGAAGAAAAGGAAAAGGAGAACGTAAGGTAGGAAATCTTTTAATGATACCGATAATATAATCAGCGATTTATGCATGTATGCTTCTACTGTTTTTATCGAAATATTTTTTCTTTCGGCTATTTCTTTATAAGTAAGATGTTCAAATCGGCTCATTCTGAATACTTCCCTGTATTTTTCGGGAAGTTCATTTATTGCTTTTTCAATCAAATTTTCCAGTTCCTCAACAGAATATAAATCGTCAGAAGTGTAGGGGTCGTACGTATTCAATATATACTGCTCGTATGTCATTTGTGTTTTTTGCTTTTCTATCAAATTGAGGCAATGATTTCGTGTTGCAGTAAGAAGGTAGGAACGGACAGAGGTATTGATAAATATATTTTTTCGGTCTCTCCACATTTTTAAGAACACATCGTGTATGCAATCTCTAACAGAGTCTTGGTCGGATATGTATCTGTTTGCAAATACGCATAATGGTGCATAAAAAAGATTATATAGCCTGTCGAAGGCATTGTGATCATCTTCTTTTATCAGATCAAACAATCTATCATATGTGTTTTCCCTCTCCATTCGAAAACTGATATATAACAAACATCCTGCAAATGTATGATATATTTTCAGGCTTAAATGTTAATTAAGAAAATAATATGTAAGATTTCCCTTATCTTTATACCTTCCTTATATTCAGAAAATAGAAGATTAATCTTTAATCTGTAAATATAAACCTTGAAGTAAAATATTTTAAACATAAAATATTCACCATGAAAAAAATCATTATTTTATTTTCTTCATGTTTGTTGTCGTTTAACTGTGTAGCTCAGCAACCTAAAGAACAATCTCTCTTATTGAAAACTCCTGTTCAAGAGCGTCCGGCAGGACAAACAGATGTACTCGAGTTGAGAACCGAACTCTTACCTGTGGTGCGTGTAGCATTCATCGGCTTAGGCATGCGAGGCCCCGGAGCTGTGAACCGAATGACTTATATTCCGGGAGTGGAGGTTGTTGCATTGTGTGATGTAGAGCAAAAAAATACAGAGAAAGTAAATAAAATGCTACAAGAAAAAGGCCTTCCTAAAGCTCAGGAGTTTTATGGAGACACCTCTGTGTGGCGTAAGGTTACAGCCCTTCCCAATGTAGATCTTGTTTATGTGGCAACAGACTGGTTGTCGCATGCAAAAATAGGTATTCAGGCGATGAAAGACGGCAAGCATGTGGCAATTGAAGTTCCCGCTGCTGTAACAATGGATGAAATATGGGGATTGATCAACACCTCCGAGCAAACCAGAAAGCATTGCATGCAATTAGAAAATTGCGTATATGATTTCTTCGAACTCACAACCCTAAATATGGTACAGCAAGGATTGTTGGGTGAAGTGATTCATGGAGAAGGTGCTTATATTCATGGTTTACAACCATATTGGGATGAGTACTGGAACGACTGGCGCATGGACTTTAATAAAGCTCACCGAGGTGATGTGTATCCTACGCACGGACTTGGACCTGTATGTCAGGCAATGAATATACACCGTGGCGACAAACTGAATTATTTGGTTGCGATGGATACGAAGGCGATAGGCAATCCCGAATTTTTGAAAAAGAATAGAAATGAAGAAGTAAAAGGTTTTCGCAATGGAGATCATACCACCACTATGATTGGAACAGAGAATGGGAAATCGATATTGATAGAGCATAACGTAACATCACCTCGTCCATACAACCGTATGTATCAGCTTACCGGGACAAAGGGGTTTGCGAACAAATACCCGATAGAAGGATATGCATTAGACAGTGAAGAGCTTGACCCTGAATTGACCAAGAATCATGAAAACCTGACGGCTCACAGCTTCGTCCCCGAAGATGTGCAAGTGGCATTGATGGAGAAATATAAACACCCTATAGCAAAAGATATAGAAGATCTGGCTAAGAAAGTCGGAGGGCACGGAGGAATGGACTTCATAATGGACTATCGTCTGATATACTGTCTTCAAAGGGGACTTCCGCTCGATATGGATGTGTATGACCTTGCCGAATGGTGCAGCCTGATACCATTAACGGAAATTTCGCTCGACAATAATTCAGTTCCTGTAGAGATTCCCGACTTCACACGTGGAGGGTGGAATAAAATAAAAGGATTGAAATTTGCTCAGTAAGTCCCTTCGTAGACCTTTATAAAAGGATAAAGGAAAAGGAGTTGTCGGTATTCATTTTAGTGAAAAGGGGTAGAGGTAAACTTTAAAAAAGAATTATTTTAGCAAAAGGGAGTGATCTCTCTATATTCTAAACTTAAATATACTTATGAAAAAAAATTACTTGATTATTTTAGCCGTATTTTGCACGGCTCTGTTTTCAATGACAGTATCAGCCCAGAAGTTATTTAATCTTAAATCTCCGAATGGTAAGCTGGAAGCTGTAATTAATGTAGGTAAAACAATCGATTATTCTGTTTTGCATAACGGCGATCTTATGCTCGACAAGTCTACAATTTCCATGTCACTCAGTGACGGAACTTTCTATGGAAAAGACGCGAAGTTGTCGGGGTCATCTACAAAGAGCGTAAATCAGATAATTAGTGCTCAGGTATATAAACGTAAACAGATAAAAGATAATTATAATGAGCTTACGCTCAAATTTAAAGATCACAGTATTCTCTTTAGAGCATATGACGATGGTATTGCTTACCGTTTTGTGTCTGCGTCTAAAAAGCCTTTTGCAGTACAAGGCGAACAGGTTGAGTTTAATTTTCCTGCAGACAGCAAAGCTTTTATCAATTATACGAATAAATATGAATCGGCGTCTTTTGAAGAACAATTCTTCAATTCATTCGAACAACCGTATGTTCATAATCTTTTGTCTGAGTGGAATAAGAAAAGACTTGCCATAAGCCCTTTGGTAGTAGAGGGAGTAAAGGGCAAAAAGGTTTGCATTGTAGAAGCTGACCTTCTTAATTATCCGGGAATGTTCTTATATCCGGGAGATAAAGCCAATATTCTGAAAGGGATTTTTGCACCGTATCCGAAAGATGTAGAACAAGGAGGACACAACAATCTGCAAATGGTTGTAAAATCTCGTGAAAATTTCCTTGCAAAATTTGATGGTGCTACAAATTTCCCTTGGCGTGTGGTAATAGTTTCTGAAAAAGATTCAGATCTGGCAGATAGTGATATGGTGTACAAGCTGGCAACACCGTCTCAGGGTGACTATTCTTGGGTAAAACCGGGTAAGGTAGCATGGGACTGGTGGAACGATTGGAACCTTTATAATGTAGATTTCAAGACAGGAGTGAACAATCAGACGTATAAATATTATATAGACTTCGCATCTAAATATGGTATAGAATATGTGATTCTGGATGAGGGATGGGCTGTGAATTTGAAAGCCGATCTGTTTCAGGTTGTTCCCGAAATTAATTTGCCCGAACTTGTCGCTTATGCTAAATCGAAGAATGTAGGTCTTATCCTTTGGGCAGGGTTTCATGCTTTCGATCGTGATATGGAAGCCGTTTGCAAACATTATAGTGAAATGGGAATCAAAGGTTTTAAAGTAGACTTTATGGATAGGGACGATCAGGTTGTTGTTGATTTTCACCGTCGTGGTGCAGAAACGGCTGCTAAATATAAGATGATGTTAGACTACCACGGTACTTACAAGCCTACAGGTTTGCAACGAACATATCCTAATGTGATTAACTTTGAGGGCGTAAATGGATTGGAGCAGATGAAATGGGCTGAAAATCTCGATCAGGTTACCTATGATGTTACTATTCCGTTTATTCGTCAGGTAGCAGGGCCTATGGATTATACGCAAGGTGCGATGCGCAATGCTACAAAAGGAAATTACAGAAGCGTGAATAACGAAGCCATGAGCCAAGGTACACGTTGCCGTCAGCTTGCTGAATATGTTATTTTCGAATCTCCGTTGAATATGCTTTGCGACAGCCCGTCAAACTATATGGCAGAACCCGAGTGTACTGAGTTTATCGCTGCTGTACCTACCGTTTGGGATAATACAGTTGCTTTGAATGGCGAAATTGCAAAATATGTAGCCATTGCCCGTCAAAAGGGAGATGCATGGTATGTGGGTGCATTAACAAACTGGGATGCCCGTACTATGGAACTGGATTTGTCATTCTTGGGCGAAGGCAACTTCAAAGGAGAAGTTTTTAAAGACGGTGTAAACGCCGATCGTGTTGCTAAGGACTACAAAAAGGAAATAATAGATATTCCTGCCGATCGGAAACTTCCAATATCAATGGCTCCGGGTGGAGGTTATGTTGTGAAAATAATAAAAAAATAAAAACAATTATTCTTCTATTATAAGATAAGAGGCTGTCTCAACTATTTTGTGAGACAGCCTCTTTTATAAAAAAAATAATCACGGCTTTATTTTATATATTGCTCAGCGCCTGATCCAGATCAGCGATGATATCGTCAATATTTTCGATACCCACAGACAAGCGTAGCAATCCCGGAATAGCACCTGCCAAAACTCTTTCTTCGTCCGAAAGTTGTTCGTGAGTTGTAGTTGCAGGATGGATTATGAGAGATTTAGCATCACCTACATTTGCCAAGTGGCTTATCAGTTGGAGGGAATTTATCACTTTGTCGGCATTATCTCCCGATCCTTTTACTTTGAAAGAAAGTACACCACCGGCTCCTTTTTTGAAGTATTTTTTAGCCAATGCGTGGTATGGGCTGCTTTCTAGTCCCGGATAGTTTACATATTCTACTTTCGGATGTTTCTCCAACCATTTAGCAACAGCCAATGTGTTTTCCACATGACGTTCTACCCGAAGAGAAAGTGTTTCCAATCCTTGCAAGAGAAGGAATGAGTTGAACGGGCTGATCGTACTACCCCAGTCTCTAAGTCCTTCTACGCGGGCACGTATCGTAAATGCGATATTACCGAATGGACCATTTGCTCCAAATACATCCCAGAATACAAGTCCGTGATAGCTGTCGGATGGCTCTGTAAATTCAGGGAACTTACCATTGCCCCAGTTGAACTTACCGCTATCTACAATCACCCCGCCAAGAGATGTTCCATGTCCGCCTATCCATTTGGTAGCACTTTCTACTACAATGGTAGCCCCATGTTCTATCGGGCGGAAGAGTGCACCTCCTGCACCGAACGTATTATCTACAATTAGTGGTATTTCGTATTTGTCGGCTACAGCAGCGATAGCTTCAAAATCAGGGATATTCAGATCGGGATTTCCGATTGTCTCCAGATAAAGAGCTTTTGTTCTGTCATCAATAAGCCTTTCGAACGAAGCCGGCTCGTCATCCGGTGTAAAGCGTGCTTCTACTCCCAAACGTTTGAACTGTGACTTGAACTGATTGTGTGTACCACCATACAGATGCGAAGTAGTAACGAAGTTGTCTCCCTGTGACAGTATATTATTGAGCGCCAAAAATTGAGCGGAGTGACCTGATGCTGTTGCCAGAGCAGATGTTCCACCTTCAAGAGCAGCTATACGTTTTTCAAATACATCTGTAGTCGGATTCATCAGACGAATGTATATATTCCCGAATTTACGAAGTCCAAACAAATCGGCTCCATGTTGTGCGTCATCAAAAGTGTATGACGTTGTTTGATAAATAGGTACAGCACGTGATCGTGTAACCGGATCTACCTCTTGTCCGGCATGTACTTGTAACGTTTCAAATTTATAGTTGCTCATATTTTTTTGTTTTTATAAAATGAGAGTAATTGATTTTAAAATCAATTACTCATAACTAAATAAAGATAACCTTTAAGATCGTATTATGTTGATTAAAGTGGATATTCTTCAAAAGCATACAATACTGTAGACAGATAACGCTCTCCTGTATCGGGAAGAATTACAACGATATTCTTTCCTTTGTTTTCAGGTTTTTTAGCTAACAATGTAGCCGCATACGCTGCTGCGCCTGAAGATATACCTACCAATAGACCTTCTTCGCGAGCCAGTTCACGGCTTGTGCGGATGGCATCGTCATTGCTTACCTGAATGATTTCATCTACAACAGAGTCATTGTATGTTTTTGGAACAAAGCCTGCTCCTATACCTTGTATTTTGTGCGGGCCGGGTTTACCTCCTGATAATACAGGTGAGTCTGTTGGCTCTACAGCCACTATTTGCACATTTGGATTGTATTTTTTCAAAACTTCACCTACACCGCTTACAGTTCCGCCTGTACCAACTCCCGCTACAAAGATGTCGACCTTACCATCGGTGTCACGCCAGATTTCTTCAGCAGTCGTTTTTTTATGTATTGCAGGGTTTGCAGGATTCGCAAATTGTTGAAGAAGAACTCCTTTCGGGTTTTGTCTTTGTAGTTCTTCGGCTTTTGCTATAGCACCTTTCATGCCATCGGGGCCGGGAGTAAGAACAATATTTGCACCAAGTGCTTTAAGTAGATTCCTACGCTCTATACTCATGGTTTCAGGCATTGTCAATGTAAGCTTATAGCCTTTTGCCGCAGCTACAAAAGCAAGCCCTATCCCTGTGTTTCCACTGGTTGGTTCTATCAATTCGCTGTCGGGGTGAAGTAGTCCCGATACCTCTGCTTCTTCTATCATCGCATTGGCAATACGGTCTTTGACGCTCGATGCCGGATTGAAGTATTCCAATTTAGCAATTACATGAGCATCTACTCCATGTTTCTTATTATAATTCGATAACTCCAATAGCGGAGTGTTTCCGATAAGATCAGTTAATTTTTTTGCAATTTTTCCCATAACCGTTGATTTGTTTGTTTAATTATTGATACAAAGGTACATACTTTGAGGTACATATAAAATCGCTAAAGTAAGGTATTTTGATACCATGTTTATGGTATATTTTGCTGAGATATTTGATAAAGTAAAAAACGTTAAGAAGAATGTTTGATAGAAATTATTAACGTATATTCGTAGTGCTTTAAGCAAATCTTGTGGAACTTTACAAATCTAAAAAGTAATACATTAATAAACGTTTGAAAGGAAACAATAAATTTGTATAAACGCTATGGAGATATCAGATCTATATAATATATATAAGAAATACCCGGAAATTTCAACTGATACACGTAATAGTCCTAAAGATTCAATATTTTTTGCATTAAAAGGTGCAAATTTTAACGGGAATGAATACGCTGAAAAAGCAATCGATCAGGGCTGTGCCTATGCTGTTGTTGATGAAGAGAGATACGCAACCAGACCGAATATAATATTAGTAAAAGACAGTCTGGAAACACTACAAGAATTAGCCCGCCATCACCGGAAACAATTTATAAAAAAGCCAATTATTGCTATCACCGGAACAAACGGAAAAACAACTACAAAAGAGTTGATTTATTCTGTTTTGTCTCAGGAGTATAATGTGCTGGCAACTCAGGGAAACCTGAATAATCATATCGGAGTCCCGCTAACTTTGCTGAGGATAAAAAAAGAACATGAGATTGTGATTGTGGAAATGGGAGCGAGCCATGTAGGTGAAATCCGCTTTCTTGCCGAGATGGCTTTGCCAAACTATGGGCTGATTACCAATTTGGGACATGCACATATCGAGGGGTTTGGTTCGTTCGAAAATGTGGTGAAGGCCAAAGGTGAGTTGTATGAATTTATCCGCAGTACCAAAGATGGGAAGATATTTATAGACTACAGCAATTTGCTCTTACGTGAAATGTCGGAAGGGATAACGTCTATATATTACGGACTGGAGGAAGATTTATTTATTTCAGGAAAAGTAACATCTATCAGTCCTTTCCTTGCATTGGAATGGAAATTTGGGAATAAACGCAATAAGGTGCAAACAAATATGATAGGAGAGTACAATCTTTCTAATGCATTGGCTGCAATAACTATTGGTAAGTATCTTGGGGTAAAGGCTTCTTTGATATGTAAAGCGATAGAGGAGTATGTGCCGACTAATAACCGCTCGCAACTAAAAAAGACAGAAAAAAACATGCTTATAATAGATGCATACAATGCCAATCCGACAAGTATGCATGCCGCTCTCGAAAATTTTGACCATATGGATGTAAATCATAAGGTTCTTATCCTTGGAGATATGAAGGAGCTGGGACCTGATACAGATATGGAGCATCAGAAGATTGCAGATTATATAAGCGATCATAACTTTGACAGGGTTATGTTTATCGGAGATAATTTCAGCAGGGTAAAAACAAAGTATCCGAGATTTAAAAATCTTGACCACCTGAAAGAATATCTCGAAAAAGATCCGGTTGAAGATAGTTACATATTACTCAAAGGCTCGAGGGGAGTACAACTTGAGAAATGTATTGACATGCTATAAAAAGATAATATAATATAATAGAAGAAGATCCTCATTTGGGGATCTTTTTCTATTTATATACTTGATTGATTTTTTTGAACAGAATAGAGATTGAGTATCTTAAATCAAATCCTTATAAGGATGAGGATAGTCACTACCCATTGTTTTCTTATATTCTACAACAAATGCCTGATAGCGGATGCGAGCCTCTTCATTTAGCTTTAATCTTTGTAAAGCTTTGGTCTGGAAAACTAAGGCCTCGTCGTTCAACGGGTCTATATTGAACAAAGCCTCTGTTAGATTTATAGTTGTCTGATAGGCCTCTGTGGTAAAGCTTTTTTCGATTTCTATTAATAATACAGGTTCCAGTTTATGTTCCATGTCTATCTTGAATGTATCAAAAAGAGCCTGATCTGAAGATCTTAGGAATTTACCACGTGTTAGTATCTCTATTAATTCTTCTCTGTTTTCTTCTATACCGGTAGATATGATTTGAATGCATCTTACAAAGTCGCAATAACATTCGTCGGTTAATACTATTTTAAAATAGCCTTTGTCATATACAAATTCAATTCCATCCAATTCCCCTAGTGCTTTCCTTAAGTGATTGATAGTAACTCCTCTTGAATTTTTTACTTTATCTTCGGGTTTGTCGGGCCATATGAGGTTGCTAAGTCGTTGAGAGGTGATACCGTCCTCGATACTATATTGCAGAACAAGAAAGAACATTTGCCTTAGCTTTGTACTGAACATATAGGTAATATCTTTATTGTTTCTATCGCGTACAGTAAACTCACCGAATAGATAAATGGAATTAGGCTTATCAATCCGTTCTTTATCGTTGTTCAGCGTTCTGAATGTTTGGCTGGTATTTCTGCTGTTCTTATTTTTCTGAACAAACCTCCGATATAGAAGATACCCTATAATAGAGATACATATACAAGCTAGGCCGATAATTATTAAAACAATAATACCTGATTCTTCTTTGGGATAATTGGTAAGATCGTCTGCTGTAATGGGTGGGAATGCTAACGAATAAACTTTAAGATCGGAAGATACATCATCGGCAAACTCCTGTACAATTGCATACAGGTTGTTTAACTGATGGTCGTAATATAAATTAGCATTTGTTGTAATCTTATCCGAATATATCGGAATCGAGTCTCCTAATATTTCATAACTCCCGTCTTTCAGCGAGAAGCGGTATAATTGTAAAAATGATTTCGAAAAATGCTCCGGATAACACAATGTATAAAAACAAGAATCATCAAGGATAACCATTCCCCGTACAGGTACTACATTGCTTTTATCCCATGGAATTTCCCAGAGCTTTGTAATATGTTTTGTATTTAAATCAACTTTATGCAGATCATAGAAATATTTTCGTCCTACCACCTGTTCGCCGGATTCGTTACCCATCCCTCCGAATACATATATGGAATTTGTTTTCTTCAGATATCCTACTGACGAAAAATAACGAGGAAGTATTGTATCTCCGCTAAAACCGTCCAGTGTTGACCATTTTCTCTCGTTTAGGTCGAAACAATAAAAGTTCTTACTATAGTACATATTGCCGAATCCTCCAAATATGGTGTATTTATCCGTTGAAGGATCGTAGTAAGCCCCGTGATGATGTAGTTGTCTGGGAAGTCGCTCAGTGCTTTCTGTTGTCCATTGATAGGTATCCAGATTCAAACTGGCAATCATGGGCTGTTCATCCGTTATATTGTGATACACCTCATATGCATATAGTCTATTGTTTTTCGTATCGATGAAGTTTGTACCCAAAGCAAGGTTTACCGGACATTTTTCATCGAAGACTTTTGTTCTTGTTTCGCCCGATCTTACATTATATATAGATATCGCATCCCTGTTGAAATAATATATTTCTTTCTTTCTTACGTTGTAGTTAGCTCCGGCTACAGTTTCGGATTTGAATGAAGTCTTAAAGCTCCAGTGATAAGCATCATTTATCAGCCATTGTGGATTTAATACTTCTCCCAGTGCCTTCCCTTTCGAATCGTGTACTATACTTCCCTCATTCTCTCTTAATGGAAATATATATTTCTCATTATTCCCAACCGAGAGTTCTTTGATTGCAAAAGAAGGAGTGTCGATAATGTGGTCGCTTTTACCAAAGAGAATAATCGGATAGTATTTTTCCGGAAGCCCTGAGGCTACAGCTCTAAATACTCTGTCATTTACAGTTAATCTTATCGAATCACTCTTTAGATCAAATGATATTATCATTCTGAGCCAATGCTTATCAAGCTGTTCTTCTTTATTTAGTTCGGCAGTGATCAAGCTGCTTCGTCCTTCTTCATTGAATTTGAATACAAAACTACTTCCTTGTCCGTCATAAAATAAATTATAGATTTTATCGGATTTCTCATTTTTTATACGAAGAATGTATCCAATTTCTTTTGCAGGATAAAGAGCTATCTTGAAATCAATATTGAAATAGTTGGAAAAGGCAACGGATGAATTTTTGAAAACATCGTAAGAGGTTCTTTTATCTATAGATTGTTCCCCTCCACAAAATTTTAGACCTTGAGATAAGGCTGTTTGTGAATAAAAACAACTAAGTATGAAAAATATATATAGATACAGTTTCATGGAATAGAAAATACAATTTTCAAGTTAATAAGATTGTTTCCGGGTGACCTCTATTGTAATACTCTGTTTTGTGATAAATGGAGAAGGGGTAGAGGTGTCTTATCAAGATATAAAGATATTAAAATCTTTTTAATAGAAAGAGATTCCCTTTTAATACCGTTTTAACTGGTTTTTTAAGATTTCTTATAATGTGCACATAATAAGGTAAAAAGCATAAGATTAATGTTTTTTTTTACTTAATAACCCAAATTTAACCCAATAATTAACCTTCGAGCGCCAATCTTTGGTAAAAATGATAGAGGGCAATACGTATGTCGAGCCATATCATGAAAGAAAAATAATTTAATAACCAAAATCTATTAATCAACCAACCAAAAATCAGCCTATGTACATTGATGTTTCTAATTAATGTTAACTCTTAACTTTTATAACATGATTTTAATGAAGAAAATTTTGCGAACATTTCTGTTCGTAGCTATGCTTGGCGGCATAGTATCTATAGCAACCTCATGTAGTGATGATGAATCGGAACATGTCGATTACGGCACTGTTACGGGGATTGTATTAGATGAGATGGATGCTCCTATTAGTGGTGTTACTGTTACCATATCGGGTGTAGACGAAACAGTGACAACAGGAAGTGATGGCAAATATACTGCCCAGAACGTATCTATTGATTCCCATTCGGTAAAATTCTCAAAGAAGGGATTTCAAACAATTAGTGTAACTATTACTGCCGGTAAATTCGATGCCAACAAAGTAGCATCTACAAGTGTGAAAATGGTAAATGCGGATTCTAAAATAGTAGGTACGCTTACCGATGCTAAAAATGGTGGAGCACCTCTTGCCGGAGTTGTTGTTAGCATAAGTGCTGATGTTTCTGCAACATCGGGGAGTGATGGTAAATTTGTTATCGAAGATTTGGTAAAAGGAACTTATACAGTAACATTTACCAAAACGGACTATGTAACAATAACCAAAACAGTAAACGAAAGTGATTTCGTTGATGGAGTGGCAACAGTAGACCTCAGAATGGGCGGTGTTGAATTACTGCGTGGTTTAACCGCTGAAGATTTGGCAACTGCCGATAAGTGGTATTACAATGAATATCGTGGTGGACGTAATGGCGATGCATATCCTCACTGGGATTGGTCTGGCGATTACATGTGTGCCCTTGACTTAAGAGGAGCTTGGGATGAGCAGAATGAGGGAACAACATTACAAATCCGAAATTCTGGTGATGAACGAAACAATCCGGCTAATCTTGATGTTTTTGACTCTTTTGTATACGGTAGTAAAAAAATAACAGAGGATAATAAAATTCTTTCTCTTAGAGTACGTACCCATGATGCTGATGAGGCTTCTCCAGCCTATTTTGGAGTACAGGTTATCGATCTTTCCGCAGCAGAGCCTACTAATGTGAAAATAGGAGATACAAAGACTCATGGCTCTGGTAATTATGCTGACTATGATTTCGATTTGAGTGCATATGTCGGTAAAGAAGTGATTGTGGCTGTTGGTATCTATAGACAAAAAACAGGTGATTATTGGAAACAATTAGTTCTTCGTGCTATCCGTTTTGCTGATAAAAAAGTAGAAAACTGGGATTGGTTACCGGGAACAGATGTTGTAGATGGATGGAAGCTTACTCAAGAAATGGTACGCTCTACGATGGTACATCCAAAGAAATCATTTAGTGGAATAAGTAAAGTAAGTGGTGGTAGAGATAACTATAAAGCTGCTTATCGTTCATGGCGCGAAAATTCTCATATAGCGTTTGAATGGGCTTTTGTTCCTCTTCATAAAGACCCTGAAGTATTCCCTTCCGAAGGTTACTTGATTAAGACCAGAGGTTCAGGTACTGCTGTTAATACCAAAGAGCCCGAAGCATACTTCTATTCTAAGTTTGCGATAGGAGCAGGTAATAATCAGCTGACATTGAAGACTCGTACCTTTGGAGGTAACTATACATTCTTCAAGCTGACTGCAATCAAAGAAGACGGAACAGTTGTGCATGTCGCTCCAAAATCTAATACCGCTCAAGAGGCTTCCGCTGCCGCAGATGGCTGTTGGAAATTCAAACACGGTGCGGGTGGAGCCGGTGAGCCTGAAGCTTATGCTTCATTTGTATACGATCTGTCACAGTTCAACGGCAACAATGTAGTATTGGTGTTCGGTGTATACAAAGGCGAAAGCAACGGTGACGAAAGCAAGCTGGTATTCTATAGTATCAATCTAAATTAATAAAAATGTTGTGGTCTTAGTGAATCCTCTGCATAAGGCAGTACTATAAAAAGTATTGTCTATGCAGAGAGTACACTGAGATACAAGAAAAATAGAAAAAAATGAAAAAAATAGTAACAACTATTCTTTGTTCTTTGTTGGTAATAACCGTTGCATGCAGCGATAATCCCGAAATAGACAATGGAGGAGGCAAAAAACCGGGAACTATTACTTCCGATAATCTTGCCGAGCAGAACATCCTTCGTGCTATGCAAATGGTAGATAGTGCAATGCTTTATCATTTCAAAGGCGAAGGAATGGCAATGTCGAGATTTTATAATCCTTATACAAAATCCAATGCGAATAGAGACGGCTCTGACGAAAAGGGAAGTGTATGGATGTACACCAGCTCTATCGAGGCTGTGAACGCAATATTACATGGGTTGAAAGCTCACAAGGAGAAAGGCAAAGCCGAACTTTATGATAAGAATTTCAACCGCTATAGCGAATTGTTGAACAAGCTGTATACCAATGCCGCGTATTATAAAGGAACATTTAGTCTTACTTCATATACGCAGACTAAAGACTGGTCTGTATACGGCGTAGATAGAGGCAATGCCAAAGGAACGGCACTGGTAGAGGGTATACACAACGTATATGACGACCAGCAATGGCTGATACGTGAATTACTGGAAGCATATAAGCTTACCGGAAATAATACTTATCTCACAGAAGCCGAGTATCTGACAGAATACGTGCTCGATGGTTGGGACTGTGTTCTCGACAGCAATGGTAAAGAATATGGCGGTATCCCTTGGGGTCCCGGCTATGTAACAAAGCACTCGTGTAGCAACGGTCCTGTGGTTAGTCCGTTAGTCTGGCTGTCAGAGCTATATAAAGGTAAGAATGATGAGATTACCTATAAGTATATTGCTACAGATAATAGCCGTAAATCAGCAACAGTGAAAAAGAGCGAATACTATCTGAAATTTGCTAAAGCAGTTTATGACTGGCAAAAAACAAACCTCTTGCGTGAAGATGGTGTATACCATGATATGATGGGTGGTTGTGATCCTAACTGTGATGTGGCATACGAAACCGTAAATGGGGTAAAATATCGCAAGCACACCAATCTGCGCGATCGTACAGGGACTCCTTATTCGTACAATTGCGGTTCGATGATTTCAGGCGCAGCCGATCTGTATCGTGCAACAGGGGAAAATGTATATCTGGAAGATGGAAAAAAACTATCGGATGCAAGTTTCAAATATTTTGCAAAACTTGGTCTTAATGTTCCCGGATACTATACCTACGACCTGATTGGTTTCAACAACTGGTTTAATGGCGTACTGATGCGTGGATATGTAGATGCATACTCATCTTACAAAAATGCATCGCAATATATCGATACCTTCCAGAAGAATTTGGATTACGGATACGATAACTTCTTTTATAGAGGATTACTTCCTGCAAATCTGCTGGTTGGTTGGAGTCGCGAAAATGTAAATAACAGACTGGAAGGGATGTTTACATTCGCTTTTGCTGCCGAATACGCAACCTTAGCACGATACGAATTGGAGAAAAATTAACTAACTTAAATTTATATTGTTATGATAAAAACACATCATGCCAGAAGGATGCAATTTTTGTGTTCCTGCATTTTAATGATGCTCTTTCTTGTCTTTGCGCCTTCGCTATGGGCTCAAAACAAGACCATATCGGGTATAGTTACAGATGAAAATAATGAACCTGTAACCGGAGCGAGTGTAGCAATTAAGAATACGACTGTTGGTACAATCACAGATATAGATGGTAAATATACTATCGATGCCCCTGCAAATGCTACTTTGGTCTTTAAGTTCTTAGGATATGGAACGAAAGAAGAGAAGGTGAACGGACGTAGCCTCATCAATGTGGCAATGACCGTTGACGAAACCACACTCGAAGATGTTGTGGTTGTCGGTTATGGCGTACAGAAGAAGGTTACTTTAACCGGAGCTGTGGCAGGCATCAAAGGGAACGAGATGTTGAAAACCAAGAACGAAAACCCTCAGAATATGCTTACCGGTAAAATTGCCGGGGTGCGTGTATGGCAAAAGAGTGCTGAGCCGGGTACATTCAATAACAACTTTGACATTCGCGGACTAGGTGCACCATTGGTAGTTATCGATGGTATTCCGAGTACTACAGAAGAATTTCAACGTTTGAATGCAAATGATATTGACGATATCTCTGTTCTGAAAGATGCTTCGGCGGCTATATATGGGGTTCGTTCGGCAAATGGAGTTGTATTGGTAACTACCAAAAAAGGATCGAAAGACGGAAAAACATCAGTTTCTTACAATGGAACATATACTTTCCAAAAGCCATCGGGTATGCCTGTTCTTGCTGACCCTTACCAGACTATGACATTGTACAACGAAAGGTCTATGAACAATATCAATGGAGGAAGTATCATCTATAAGGAGGAAGATTTTGAGGCTTTTCGCAACGGTACTCGCCGCACAACGAATTGGACAGACCTATTATTCTCTGATTATGCACCGCAAACGCAACATGACTTAAGCATCACCGGTGGTAACGACAAAACTCAGTTCTATGTAGGTATGGGTTACTTCTATCAGGAAGGGTTCTTTAAGTCGGGCGACCTTAATTATAATAAATATAATCTTCGTGCTAACGTTACTACTAAAATTCTTGACGGATTAACTTTTGATATTAATTTAAGCGGTGTTGCCGATGAGCGCAACAATCCATATACAGATGCTGTAAATATCATTCGTACTTATTGGAGACAAGGTGTTTTGAATCCGGCGTATGCTGACCCTGAAAACACAATGCTAAATTATCAAGGATTGGAAATGCAGGAGAATGCCGTAGCACAAATGACTTCTGATATATCGGGATATAGAAAATATCAACAAAAATATTTTCAATCTTCGGCATCGCTTAATTATGATTTAGGTGTTGTAGCTCCCGTATTGAAAGGATTATCGGCAAAAGCATTAGTGAGCTTCAATTACCGTATGGATAACAATAAGGCATATCGTAAAGAATACTATCAATATGCATACAATGAGGTTACCGGTTCTTATGATCAGGCATTGTTCAATGCCAGTTCGCCAAGCCGTCTTCGTCGCGAATCATATAATAAGCAACAGATATTGAGCCAGCTATTATTGAACTACAACCGTACTTTCGGTGAACACACTTTTGGTGGAGTAGTTGGTATGGAAACACAAAAGCGTACCGGTGATAATTTCTATGCACAGCGTGAGCTTGCATTTTCTACAGATTATCTTTTTGCGGGTGTTGACGAAAACCAGTTGGGCGGTATGAATATTGGCAACAATGACCTTTATGAAGAAGCTAATGCTGCAATGATCGGTAGGATAAATTATGCTTATGGCAGCCGCTATATTCTCGAAGCTCAATTCCGTTACGATGGATCTTCTAAGTTTGCAAAAGGACACCAATGGGGATTCTTCCCTTCTGTATCGGCAGGATGGCGTATCTCAGAAGAGCCTTTCTTCAAATCAGTTTCTGCCCTGTCATTTGTAAATCAGTTGAAACTTCGTGCCAGCTATGGGGTATTAGGGGATGACTTGTCCGGCGATTGGAATTATGAGTGGGCAAATGGATATAACTATCCTGCTACAAACTCTAACTCAGCTTCGGGATATTACAATCAGTATGCTCCGGGATTCATCATCGGAGATAAATATATTTCTGCTGCTTCTACCAAGCCGCTTCCTAATGTTGGTATCTCTTGGTACGAGTCTCGTACACTCGATGTTGGGGTAGACTTCGAAGGATGGAACGGGTTGTTTGGTTTTGCCGCCGATTATTTTGATCGTCGTCGCGAAGGTATGTTTGCCCGTCGCAAAGGAGATTTGCCTACCGTAGTAGGTGCTGAGGCTCCAAATGAAAACCTGGATAGTGACCGTCATTTCGGTATAGACCTTGAACTATCCCACCGTAACAAGATAAATGATTTTTCATATCGTGTAAAAGCGATTAGTACAATTACCCGTCAAAAACACATGATCGCTTCCGAAAAAGGACCATGGGGTAACTCGTACGACAGATGGCGTAACGACAACCTCACTAATCGTTATCAGGGAGTACAGTTCGGATATACTTCTTCCGGACGTTATCAGAACTGGAAAGATATCTGGTCTTATCCAATTTATAAAGATCGTGGACTTTTACCGGGCGACTATAAATATGTAGACTGGAATGGTGATGGTGAAATAAGCGATTTGGATAAACACCCTTATGCGTATGACCAAACACCGTGGTTGAATTATAGTTTCAACTTTGATTTCGAATACAAGAATTTCGACTTGAATATATTGTTGCAAGGATCAGCACTTGGTTCTATGAAATACCAAGAGCCATTGTACGCTATATGGGGTAGCAATGGTGGTGGTACACTTACTCAGTTTCTTGATCGTTGGCATCCGGTAGATCCGTTTGCAGACCCTTACGATCCTGCAACACAATGGGTATCGGGTTATTATGGCTATACAGGACATTATCCTGATGCAGACTCTGAGTTCAACCGTGTAAGCACAGCTTACTTGCGTCTGAAGAGTATCGAATTAGGGTATACATTGCCTAAGATAAAGGCATTGTCGTCTATGAGATTGCGCATGTTTGCCAATGCTTACAACCTATTTACTATAACAGGAGTGAAATTTGTTGACCCTGAGCATCCGGATGATGAATTGGGACGTTTGTATCCACTCAATAAAACGTACACCGTCGGTATGTCTCTTACGTTCTAAAAACTTGTATTAGTAACGAAATAATAAATTTGATAGATATGAAAAAAATATTAATACTGTCTTTGCTAAGCATGTTATTCTTTACAGCTTGCAACGATCTAGATATTCCGCCAAAAAATCTGATAACCGACGAAGATCTTCTTACCAATGAATCGGGTATGGATATTTACATGGCGACTATGTACAGCAACATGCCTTTCGAGGATTTTAAATATATGGGCGAATGGGGTGTAGAATTCAACTCATGGCTGGGATCTATGGGTATAGAAGGAACAGGAGAAGCCCTTAATCGTGACGGTATCTGTAAGACTTTCACAGGCGAACGCACAGCCTATTGGGGAAATGCATTCTCTTTGTTGCGCAAAGCCAATTATTTGCTCGAGACACTACCTAAATATAAGGATTCGTTTCAGGAACAGACATACAATCATTATTTAGGAGAAGGATACTTTGTACGTGCCTTTGTATTTTATGCTATGGCTCGTCGTTTTGGAGGAATCCCACTGGTAACAAAGGTGATTCAGTATCCGAATGATAAAGAGGCGCTAGAAGTACCACGTGCCAGCGAAGAGGAAACATGGGATCAGATTCTAGCAGACTTCGACCAGGCAGCTTCATTGTTGAGTCCAACCAGTCCAAAGTCCGGATATGCTAACAAATATGTAGCTCTGTCTTTCAAATCTGAGGCAATGTTATATGCAGGGAGCGTTGCTAAATACAACGAAACCGTAACAGGACGCCTTACCGGCTTTGGTCAGAAGACTGGTGTTCGTGTAATTGGTTTCGGTGAAGACACATGGCAAAGTGCATCGAAGAGATATTTCAAAGAAGCATATAAAGCCGCACGTGAAGTAATACAGACCGGAGGTTATTCTCTCTATAAGAAAAAATGGTCGGCTACAGATCGTGAAGCACAATACCAGAATATGGTGGATATGTTTAGTGACCTTTCAAGCCCAGAAAATATTTATGTGAGAAAATATATGTATCCAACTCTAACTCACGGGTATGATGCTTATAGTGCGCCATTTATATTCCGTGCACCATTATCGTCGGGAACATGTCCTACTCTTGACTTCCTTGAGTTGTTTGACGGATTTGCTCGCTACGCTGATGGAACAGTTAAGGTAACAACAGGAACATCGAATACAAACGGTGATTATATATTGTATGATAAGCCAATGGACTTCTTCAAAAATGCAGAGCCAAGGTTACGTGCTTATGTAATATTCCCGGGAGATATGTTTAAGGGCAAAGAAATTGAAATTCGTGCGGGAGTATACACAGGCTCAACACCGGTGAAGCCTTTGTTCAAAGATTATTCTTATGCTAATGCCGAAACATATTACCAACATTTGGATGTTTATACACAGAAGCCTAAGACATTATATTTGAGCCCAAAATTTGAGAATCCTGAAAAAGTGGAGTTTAATGGGCAAACGATAACAGCTTCCGGAGCAAATGGCCCGTTCTACGATCAGGGAGAATCTGCAATGGCAGGTCTTTATGGACGTAAATGGCTAAATCCTGACCCTGCATTTGTGGCAGCAGAAGGAAAATCAGAGCAACCATTTATCCTGATGCGCTATGCTGATGTATTGCTCAATGCTGCTGAGGCTGCTGTAGAATTGTCATTGGCAGGCGAACCGTCTCCTGACGGATCAGACTTGTTGAAAGTAGCAACAGATGCAGTAAACGAGATTCGCGAACGTGCAGGAGCAACCAAGCTTACTTCTAATCTTACTTCATCGGTAGAAGGACGCAATACTGTGCGCAAAGAGAGACGTAAAGAACTTGCTTTTGAGCATAAAACTAAATGGGACTTGAGACGCTGGCGTGTGCAACATTACGATGGACGTGATGGCTTCTGGGGTGAAACACGGAATAAGGATGCTTACAGCAATAACTCTCGTTATCGTTTCCGTGGATTGTATCCGTTCCTTTCTACTCAAACAGGTAAATATTTCTTCGATGCCCATTTCCAAATGGTAGGGTTGAGAACATTCGAGTATAATCCGATCGATTATTATTTTGCAATCCCTGGCGGAGAGGTTTCTAAGAGCCCTGTAATTGATCAACAACCAAATAGATAATGAACAATAATAAAACACAGAATATGAAAAAAATAGTATTTTATTCTTTAATGTGTGCACTGCTATCTTTCAGTTCCTGCGATTTGTTCAAGATGGACAATTACGAAGAGCCGGCCGAAACACTGGAAGGTGAAGTAGTAGACGTGGCTACCGGCGAGCGGGTGCTTACCGACCAAGGTAGCGAAGGTATTCGTGTACGTCTCACCGAGCTTAGCTGGGGTGATAATGTTACGCACAATCCGGATTTCTATTGTATGCCTGACGGATCATTTAGAAATACAAAGTTGTTTAAAGGAAACTATAATATACGTATCGACGGTCCTTTTATTCCTCTCATTCGTGAAGCCAGTGGCATACTTTTGGCTGACGAAACAAAAACAATTGATATAAAAGGAACAACCAAGGTGAAGTTTGAAGTACAGCCTTTCTTAAAAGTAGAATGGGTCGAAGAGCCTACTGTTACCAACGGGAAGATAAAAGCAAAGGTACGTGTAACTCGTGGCGTGTCGGAAGAAGACTTCCGAGCAAAGATAGAACCGATGGGAAGTTATAACAATAGCTTTTTGAATATGACTGATATTCAATTGTTCGTCAGCTATTCGTCAACTGTAGGATACCGTGCCCGTGACGAGAGATGGTCGAACCAGATAGAATATACAGGTTCAGCTTTTAACTCTTTGTTTGGTCAAACGATTACGATCGAATCTAAAGGCACTATACCTGCCGGACGTACAGTATTTATTCGTGCAGCAGCACGTATCAATTACGATACTCCGCTAGGTAGTGGAACCCGCAGATGGAATTACAATGAGCCAATGGAGGTGATGATTCCATAATGTAGAGAAATAAATCAGATTTAAGGTTTAAAGTAATTGACCTGCCGGTTAGGCTTTAAACCTTAGATTTTTTATTTATTATCCTAAATCAGGTTATATTTGCAGATGTATACTAATGAGGTTTGTAATATATAAAGAAAATGCCCTTTGATAAGCCTTTGCTCTCTATGCAAAAAGTTATCTTCTATGTAACTTGATACTGATCTTAAACAAATTAAATTAACTTGGCTATTACCTTATTATGAAAAAGAATGTATTAATCTTATGCCTTTTGGGGCTTGGCCTTCAGCTGGGGGCTCAAACCAAAGACAATGTTAAAACCACATTCCAGACTTCACGAGAGTGGAGACCAACAATAGATACCCGAGCCGATGCGGTGATGGTATATGGAGTAGGTGGAAACCCTTCTGATAAATCGAAAAGAATACCGTTTGAAGAACGTGTGCAATCGTGGCGTGACAGAGGTTATATTGCTCACTTCATGACAGGCATAGCTTGGGGCGAATACCAAGACTACTTTACAGGACAATGGGATGGCAAAATGCATCTGGATGAAGGTCAGGTGCAGCAAAATGGAGATACGATATGGCATGGACATATGGTTCCTTATATCGTTCCTACACAGAACTACCTGAAATATATAAAAGAAAGACATGTAAAGCGGGTGATCGATGCAGGCATCGACGCCATATTTATGGAAGAACCCGAATTCTGGGCTCGTGCAGGCTATAGTGAAGCCTTCAAACGAGAATGGAAAAGCTATTATGGTTTTGACTGGAGACCACAACACGAGTCTCCCGAAAACACATACTTAGCCAATAAACTAAAATATCAATTGTATTACAATGCACTCAAAGAAGTGTTTACATACGCTAAAGAATATGGTAAGAGTCGGGGAATAGATGTGAAGTGTTATGTGCCCACACACTCACTGGTTAATTATTCGCAATGGATGATAGTTAGCCCTGAAGCAAGTTTGGCGTCTCTTGATTGTGTAGACGGATATATAGCCCAAGTATGGACGGGTACGTCAAGAGAACCAAACTACTTTGATGGAAAAGTAAAAGAGAGAGTCTTCGAAACAGCGTTTCTCGAATATGGCTCGATGGAGTCGATGACTGCTCCCACAGGTAGAAAGATGTTCTTCCTCACCGATCCGATCGAAGACTGGCCGAGAGACTGGGCAGATTACAAAAAGAACTATCAGGCAACCTTTACGGCTCAATTGCTATACCCCAATATAGCAGATTATGAAATAATGCCTTGGCCCGAACGTATTTATGAAGGACTTTACAGAACAAGTGCGAATAGTGACAAAAAGGAAAGAATCCCAAGACACTATTCTACACAAATGCAAATAATGGTAAACTCGCTGAACAGCATGCCTTTGTCTGATAATAAGGTGACAGGCTCGGGAGGTATAAGTGTGCTGATGGCAAACTCACTGATGTTTCAACGATTTCCAACACACGCAGGATATGAAGACCCTCAATTGGCAAATTTCTACGGGCAAGCATTGCCTTTTCTTAAACGTGGAGTGCCTGTGAAAACAGCTCATATAGAAAACTTAGGTTATAAAGAAGCGCTAGCCGATACGAAGGTATTACTTATGTCTTATTCGAATATGAAACCTTTGTCTCCCGAAGCTCATACATATATAGCTCAGTGGGTGAAAGCCGGAGGTGTGTTGGTTTATAGCGGGCTCGATAACGATCCGTTTCAGACTGTACAGGAATGGTGGAATACAGGAGGCAATAAATATACTGCTCCGTCTAACCATCTGTTCGAGCATATGAATATATCTTCATCACCCAAAGAAGGTGAATATAGTTATGGAAAAGGAACTGTTTATATTATCAGAACCGATCCGAAAGACTTTGTTCTAAAAGCCGATAACGATAAGCAATTGCTCGATGTAGTGAAAAAAATGTACGAACAAAAAGCAAATGCAGGGAAGCTGATCTTTAAAAACAATTTCTATCTCCAAAGAGGAGCGTATGATTTGGTTGCTGTGCTCGACGAAAGCGTGAACAATGAGCCTTATATAATAAAAGGGAATTTCATTGACTTATTTGATCCGAAGCTACCTGTATACCAATCGAAGACCGTAAATCCGGGAGAACAAGCTTTCTTGCTAAATATAGACAGAGTGGCAAATAAGCAACGTCCGCAGGTGCTTGCCGCTGCATGCCGTGTATATGAAGAAAAGGTCGGTAAAGGCTCTTATTCGTTTATTGCAAAAAGTCCTATAAATACAACGAATGCATCTCGTATTTTATTACCCCGAAAACCTGTGAGCGTATCGGTAAACGGCAAAGAAGAATTCTTGGCTAATGCATGGGATCAGCAGACGAAGACTTATTTATTAGAATTTGAGAATAATCCTGAGGGAGTATCTGTTAATATTAAATGGTAAATTATATACAAAACAAAAAGAAAATCGCATGAAGAGCATTGTGTTATATCTTCTTCCGCTGTTTGGCTTACTTGCATGTAAAAGCAGTGGTGTGAAAGATTATGAAGTGGTTAAGAATGAATTAAGAGCACCTGCGTACCCTTTGGTTACAATAGACCCATACACCAGTGCGTGGTCTATGACAGACAATCTGTACGATGGAGCTGTAAAGCACTGGACAGGAAAAGACTTTCCGCTTATAGGAGCCATAAAGGTGGATGGCGTTGCCTATCGTTTTATGGGTACTGAAGATGTAGAGTTGGATCCTCTTGTACCAACATCGGAGCAAGGCGAATGGTATGGAAGCTATACGACTACGCAGCCGGCAGCAAACTGGAAAGATAATAATTTCAACGATTCGTCTTGGAAAAAAGATAAAGGTGCATTCGGTACAAAGATAAATGAGCCTACAGCTAAAACAGATTGGACAACCGAAAATATCTGGGTCAGAAGACACATCGTTTTAGATGAGGATGTACAAGGAAAACAAATCTATCTGGAGTTTTCGAATGATGACGATGCCGTTTTTTACATCAATGGTATTGAAGTACATAATACAGGTTCGACATGCAACAAAAATGCAATGATTAAATTGTCGGCAGATGTTGTGAATGCACTAAAGAAAGGGGATAACTTGATAGCTGCTCAGTGTAAGAACCCTGTGGGTAACGGTCTGTTAGATTTTGGTTTACTGGTACAGAAAGAGATGCATACAGCTCTCGAAAAAACTGCTGTGCAAAAGTCTGTAGATGTGCAAGCCACGCAGACGCATTACACATTTGTTTGTGGCGAGGTTGATCTGAAATTGACTTTCTCTGCTCCTCTGTTTATGGATGATTTGAACCTACTGACTCGTCCTGTAAATTACATTACCTATCAGGTTGTGGCTAATGATGGAAAGGCTCATGATGTACAAGTATACTTCGAAGCTTCTCCACGCTGGGCTCTTGACCAACCTTATCAGGAGTCTGTAAGCCAGATCTTTGAAGATAACGGCCTGTTATTCCTTAAATCGGGAAGCAAGGAACAGAATATACTCGCTAAAAAAGGCGACGATCTGCGCATCGACTGGGGGTATTTCTATTTGGTAGCCGAAAAAAATAATGTATCGGTTAATATTGGAGAGAGTAATACTTTGAGAACTAATTTCGTCAACAACGTTCAGGACGGGCAAGCAACCACAGGAGAAAATGAAAAGTCGAAAATGTCTTTGACTCATAATCTGGGCTCTGTCGAAAGCTTTTCAGGAAAAGTAATGATTGGTTATGATGATATTTATTCGATACAATACTTTGGAGATAACCTTCGTCCATATTGGAATCAGGACGGCAATCAGACTATCGCAGGACAATTTCACGCGGCAAATAAAGAATACGACAAACTGATAGAGAAATGTTATGCGTTTGACAAAGAGCTAATGGATAAAGCATCTCTGGCGGGAGGGAAGAAATATGCGGAGCTTTGTGCTTTGGCATATCGTCAAGCTATTACAGCTCACAAATTGGTTAAAGCACCGAATGGTGATTTACTATTCTTGTCGAAAGAAAACAACAGTAATGGCTCTATTGGTACAGTGGATGTAACGTATCCGTCAGCGCCGTTGTTCTTGTATTACAATCCTGAACTGGCTAAAGGTCTATTGAACCATATATTCTATTATAGCGAAAGCGGTAAATGGACAAAACCTTTCCCTGCTCATGATGTTGGTACTTATCCATTGGCTAACGGACAAACCTACGGGGGGGACATGCCGATAGAAGAAGGAGGTAATATGCTCGCTCTTACAGCTGCTATCGCTGCTATGGAAGGCAACGCCAAATATGCAGAAAAACATTGGGATGTACTGACTACATGGACAGATTACCTTGTGGAATACGGTCTCGATCCTGAGAACCAGTTGTGTACAGACGACTTTGCCGGTCACTTTGCTCACAATGTGAATTTGTCGGTTAAGGCCATTATGGGTGTTGCTTCGTATGGCAAACTTGCCGATATGCTCGGGAAAAAAGATGTTGCCGAAAAGTATACCGCTAAGGCTAAAGAGATGGCACAGGAATGGATGAAGATGGCCGATGATGGAGATCATTATCGCCTTACATTCGACAAGCCCGGAACATGGAGCCAGAAGTATAATCTCGTATGGAATAAGCTTCTAAAGATGAATATATTCCCTGACGAAGTAGCTCGGAAAGAAATCGCTTACTATTTAGGCAAACAAAACAAATACGGACTGCCTCTCGACAATCGTGAAACATATACCAAGACAGACTGGATAATATGGACTGCTACGCTTGCTGATGATAAAGCGACATTCGAGAAGTTTATAGATCCTTTGCATTTGTTTATGAACGAAACAGTAGACAGAATACCAATGTCCGATTGGGTATTTACTGATAAACCAAACTACAGAGGGTTTAAGGCCCGTTCGGTAGTCGGAGGCTATTATATCAAAATGCTGGAAGAAAAGCTAAAAGGAAGTAAATAGGTTTTAGGCAACTATTTCATGGAAGGGGGTTCACAAATTATTTGTGAGCCTTCTTTTTTTTGTTGGAGTTCATTATTATCAAGTACCCTAAAAAATTATCTATATAAGAACAGAGGTTCAATAAAAAGGTGACAGAAATAAATGAGGTGAAAAGTGTCACTTTTGTCACCTTTTTAGGGTTAAGGTGCTGTTATATAGAATAATGTTATTTTTGGGAATTGTCACCTTTTGTTCCTCACTGATCTTAGAAATATGATTATTAAATAAAAAGAAGTAAAGTATGGATACTAAATTATTTGTAATAACTTTTTTTCTATTCGGAATAAGGTCGTATTTTTGCACACTAACTAAAATTTAGTTACATAGTACATTAATAAAACTGATTCGATGAATTTTGTTGAAGAATTAAGATGGAGAGGTATGATCCATGAAATCATGCCGGGTACGGAAGAGCAACTGCAAAAAGAATTAACTTCGGGCTATGTGGGTATCGACCCTACAGCCGACTCATTGCACATCGGACACTTGGTGGGCGTAATGATTTTGAAGCATTTTCAACGTGCAGGACATCGCCCGATAGCTCTCATCGGAGGAGCTACAGGTATGATCGGTGACCCTTCTATGAAGTCAGCCGAACGTAACCTATTGGACGAAGCAACTCTCCGCCATAATCAGGAATCGTTGAAAAAGCAACTTGCTAAGTTCCTCGATTTCGAGTCTGACAAACCCAATGCAGCCTTATTGGTAAATAACTATGACTGGATGAAAGATTTCTCTTTCCTGAACTTTATCCGCGACATAGGAAAGCATATCACAGTGAACTATATGATGTCTAAAGATTCTGTTAAGAAACGTCTTAACGGAGAGTCTTCGGAAGGAATGTCTTTTACTGAGTTCTCATACCAGTTGATGCAAGGTTACGACTTTCTTCACTTATATCAGACTCTAGGTTGTCGTATTCAGATGGGAGGTTCCGATCAGTGGGGAAATATCACCACAGGAACAGAGCTTATTCGCCGTAAAGCCGCAGGAGAGGCTTTTGCTCTTGTTTGTCCTCTGATAACTAAAGCCGATGGTACTAAATTCGGTAAGACAGAATCGGGCAATGTATGGCTCGACAGAAGATATACTTCTCCTTATAAATTTTACCAGTTCTGGTTGAACGTAAGCGATGAAGACGCAGAGAAATATATCAAGATATTTACAGCACTCGATAAAGAAGAGATAGAAGGTTTGGTTGTTGAGCAAAAAGCAGCCCCTCATCTCAGAGCATTGCAAAAGCGTCTTGCTAAAGAAATAACCATAATGGTTCACTCTGAAGAAGATTACAATCAGGCAGTGGAAGCATCAAATATTCTATTTGGCAATGCTACTGCGGATGCTTTGAAGAAGCTGGACGAGGAAACTTTCCTTCAGGTGTTTGAAGGCGTTCCCACATTCGATATTTCGAAAGATGAGCTTGCAGGAGGAATCAAGGCTGTTGATCTGTTGACAGAGAAAGCTGCTGTTTTTCCTTCGAAGGGAGAAATGCGTAAGACTGTGCAAGCGGGAGGTGTAATGATCAATAAAGAGAAGCTGGAAAACTTTGACGATGCTATTGATGCTTCATCTCTTATAGCCGGAAAATATATAATAGCACAAAAAGGGAAGAAAAATTACTTCCTGTTGATCGCAAAATAAAATAATTATTACTTTTGTACTCGCAAAAGTAATATTGTCTCATGGTGTAATGGTAGCACTGCAGATTCTGGATCTGCCTGTCTAGGTTCGAATCCTAGTGAGACAACAAAACTAAAGAGGCTGTCCTTTTTTCTGGGGGACAGCCTCTTCCTCTTTTTAGAATAGCCTCATTTTATTAATCGACCTAGTGTGTAAAAATTAAAACCTTATAAATCAGTGATTGGTTTGTAATGAGGAACTAAGCTCTTCATTATAACCCAACCTATAAGATAGGCAAAAGCACAGATACAGAATATAATAAAGTATCCTGCTGGCTTTCCTTCAAATCCCATAAATGTAAGCTGTACTTCGTCTGAGTAGACAAAGAGCTTTCCGGCAGACTTCTGTAAGATCATAGAGCTTATTCCTCCCGCCATACCGCCTATCCCTGTGATGGATGCAATCGCTCCTTTCGGGAACATATCTCCTATGGTAGAGAAAATATTAGCCGACCACGATTGATGTGCTGCACAGCCTATACCAATGGTTATGACAGGTAGCCACGGCGAAATAGTACCTAGCGGTTGTGCAAATAATACAACCAGCGGGAAGAAAGCAAAGATAAGCATCGCTCTCATGCGTGCGGCGTATGGATTCATTCCTGTCCTGTTCATAATGATGGTTGGTAATTTTCCTCCCAAAACAGAAAGCATGGTGATTGCATATAGCGTAAATATCAATGCAATACCCAATCCTTCGGAGGTCTTTATGCCAAACTGTGTATTCAGATATGAAGGTGTCCAGAAAAGGAAGAACCACCAGACCCCGTCGGTCATAAATTTGCCTGCGGCAAAAGCCCATGTCTGCTTGTATGAGAAGCACTTCCAGAAAGGTATCTTCTTCTCATCCTCCGCTTTTCCGGTATCTATAATACCTTCTTCATTTCGGTCTTGTTCTATATATGTCAGCTCAGCTTCATTTACATGCTTGCTCTTTGCCGGTGCGTCATATATAAATATCCAAAACCCCATCCAAATAAAGCCTAATGCTCCAATTACGATAAAGGCCATTTCCCATCCCCAACACTTTGCCAGCAAAGGGATACTCAGTGGTGCCACTAATGCGCCAATAGATGCTCCGGCATTAAAGATGCTGGTTGCATAAGCCCGGTCTTTCTTCGGAAAGTATTCGGCCGTTACTTTGATTGCAGCGGGGAAGTTACCAGCCTCGCCCAAGGCTAATATGCAACGGGCTAGTAAGAAACAATACATGCTAAATGTGGCGATTACAACAGCAACATCGCCTGTTGCCGCAGCCAATTCTGCTGCACTATGCAGACCGACATGTGCTTCGGTTACCAGTCCGCAGACAGCATGAAGGCATGCTCCTACCGACCATACTCCGATAGCCCAAAGAAATCCTTTTTTGCTGCCCATCCAGTCGATAAAGCGACCTGCAAACAGCATACAGACAGCATATATAAAAGAAAACATGGAAGTGATTGTTCCATAGTGGTTTTCATCCCAATGAAATTCAGGTTTTATAAATTCGTCCCAAGTAAGGGATAGTACTTGTCTATCGAGATAGTTGATCGTAGTAGCAAAAAAAAGCATCAGGCAGATGGTCCACCTGTAATTTGTCATTTTTGTTTTTCCGGTATTCATAAGGTGTTTTTATATTGTTTTTGCTTTAGCTATTATCTCAAGAGCCATCTTACACATTTGCGTTATTCTACCCCAATCTTTTGCTGCGATAATCTCTTTCGGGAATAGGTTTGAGCCCATACCGACACAAGTAACACCGGCTTTAAACCATTTCGTCAGATTTTCTTCTGTGGGTTCTACTCCGCCTGTCACCATAATATTCGACCATGGCATCGGAGCTTTTAGGTTCTTCACGAAAGAAGGACCTCCCACATCGCCTGCCGGAAATATTTTTACCACTTCTGCACCCAACTCTTGTGCATAACCAACTTCGGATACCGATCCGCAACCGGGAATATACGCTACTTGCCTGCGGTTGCACACTTTGAAGATGTCGGGATTTAATAATGGGCCTACCACAAAGTTGGCTCCAAGCTGTAAAAACAAAGATGCTGTACCGGCATCGACAACCGATCCGATACCCAATATCATTTCGGGGCATTCTTTAGCTGCCCACTTATTAAGCTCTCCGAATATTTCATGCGCAAAATCACCTCGATTGGTGAACTCGAATACTCTTACACCTCCTTCATAACAAGCTTTTAGTACCTGTTTAGAGATTTCGAGGTCGCTATGATAAAAAACAGGAACCATTCCTGTCTCTGTCATTACCTGACAGGCTTTTATTCTTGAAAATCGTGCCATCTATAGTCGTTTTATTTTAGAATTAAAAGGTATTGTATCAAAGAGCATGAACGAGCAAGCAGGTATGTTTTACATATATATCAATAAAAACAATGGATCGAGTTATCATACCCGCTTGCTGTTCATATTTTAGTTGTTTACTATTTTTTCAATCTTTATCTTGAAACACGACCCGAGCCATCCCCTTTCATCAGGTTCTCTACTTCGGCTACTGTTACAAGATTATAATCGGCATATATTGTATGTTTCAGACATGATGCTGCAACCGCAAAATCGAGTGCCTTTTGATCGTCAGAAGTGTAGGTGATAAGTCCGTAGATAAGCCCACCCATAAAAGAGTCTCCTCCGCCCACACGATCAACGATGTGTGTGATGTCGTATCTTTTCGATTGATAAAGCTTATCGGAATATAAGCAACCTCCCCATGTATTATGGTTTGCATTAATCGATCCACGCAATGTGATAATCACTTTCTTAGCACGTGGAAAGCGTTTCGTCAACTGAGTGCATACCGATTCAAATTCTGCGGCATCCACATCTCCTGCGGTATGTGCTACGTCAAAACCTTCGGGCTTGATACCGAAAACCTTTTCAGCATCTTCCTCATTGCCTAAAATGATATCGCAACCTTCAACCAAAGCCGGCATAATATCAGAGGCTGACTTGCCATATTTCCAGAGATTTTTTCTGTAGTTGAGGTCTGTAGAAACTGTAATACCTTTTTTGTTTGCTATTTTGATCGCTTCCAAGCATGCGTCTGCCGCTCCTTGCGATAGAGCCGGGGTGATGCCTGTCCAGTGAAACCATTGGGCATCTTTAAATACTTCTTCCCAGTTTATCATTCCCGGTTTTATGTCTGCCATAGCAGAATTGGCCCTGTCGTAAATAACTTTCGAAGCACGGGCAACTGCGCCTGTCTCCAGATAATAAATGCCGACACGGTCACCACCTCGTATAATATTCTGAACACCTACATTGTATTTCCTCAGATCAGAGATGCACCATTCTGCTATATCATTCTCAGGTAGGCGGGTTACATAGTCGGTAGGAATACCATAGTTGGATAGTGATACGGCTACGTTGGCCTCTCCGCCTCCAAATGTAGCATTCAGGCTTGTTGACTGTATAAATCTTTGATATCCGGGAGCACTAAGGCGTAACATGATTTCCCCGAATGTTACAACTTTCTTCATTGTTATGATTCTAATAATATTCTAGAGTTTAGTTATATTTAATTATCAATGGATGTTTTAACCCTTCCGAAAAGGTTTGGATATATCGCTCAAAATCACTCAACATAGGGAATCCAAATTCAGACCAACCATAACCTGTATAATATGTTACCGGAATGTTGGGTTGTTGGGCTGTAACTCCCAGCACATGAGTTTGTCTTTCTTTTTTGTTTGTTACAGGATTAATTATCTCATACGTGTCTATCTTGCTTTCTGTCATACTTTGAAGAAAAACAAGTCCTAGATATACGCCGGACGTTTTGGGCGTTGTTGGTTCGGCGTAAATAATATAGTTCTTGTCTAAAGAGCTGACAATTGAATCTCCCTTCTCTCGTTTAACAAAGCCCGCAGCTACAGGCATTGTTTCTTTTATGGTGTATGCCTGAATAACTTTTGATAATTGAGAGCCTGCATCTAAAGATATTGTTCTGCTTTCGGCTACTGATTGTCCGTTTATATTCAGGTTATTATAAGTCAGTTTGAACGTTGTGCGCAATGGACCATTATCAAGGAGTTCTTCTGATACAAAGTTTTCGTTCAGCCAAAGTTTGCTATCTACATAAGGAGACATAGCACCTGCACCAAGGCTATAGCCTGTCTTGTAATCATTGAGCCCCTCGTTCGGATCTTCTTGATAAGATATTGTCCCAGAGGTATCTTCTTTATACCATTTGTCTATGATAAGGTTATTGGTGCGTTTATACCAGATATTTATACCGTTCCCGGGACTATCTGTTTCAATACCGGCAGGACCATACATCCGGAACGCCACACGGTCGTTTTCCCAAACGAAGCCATCTTTATGTCCGGAAAGAAGCCGTCCGAATGTTTTTGGTGTAAAGTGCTGAACCTCGCCTGTTTCTATCATAAATGACTTTGATTCGTTTGCTTTTAGTTGTGGTTGAAAAATAATTTTGCGGTCGTATGTCACTTGCGAAGGTATAATTTCACCTTCGGTCGTTTTAATGATATAAACCAGACTATCTGATACCACAATCCTATTCTTGATGCTATCGATGGGTATTTCTACCAATTCTGTCATCCGATCAAAATCCGTCGGGTTTTCGATCGTAATTATAACATCCTTCTCGGAACAGGCTAATAAGAATATCGTAGATAGTATTATGAGATATAATTTCTTCATTTCTATTGTTTTTTGAGTTTACAATATCTGCTTAAGGTTTAATATAACTTGTCAGTAGTGAAAGTGCCCATATCGCCATCAGTCCGATTTTATATTTTAAGATTGACCTTTAGAATTTAAAGAAGTTTTTGGCATTGTAATACGACACGTCCTCAACCAATTTGCCCAGAAATGGCAATTCGGAATAGGGGAGTAACCCTTGTTCAACATCTGTTCCGATGAGGTTGCATAGTATACGACGGAAATACTCGTGACGAGGGTACGACAAAAAGCTTCGGGAGTCTGTTAGCATGCCCACAAAGCGGCTCAGTAGTCCAAGATTTGATAGAGAATTTATTTGAGCTTCCATCCCCGCTTTTTGGTCGAGGAACCACCAGCCAGATCCGAACTGTATTTTTCCTGCAACAGAACCATCCTGAAAGTTGCCAATCATGGTTGCAATCATATCATTATCGCGCGGGTTTAGGTTGTATATGATTGTTTTAGTCAATTTGTTGTCAACGTCCAGTCTGTCAAGAAACTTTGATAATGCTTTAGCTACTGTGAAATCGCCAATGGAGTCGAACCCTGTATCTGCTCCCGCTTGCTTAAAGAGGCGCGTATTATTGTTTCGGATGACACCGTAATGAAACTGCTGAGTCCAGCCTTTTTCCCAATCCATGATTGCGCCTTCTACGAGTATGGCAGATTTGAATTTGATGATCTCTTCCCGTGAGAGCTCTTTGCCTCCGTATACTTTGTTGAAAATAGCCTCTATTTCCCTCTGAGTATAGTCTTCGGCATAAAACTCTTCCATACCGTGATCGGAGAGCTTGCAGCCTACACCGGCAAAGAAGTCGTGGCGTTTGCGAAGAGCAGTAATCAAGTCAGTAAAGTTACTGATAGATATCCCCGAAACTTGAGATAGCTTCTCCACATAGGTACGAAATACATGAGGCACTTCTACTGCCATTACTTTATCGGGACGCCATGTGGGGAGTACTTTTATAGGAAAGCCTTCATTTTTTAAGGCTACATGATATTCCAATGAATCTACAGGATCATCCGTGGTGCATACAGCCTCAACGTTGTAATGCTTCATCAATCCCCGAGCTGAGAATTCGGGTGTGCGAAGTTTTGCTGTGCACTCATCATATATCTCTTTTGCTGTCTCAGGTTTTAGCAACTTGGTAATACCAAAAGCTGTCTTTAATTCCAGGTGTGTCCAGTGATATAGTGGGTTACGCATGGTGTAGGGTACGGTTTCTGCCCATTTCTCAAACTTTTCCCAATCGCTGGTGTCTTTTCCTGTACAAAATCTTTCGCTAATGCCATTTGTACGCATTGCACGCCATTTGTAGTGATCTCCACTCAACCAGATCTCTCCCAGATTGTCGAATTGATAGTCTTCTGCAATCATTTTAGGATCGAGGTGACAATGGTAATCTATGATAGGCAAGGATTTAGCATGCTCGTGATATAACTGCTGAGCTGTTTCATTTTGCAATACAAAATTGTCATCTAGAAAGTGTTTCATGAGCTTTATGGTTTTATTTTCTTCAATCAGGTTTGTAAGTTAACTTCATTTATTGATTGTGTGCGCACACACAAATTATTGCAAATATAACTATTAATGATAATTAATCAATATGTGTGCGCACACATATTTTATGCTGTATAGGATAAATAGCAATATAATAGATTGTTATAAAGTTTTTGAGGGCTGAAAAATGTTTTAAAACATTTATATCGTACCCTTCCGTAGAATATGGTGTACGTAAAATATTAGATGTTTATTCGAATAATTCAGGATACTTCTCTTTAGATATGCAATGAGTTTGATTTTTGATCTCTTCGTCTAAGATTGATCCCCATCCCAGTTTGTCAAATTCTTTTTCCAGAGCAAGGCATACTTCGAAGTCTTCTTCTGAGACTTTATATGTTTGCCCGTCTTTATTACCTGATACCGAAATTTCGAAACGGTTGTTCATTACCCACACATGCGCTTTGTATCCGTATATCTCTACGTATTGAGGCTGTTCCAAATCACAGAAGTGTGGTATTACTATTCTAAGTTTGTCCAGATCATCGATAGAATACGATTCTAACGGATCGAAAGCAATTGCTCCTTCCGGCAAGGCATTTAAGGTTACTCCTATCTGCGAAAGTTTAGCAATTAAGTCTTCTCTGTTGTCATATTGGAAGTAAACACAGAACGAATCGCCCTCACAGTTGTGTCCTCCACGCGAACGCATGTAATGGAAAAACTGCAATTGGCGGCACCAGCGAATTATTTCTTCTTTTGTATTGTTGTGAAAAAGCCTTTCTTCCGATATCTTGTCTATATTCATCGATATGTTGTTAATCAGGTTCTAAGATATTATATTTTTTGTTATCAGGAAAGAATTCATAGTATCTGCTTTACATTCTTTAATTTCTCAAAAGAAGTAATTCTATGAAGCATTTGATTATTTTTGTCTCTATAAATAAGAAGTTAGAAGAGATAAATGCCTTTATTGAATTAAAATGCTAGGATGTTCCTCTCGTATATGATAGCAAGAGACTATACTTAATAATAAAATAGACTGGTTTGAGAAAATTGGTCGGTTTTGGTATTGGTTACTAATGAGAGAGATACAATCGTAAAAGGATGCTTAATTCTAATTAAATGCATTTTAATAAATATTTAATACAGAACTAACATTTATTTTTCTGCTTTTTTAAGTACTCCTCTTTTACTTTGACGAACGTTAACGACTAATCATATTTTTATAACCTTAAAAATCTCCTTTTAGTATGTTCTTATTAAACACCTCCTGACTGAGCCTTAAAATTGTAATGAAAATTGTTTAACCGTTTTTTTGAAAAACAATAAATAGATTATGAAAAAATATCAAGAAAAATCAATTCCGAAAGAAAGATTCAGGAACTTGCATACACGGTTTCTATTTCTTCTCTTATTTATGTTTATGTCGCTTTTGGCATATTCACAAACCCAGATAACAAAGGGTACTGTATATGATTCATCAAATGATCCGATCATAGGAGCATCCGTTACCATCAAAGGTACTACAAAAGCAACAATGACTGATGTTGACGGTAAGTTTAGTATCGAAACTTCCCGAAATGATGTACTAATTGTATCATATATAGGATTCAGTAAGAAAGAAGTACCTGTAAATAATCAGAATAATCTGTCTATAATACTAGAAGAAAATCGTCAGGTTTTAGATGAGGTTGTAGTGGTTGGTTACGGAACTCAAAAAAAGACTACCCTCACAGGTGCTGTTTCTGCAATAAATAATAAAGAAATAAGCACAACAAAAAATGAGAGCTTAGTGAACATGATGACCGGGAAAATTCCCGGAGTAAGGGTTGTTCAGAGAAGCTCCGAACCCGGTAGCTTTAATAACCGGTTCGATATCCGAGGATTAGGAAATCCCTTGGTAGTAATAGATGGTGTGCCGCGCGACGACTTTGCCCGAATGGACCCGAACGAAATAGAGAGTATATCGGTACTTAAAGATGCGTCTGCCGCTATTTATGGTGTACGTGCAGCTAACGGTGTAATCCTTATCACTACAAGAAAAGGAAACTCGGAAGGCAGTAAGTTTGATATAACATATTCGGCTAACTTCGGATTCCAGCAACCTATTGGTTTTCCTAACAGTACTGATGCAATTCAATATATGACATTGAAGAACGAGGCATCAAGAAGAAATTTCAACAATAACTATGTTAACCCTGTACCACTTCCGTATGGAGAGAGCGAATTTGAAGCTTTCAATAATGGTACTCGTGTTTCATCTGATTGGAGAGGTGCTGTTATGAGAGATATAACTCCTCAGTCTCAACACTCGTTGAATATGGCGGGATCTTCTAAAAATATATCATACTTCTTTAATCTTGGATATATGAAACAAGATGGTATAACCAAGACTAAATATCCGAATTATGATAAGTGGAATGTAAGAGCTAATGTTGATGCTAAGATTACAAGCTTTTTGAGAAGTGAATTCAGGGTAGCGGGTATGATGGACGAACGGAATGATATCAATGGCGGTTCTTGGAACCTGATTAAGAATACATGGTTGGCAAAATCGACAGAATCGATGTATGCCAATAACAATCCATTGTATCCCACAGCCGAAACTGACGAAAACCCGTTGTTGTTGATGGATCCTAACAAGTCGGGATACTTTAATAATAAAGGACGTTCTTTTCAGTCATCTTTGGCATTGATCTTTGATGTACCCGGAGTGAAAGGTCTTTCGGCAAAAGCAATGTATAGCTACGACTATAAAGATAATGACTGGAAGAATTATGTCAGAACATACTCACTTTACAAATATGATACAGGAAATGATACATATAATGAGTATGTGAAAAATACACCGTCTAAAGTTGCACGTGGATTTGGTAAAAATATTTCAAATTTAATGCAGCTGTCTTTAAATTATGACCGTACATTCTTCGAAAAACACAATGTGAAGGCGTTGTTCCTTTATGAAGAAAGTGGTAATGAAGGAGACAACTTCAATGCACAACGTAATCTTTCCTTAGAGGTTTTACACCTGTTTGCGGGTGATGCAGACGGTCAGATTGCAGGTATGGATGCCGGAGGACTTTATGATCAGCAGCGAAAAAGTTTTGTAGGTCGTATTAACTATGATTATGCGTCAAAATATTTGCTCGAATTCAGCTTCAGACGTGACGGCTCATCCAAATTTAGTTCAAATGGTCGTTGGGGATGGTTCCCATCTGCGTCTGCCGGTTGGAGAATTTCGGAAGAAAAGTTTGTGAAGGAGTTTGAGCCACTATCATTTATTAATAATCTGAAGATCAGATCCAGCTATGGTGAAATGGGTGATGACGGAGCATTAAACTATCAATTCCTTACCGGATATGATTATCCTTCGGGAGGTGCTGTATTTGGAGGTGAGTTTATTAATGGTATCGGATTCCGTGGTATAGCCAATACATATCTTACATGGTACACCTCTAAGACATTTAATATTGGAGTAGATATCGACCTATGGGATGGTTTACTTGGTTTCCAATATGACTATTTTATCAGAAAAAGAGAAGGGCTGTTTACAGACCGTTTACTTTCACTACCGGGAACTTATGGAGCTAAACTTCCTCAGGAGAACCTGAATAGTGATAAAACAATGGGATATGAGGTTGTTTTGACTCACAGAAATAAAGTTAGTGATTTTGTTTATAATGTTTCTGCAAACATGTCGCTTACTCGTACCAAAAACGACTATTTCGAGCAAGGACGTGCAGGTAACTCATACGAACATTGGAAAGGTAATTACAATAATCGTTACAAAAATATCTGGTGGGGACAAACCTATGGCGGACAATTTACCTCTTACGACCAGATCCTTAATTATGACGTCAATGCAGGCGGAGGAAATCATGCTACATTGCCAGGAGATTATTACTATAAAGATCTGAATGGAGACGGTGTTATTGATGGTTGGGACGAAACTCCTATTGCCACAAGAGAATTGCCTTATATAAATTATGGTATTACTCTGGCTGCTGAATATAAAGGGATAGACATAAATATGCTATTTCAGGGAACAGCTAAGTCGTGGACAAGATATTACGAAATGTTAAATGTGCCATTAGCGTTTGATAAGAACACCTTAGATTTCTTTATGGATCGTTGGCATCCGACAGATCCTAATGCCGATGTTTATGATCCGAATACAGAATGGACTTCTGGATTCTTCCCGATGACAGGTAACGGGTCGGCATGGGGCGAAGGTACAAGAGCAGTTCAGAATGCGGCATATTTGCGTCTGAAGTCTATAGAGCTTGGCTATACATTGCCTAAAAAACTGACAACAAAGGTTGGGGTAAGCAATGCCCGCATCTATGTAAATGCTTATAACCTGTTTACTCTTACAGGGTTGAAATATATCGATCCGGAGCATCCGGGCGGAGGAGCAGATGCTAATGATAAACCCGAAAATGACTTATATGGCTATATGTATCCATTAACTCGTACATATAATGTCGGCTTTAGTCTTACTTTTTAAAGATATACTATTATGAAAAAATTAAAATATTTATTATTGGCTTTGGTTGTTGGAGGATTCTTTGCTTGTAACGATCTCGAAGTTGATCCCCCTAATATATTGACTGATAAAGATATCTTCAACTCAGAATCGGGTGTAACAGCCTACTTGACACGTTTGTATAGTGAGTTGCCCATTGAGGACTTCAAATATAACAGAACAGAAGGCTTTAATAAGTTTACAGCTTTCTGGGGATTAGGAGCAAATACAGGAGAATGGCTTCAGGCAAATGATTTCAGACAGTGGGATATAAATGGGAATGGCTTTGGTTACTGGCCTTATTCAGATATTCGTAATGCAAATTATTTTCTTAAATACTTGGGAGAATATGCTTCAAAGTATACCGAAGAGCAAGTGAATGCATGGTTGGCTGAGGCTCGTTTTTGTCGGGCATACTATTACTTTGGAATGGTAAAACGCTATGGTGGAGTGCCTATCGTAAAAGAATTGCAATCATATCCTGAACAAACCATTGAGGAACTGAGAGTTCCGAGAGATAAAGAAGAAGCTGTCTATGATTTTATTAGCGAAGATTTGCAATGGGCTGTCGATCACTTACCCGAAAGAAGCGTATCCGGCAGAGCTAATAAATATGTTGCAGCTGCATTGAAATCCAGAGCCATGTTGTTTGCCGGTTCTATCGCTAAATATGGAAAGGATTACTTTGTCGGAACTCCTGCTCACGATGCCGGATTAGTTGGTATACCTGAAGGTAGAGCTACAGATTATTTTAAGCAGAGTTACGATGCTGCTAAGTTGCTTGAAGGTCATTATGATCTGTATCAAAAAAATCCGGATTTGGTGCAAAACTATGTAGATGTATTCTTGGATACGAATAGCCCCGAAAACGTGTTTATAAAAGACTTTGTCTATATGGACAATGTAGAGGGATCACGTCACAGCTGGGATGCATTTGCTTCACCACGGTCTAGTTCGAGTAGCTATGCGGGTGCTCTTTGCCCTACATTGGATGTTGTTGAAATGCTTGGAGAAGTAAAGGTAAACGACACGCAAGGCAATCCTATAAAATTCAATGCAAGAGAAGACCTGTTGACTACCTTAGCTCCACGTCAGAGAGCAATAGCTCTCTTCCCGGGAGAAGTTTTCAGAGGAAAAATGGTTGATGTTCAGGCAGGACTCTATGAGAATTATAGCCTTACAGCAGAGCCGATAAGAACCAATGATATTTATGCAAAATATAAAGCGACCAATGGTAAAGAATACAACATTATAGGTTATGATGGTATTGGTACAGCAGCATCGCCATCCAGTCCTACTGGTTTGCACATGAGGAAGTACAACAATTACAAAGTAAGTGTTGCTGAAGCAAATCTTTGGAAATCTACTCAGGCATGGATTGATATCCGCTATGCAGAGGTACTCCTTAATAGGGCAGAAGCTGCATTTGAATTGGGAACAGGCGAAATGAAAGCAGATGCTTTGGCTCAGATCAACAAGATAAGAAGCAGGGGTGGCGACAACTCGTTAAACCTTTCTGAATTGACAATAGATAAAATCAGAACAGAGCGTCAATGTGAATTAGCCTTCGAAAACCAGACTTGGTGGGATTTGCGTCGTTGGAGAATAGGTGAACAAATAAGAGAGAAACGCTACCATGCCCTTTATCCATATTATATCATCAATGAGAATAAATGGATATTTAAGAAGGCGGAAGAGCCTCATCGTACAGGGTACACATTCAATATAATACAATATTACGAACCTATACCTGGTGGTGAAATAGGTAAGAACCCTAATCTATTACCGAATAATCCACTATATTAAAAATCAGGAGTTATGAAAAAAATATTTAAATATTTATTCTTTATCACAATCGCATTCACTGTTACATCTTGTATGACAGATATTGATGATTTTGATTCACCGAAAGAAACGCTTAAAGGGACTGTTTATGACAAATTTACGGGAAAACCGATGATGACCGAAACAGGGCATATGCGTATTAAGCTCGAAGAATTGAGCTGGAGTGATACTCCAACCCCTCAATACTTTGGGAATAAGCAGGATGGAACATATTTCAATTCCATGATTTTCAAAGGACACTACAGAGTCACTTTAGAAAATGGACCTTTTGTTCCCATCGATCCGGTAGAAATAGATATCAAAGGTACAGTAACTCAAGATTTCACTGTTGAACCATATTTACATCTCGAAATAACAGATATCATTCAGAATGGAACTTCTGCTACTGTCAAGTTCAAGATTTCGAGCGAGGTGGATATGTATCAGGTTACCGATGCGAAGGTTTTTGTAAACAATACATCCTTTGTGGGTAATGGTGCATACATAAGCGATTACGGACGAAATGAACTAGACCTGAAAGGTATGACTAATGCTACGATCTATGCAACCGAGCATTCTATGACTATCGACGGGCTTAAGTCGGGACGCAAATTCTACCTCAGAGCCGGAGCACGTGTTGCAGATCCTATCGTAAAGGGATATAATTATTCTGAGATTAAAGAAATAACAATACCATAATGATTATAAGAGGCTGTCATGAGAAGTTCAAAAATCACTTCTCAGACAGCCTTAAAAAAATAGAAAAAGTTATAGATGGGAGTCGATGTATATAATGATGTAGATTTAGGTAAAAAAGGTTGAAGTAACAACGGTACAGAAGTATACAAAATATATTTTCTCTGTATCGTTGTTTTAATCAAATAAATAGACCGAAACCAAATAAGCTCTGATACTTTCTGTTTATAAAACTATTTAACAAATAATTCAACATTATAAAGCATGATATTTTTTAGAAAACGTTATGGTAAACTACTGTTTATCATGTGGCTTGTACTTGTTAGTCATATCCCATTATGTGCACAGCAAGAGCAATTATTCAGAGACGAAAGAGCTCCTATGCACGATCGTATCATAGACTTATTGTCAAAACTAACGATAGAAGAAAAAATAAGCCTTCTTACCGCCACTTCGCCCGGTATTCCGCGTTTAGAAATTCCTAAATACTATCATGGAAATGAGGCTCTGCATGGAGTGGTACGCCCCGGACGGTTCACCGTATTTCCGCAAGCTATAGGACTTGCCAGCATGTGGAATCCAGAGTTGCATTATCAGATAGCAACAGCCATTTCTGACGAAGCACGTGCGAGATGGAATCAACTGGAGCAAGGTAGGCTTCAAAAAGAACGTTTTACAGACCTTCTTACATTTTGGTCTCCTACCGTGAATATGGCTCGTGACCCACGTTGGGGACGTACTCCCGAAACCTATGGGGAAGATCCTTATCTGTCGGGCGTTTTAGGTACTGCATTTGTAAAAGGCTTGCAGGGAGACGATCCTACTTATCTGAAAATAGTAGCTACTCCAAAACATTTTGCTGCAAATAATGAAGAACATAATCGTTTTACGGCGAATCCTCAGATATCGGAAAGGCAATTGAGGGAATATTATCTTCCTGCCTTCGAAATGTGTGTAAGAGAAGGGAAGTCAGCGTCCATCATGTCGGCTTACAATGCCATTAATGATGTTCCGTGTACGGCAAACCCTTGGTTGTTGACCAAAGTTTTAAGGAACGATTGGGGATTTAACGGATATGTTGTTTCAGACTGTGGAGGTCCAAGTCTTCTGGTTTCGGCGATGAAATATGTAAAGACAAAAGAAGCCGCAGCAACACTTTCAATCAAAGCCGGACTTGATCTCGAGTGTGGCGATGATGTATATATGCAACCTCTTTTGAATGCATACAATCAGTATATGGTTTCGCAAGCTGACATCGATTCTGCTGCATACAGAGTGCTGCGGGCACGGATGAAATTAGGATTATTTGATGATCCTGACCATAACCCATACAGCAAAATATCGCCTTCGGTGATAGGTTCAGAAAAACACAAAGAACTGGCTCTCGAATCTGCACGTCAGAGTATTGTCTTGTTGAAAAACAAAGACAAGGCATTACCGTTAAACCCTAAAAAGATAAAATCAATAGCAGTTGTAGGTATAAATGCCGGTAACAGTGAGTTCGGAGATTATAGTGGTATTCCTGCCAATGCCCCCATCTCTATACTGCAAGGAATAAAAGATCAGGTAGGGAAGGATGTGGAAGTCGTATATGCACCATGGAAATCTGCTGCCGATGGAAAAGAAATGATATCTGCGTCTTATTTTCCACAAGGATTGAAATCGGAATATTTTACAAATATGGAACTATCGGGTACACCGAAGGTGCGTACCGAGGAGTGGGTAAACTTTGAGCCTGCTAATCAGGCTCCCGATCCTTTTATTCCGCCTTTTCCTTTATCTATCCGTTGGACAGGGAAACTCAAACCCACCGTGTCGGGAAATTATACGTTGTACTATACTGCCGATGATGGTTCTCGTCTTTTTATCAATGGAGAAAAACTCATAGATGCTTGGCAAGAAAGGAGTATTGCTACAGATTCGGTTACTTACTATTTTGAAGCAGGGAAGGAGTATGATCTTAGAGCCGAATATTTTAATAATCGCGATAATTCTGTTGCTAAGCTTTACTGGAAAATACCAACTATAGGAACACAACAGCGACTTGATATGTATGGCGAAGCGGGTAAAGCAGTTCGCGAGTGTGAGCAGGTAGTTGCTGTATTAGGTATCAATAAAACGATAGAGAGAGAAGGACAAGACCGATACGATATACACTTGCCTGCTGATCAGATGGAATTTATACAGGAAATCTATAAAGTGAATCCAAATATTACAGTTGTATTGGTTGCGGGAAGTTCTCTTGCAATCAATTGGATGGAAGACAAAATTCCGGCGATTGTTAATGCTTGGTATCCAGGTGAACAGGGAGGAAAGGCTGTAGCCGAGGTATTATTTGGTCGTTATAATCCTGCTGGAAGACTACCTCTTACATATTATAGCAGCTTGAATGAAGTTCCTGCTTTTGATGATTATGATGTAACCAAAGGACGGGGCTATCAGTACTTCAAGGGGAAACCCTTATATCCTTTCGGATATGGCCTAAGTTATACATCTTTCGTATATAAGAATCTTAGACTGACCGAAAATAACGAATTCGTAAATCTGGTTTTCGACCTGAAGAATGCCGGTAAGATGGATGGTGATGAAGTTTCGCAGGTATATGTAAAGTTACCCGAAACAGGAGTAATAATGCCTATTAAAGAATTGAAAGGTTTTAAAAGAAGCTTTATAAAGAAAGGAGAAACAAAGAGAATTGAAATTGAAATCAAAAAAGAACAGTTGAGATATTGGAATGAAGAGTTGGGAAAATTTATAGTTCCTGAAGGAGTATATGAATTTATGGTTGGAGCGTCTTCTTCCGATATCAGGTTATCTGAAAAGTATAATCTAATGCCAGCGAAATAGATTTCAGTAGCTTCTTTTCATCTTCAGAAAGCACTGATTTCTTAGAAAAAACTGTTGAAGAGCTTATTGTCGTAAACAATTAAAGTGGTCGGCTCGAAACGTAACCGTTAGAGCCGTCTACACGCTCTTTATATGCCTATATAATCTAATTTTTTATCAAAAACATTATCAATCATGGAAAATTCTTCACATTACAGAGTGTTTACAAGACAATCTCTTGTTTGGATTATACTCTTTATTTTTGGAGTGTATAGTCCATTGTACGGACAATCGTGGAAGGCCTCGGGGTCGGATCAGTATCCTAAATTAGAAACTTTTGTTTCCGCCTTATCGGCTACCGATAGAGGTATTGTGGGTGACGGAGTCACCGATAATACAGCTGCGATACAAACAGCTTTAAACGACATAGCAACATGGGGTGGAGGTGCTCTTTATCTGCCCGATGGCAAATATGTAATCAATGGCGGACTGATAATTCCTAAAGGAGTTATTCTCCGTGGCGATTGGAAAAAGCCTGTGAAAGGAGAGCCGATAGGTGGTACTATCCTTATGGGATTTGCCGGTAGGGGCGATGTGAATGGCTCGCCTTTGCTCACTCTCGAATCTGCATCGGCTGTTATGGATATCGCTATTTGGTATCCCGAACAGAACCCCGATAATATAGTTGCATATCCCCCATCTATTTTGTTCGGAAAACCCGGCTATTGGGGTAATGACTTTGCGAATGCAAAGAACGTGACATTTGTAAATTCATATATCGGGCTCATGTATTCGAGAACAAATACAGGCGGCTGCCCTATTGTAAATGGAATGTATGGAACACCGCTTTCGGTAGGTGTAGAAATAGATAATATAGGTGATGTAGGGCGAATTGAGAATATCGATTTCTCACCAAGTTATTGGGCCTCATCAGGGTTGACAGGCTCTCCTGCTGCCGGAAGCGCTTTTGCAAACTGGATATACGAGCATGGGACAGGAATCGTAATGCGCAGGAACGACTGGTCGTATACTACGTATGTTCATGTAGAAAAATACAATAAAGGAATACTATTGGGCTATTCGATGTCGGCAGGCAGCGAAGGTTTTACTCCAAACGGACATTATTATGATTTGACGTTTAAGGATTGTAAAACAGCTGTCTATGCAGAAGCTGTGAATGATGTAGGTCTCTTGTGTTCTAACCTGAAAATACAAAATTGTGAAACCGGATTTTCTTTCAGACCGAATACAGGCGGAGTATTTCAGATACAAGCTTCTCAGATTGAAGCTACCTCCGAGGCTATTTCAGTGGATAAATCATCGGGTACAAAAATTTTGTTGAATCAGTCGTTAGTAAGCAAAGGTGCAATCAACATCGGCGGAGGTTCGCTTGTTGCCAATAATAATGATTTCAACAATGATAAGCCGCAGATAACTATTGGTATTGCTGCAAGGTCTATTTTAAATGGAAATCGTTTCTCGAAAGAGGTTGATATCAAGAATAAATCTATTCTCGAAAATGTAATAGACCATACGCCTGTTTCTATGGCACAAGTACCAAGCTTTGAAAAAATACAGGATCAGAGCAGAAAGCCATCGAGAGAAGTGCTTTACAATGCTGCGGCTGCACCATACAATGCTATAGGAAACGGGACAACTGATAATACGAATGCCATACAAACAGCCTTGAATCAGGCCGGAACTGATGGCGGAGGGATTGTTTTTCTTCCTCCGGGTAAGTATAAAGTCTTGGGACACCTGACAATTCCTTCGGGGGTAGAACTAAGAGGGGCGTCTGATGTACCTTCTTCTCCACTTGGCAAAGGTAGTATTATAGAAGTTTATGCAGACAAAGGCAATCCGAACGGAACTCCATTTATTAAGTTGTCTTCAAATAGCGGTATTCGTGCATTGGCGTTTAATTATCCCGAACAGGATGCACGTTTACTACCTAATATGCCATCATATCCTTATTGTATACAGGCTACAGGAGCTAATACGTATGTTATAAATATAGGGGTAAGGGCTACAGATAAATTTCTCGATTTGTTTACTTACAAATGTGATAATCATTTTGTAGACTATGTCATGGGACATGTCTTTACATCCGGTGTAAAGATCGGTGGCAACTCCAAAGACGGGATTGTACAAAATGTACATGTGAATGTAAACGCTTATGCCTACGGTGGCGAATCGAAATGGGGAAGCTGGCCAAATTCTCCTAATCCGAGTAGTGAAGGAAATCTCATCGACGCTTCTTACGTGCATGGAACAAATCATCTTCAGTTTTTAGAGGTGGGTTCGTGTGAAAACTTACGCTTATATAACGACTTTATCTTTGGAGGACATAATGGCTTTATCCTGAATGACAATGCCAAAGGCTCATCTTTAGGATTGGGCATAGACGGTAGTATAAGTGCATTCAAGGTAGTTGGAAGCGGAATCGAGTCTTTTGATCTTATCAATACCCAGATCGTTGCTTTTGGTAGCGATAGCCGATATATTGAAACAAGCCCGAACTTTACAGGGAAGGTTACTTTCTTTAATTCAGACTATTGGGGAAATCCAACAAAAGGACTTGCATTGTCGGGAGGAAAGGTAGAAATGCAAACGGCACACTTCCATCATCCCGGACAAACAGGATTGGCTTCATTAGCTTCCGGCTCAGAGTTGAGCCTTCAGGCTTCATCTGTTATGCCTGTCAACAACCTTTTGATAGGTGGAGGAGAAGCGGGATTGTCAGTCGTTTCGTCGATAACAAACTCTTCGGGAATTAATACTGCCAATGTGAAACTTTGGAAAAATAACCTTGCCCATTCTCCAAAGCTGTCAGGCGAAAATGTTTACGACCGTACAGGCTGGTCGGCTTCTGCATCGAATAATACAAATGGAGCAAGAAACGCATTGGATGGCAATCCTGCTACCCGATGGGATACTGAAGCGGTTCAAGCTCCGGGGCAATGGTTCTTGGTAGATATGAACGAAGAAAAAGATATTGATGCTATTATTCTTGATTATTCAGCCAGCTCGGGAGATTATCCTGTAGGTTATGAGATTCTCGTGTCAAGCGATGGGGCTTCGTGGAATAGCGTAGCTACAGGAAAAGGAAATAGCAACATGTTGTTTGTTATCTTAGACCAAACAGTAAAAGGACGATATATAAAAATAAACCAAACAGGATCGAAAGACTTGTACTGGTCAATCCACGAATTTTATGTTTATAAGTCTGAAGAAGTAGCCGAGGAAGTTCCTCTGGATATGACAGGATGGATTGCTTCGGCATCGAATAATACGAATGCGGCTCAGAATGCAATAGATTATGATGATGAAACCCGATGGGATACAGAAGCTCTTCAAGCTCCGGGACAGTGGTTTATGGTAGATATGAGAAAAGAACAGGAGTTTGATAAATTGGTGTTGGACTGTACCAAAAGCCCGAATGATTTTCCTGTTTCTTACGAAGTATATGTCTCTAACGACGGTACAACATGGGGAAGCCCTATACATACAGGTAATGGCAGCCCGAATAGCTTTATTATAAAGTTTGAGCCGCAGAAGTACAGATATATCCGCATTGTTCAGACAGGAACTAATCCGGGCGGTTACTGGTCGATACATGAATTTAGGGTATATAACACAAATGCAACGACTCCGATCTCCAACTCTCACAACTATGAGCATTACATCATGTACGGACAAAGCTTGTCTACAGGGCATGAATCGGATAAGCTGTCTACCGATAACCTTGATGGAAACTATATGATAGGAAGCCAAGTCTGGATAAACTATGGAAATCAGGCACTAAACACATTGAGCCCTTTAGTAGCTACCGAATATGGTACAGCTTTGGGTGAGAGTCCGTTGCACGGAGCTGTCAATCATTTACGTAAGCAAGTTCCGTTAATGCATGATGCTACGGGTAAAGAGAATCGTATTTTGGCAACATCGAGTGGAACAAGTGGAAAGAATATAGAAGAGCTTTCGAAAGAATACCAAGGCTCGGAAGTATTATATAATAATTATATCACAGCTCTGGAAAAAGCAAAAACGATTGTTGACAGAACCAACAGTACTATTTCTTGTCCGGCTATCATATTCATGCAAGGAGAATTCAATTATTACAACGAGTATGGTACAGGACTTGATGGACATGAGGGAACTGCATCGGGAGATAAAGCGACATATAAGAATTTGCTTATGACGCTAAAAAATAATATGCAAGCAGATGCTAAAGCACAGTACCAGCAGGCTGACAATCCGGTCTTCTATACCTATCAGGCAGGAGCTCAATATACAAAAGGTAGAAGCTTAGAAATAGGAATGGCACAACTGGAAGCTGCGAATGCAAATAGTGATATTATATGTGTTGGTCCCATCTATCCCATGACAGACGTTGGAGGGCACTTGGATGCAAATGGTTACCGTTGGTACGGCGAAATGATAGGGAAGGTGATATATAAAACGAAGGTTTTAGGTGAAACTTTTACACCACTGCAACCAATAGAAATTTCTCGTGTTGAAGGAAATCAAAAGCAACTGCGCATAAAATACATTGCTCCGAAGCTGCCATTGGTACTTGATACCAAAACCTTGTTAGAAATGCCTAATTATGGATTTAACGTTTATCTGAACGATGTAGAGCAAAGCATTCAGAACGTAGTGATAGACGGATCGGAACAGGATTGTGTTCTTATTACTTGTGCCAATAACCTGGATGGAGCTATCGAGGTTACTTATGCGGGTGTAGATGCTACATTGTCGGGACGAAACTTGCGAGGACATGGGAATCTGCGCGATAGCGATGACTATCAGGCATTCTTCAATTACGAACATAAAACATGGAACAATTCTCCTACTACAAGCGGAGAACCAATGGATGCTTCAGGGAATGTTATTGATGGAAAACATTATCCATTATATAATTTTAGTGTTGCTTTCTACTACAAGTTAGATGCAGACAAGGATAAATATATTGTTCCTAACCTGAGTGATATGTATTCAGATACCGACATAAGTTCGCTGAAGGTAAATGGCGATGATTGGAATATTGAGAATACTTATGTCTTAGATTGTGGTTATTCAGCGGATAAGATCGATGTGGCCGTTATTCCTGCTACCGGAGCCACAGTAAGTGGAGGCAAGTCTTTCTCTATGGATGTGAAAAAACCAGGTTTGTATGAGAAAGTTATCACAGTAACTGCCGCAGATGGTATAGCAAGCAAAAACTATACGCTGAAAGTAGAAGTGCCAATTCCTTTCAATAGTATAGTAGTACAGAAGTGGAACAATATCTTAGCTGTTAATAATAATGCGGCTACAAATGGAGGTTACGTTTTCAAAGATTACCAATGGTTTAGAAATGGAGAAAAGATTGGAACCAACAAACAATATTATTCTGCCGGAGGTAAAGAAACCGACATTCTCGATAAAGCTGCTTTGTATTCTGTAAGGATGACGACAGCAGACGGGAAAAGTTTTTCTACCTGTCAGGGAAGTGCACTCCTTAAGAGTTCGTCAACAAAAGTATATCCTAATCCGGTAAATGCTTTAGAAGTAATCAGTTTGGAAACAGATCTGGATGAGGATATGTTGAAAGGGGCAAAACTACAAGTATACACTATTGCGGGAAGTTTAGAAAAATCAATTCCTGTGGTAGGTAAAGTAACACCGTTTACGTTATCCAAAGCAGGAACATTTATAGTAAAACTTCGAACAAAGAGTGGCTTTGAAGAAGAGTTTAAGATAATAGCAAAATAAGTATAATGTATGAAAATCAAGAAAATTACAGTTCTGTTGGCTATGGCATTACTTACCAGTTCTGCCATATGCTCGCAGGATAACAAACATGAAGTGTTTTTCTCTGCAACGGGAGGAATATCTTCATTGAAATATAAAATAAATGAAGGAGATAATAAGCTGGCGTTTGGATCTTCTGTTGGGGTGGGTTACAATTACTTTCTCTCAGAAAACTGGGCGTTGAATACCGGGCTTGAATTATCTTTTATGAACTCGAAAGGACTTATGGATAATATCTCTGATGAGTATAATGCTATAGATGCCAATAACGATGAATTTCGATTTGCATATTTCATTCATTCGGTTGAAGAGAAGCATAATGCTACATTCCTGAATATACCTCTTATGGTTCAATTCCAACAATCTGTATCGAAAGGTTTTTATGCTGCCGTTGGAGGGAAAATAGGAATACCGGTCAGTGGAAAATATACAACTACTCTTTCCAATTTGTCTACTACTGCTTATTATGCCGACATTGATCTTCTTATCGATAAAGATAATGAAGTAAACGGTATAGGTCATTTTGCAGGGGCAGAGAAAAAAGCTGATTTGGATATGAAGCTGTCTTTTATGTTATCAGCCGAGGTTGGAAATAAATGGAGGCTTACCGATAAGCTAGCTCTTTACTCGGGTGTATACTGTGATTACGGACTTAACGATGTGCGGAAAAACAAAGAAAAGAGTTCTTTGTTGGGGTATAATAAGCAACATCCATCCGATTTCGAAGTGAATAGTATAACTGCATCAAAGTATCTTAAAGCAGAGGGCACAAAAGCGCTTACCGAAAAAATATATCCAATATCTATTGGGGTGAAATTAAAGTTAGCATTTGCTTATTAATATTCACAAATGTAAAAGAGGCTGCCTGAGAAGTAATTTTCAGGCAGCCTTTTCTTTATAGTATTTCTATCCTTACACTAATTACTGCTGATAATCTGAGCCAGAGATACTTGATATTTTTCGCCTAACAGCGTTGCATACTCTTTGCAAAAACTGTTATATGTACTTTTAGCGAGACTTTTTTTACCTTGTTTGTAATATACCCTGCATTTAGCAAAAAGAGCTTCCTCATTAAGTGTATCAAATAAGAAAATCAGGTTTGATGCCTTAAGAATAGCGTTGGCTTTTCCTGAATTAATTTCACGCAGAAGTATGCCCAATAAAAAGTCGATTGCAAAATCTGAATATGTGGCTTTAAAAGAGTCCAGCCATTCTTCTTGAGTGAAAGGTAAGAGCTGTCCATAACCTAATAGTTCCAATAGCTTGGACTCGGAATCCGTATCTTCCATTATTGCCTTTTGCGGTAGCCTCATGTATTTAAGTACCTCAAGATAATCGCAAATAGAGTTGTCTTCAATGGTTATCTTCCAGAAGCTATTGTTGTTTTGTACTTGCACATTCCCAATCTTTTCTAGCACCTGATTCAGTCGGTTCATGGATACATTTCTGTTGTTCCTTGCCGATTTTTCATCTTTGTCGGGCCATATCAGACTATCTATCACTTTACTGTTTATACCGGGGCCATTTTCACTATTTAAAATTATAGCAAGTACCAGACTTTTTAGTGTTGGAGTGAAGAGATCTGTAATGTCTTTACCCTCAGAGTCCTTTACGTTGAAAAAACCGAGTAGGGAAATAGCCTGACGAGAACGATCGTAATATATTTCATCGTTATTTATCAGGGATTCATCTTCTGTAAGATCATCCGTTAATGAGAAAGCGGAATGAATAGATTTCTCTTTCTTCTTTCTCATTCTTATATAAACGGCATATCCTGCGACTAAGCATATCACAGCGAAAGCTACTGCAATATATATTGTTTTAGACTCATTAGACTCGGAGGTTTTAGCCGATTGCAATATTTGGCCAGACGCTATAGGCGGATATGCTATGCTATACAGATCGATTTCCGAATTGCCTCTTTTGTAATCCTTACAGAAGAGAGCGTACAGTTTGTTTTCTTTTTCGGGCTTCATCAGAGTCGAAAAATTGTAATCAGCATTCAATTCCAAAGAGTCTATATAGGCCAATTCTTCAATTACAGGTTTTTGTCTGGCCACCTTTAGCAATATTTGTTTTCCAAGAGCTTTTGATATAACCAAAAATGAATCCTCTTCCTTATTATAGATCATATTTCCACATGGCAGAAAATGATTAGAATTATTATATTCCCAGCACAGAGATACTTTCATTGTTTTCAGGTCGATAGCATAAAGGTCGGCGGTAATGATAGAAGTCAATTCCTGTTTTCCGCTTTGGTTTCCTTCTCCTCCATAAATATACAATGTATCGCCAACGATTGCCGATGCCGACGAATAGCGAGGAGATATTACATTTAGCTGTTGGGTATTCCATTCATTGGTGGCGGGATTGATCACGGTCAAATCGTTTTTATAACGATAGAACCCATACCCGCCGAATGTAATTATTGAGGAATTAGAATTCCACAATGCGGATGTGTGATGCCAATACGACGGTTCTAATGCAGGTGCACGGTTGCTGCTCCATGTCTTATTTTCGAAAGAAAAAATAGATATAAACTTTTCCTCCAGATTATACGAAATCAGTTCATTCTTTTTAGGGTTAAAAACAACATGATTCGTATTTATATTGGCAGGCCTTCCAGATTTTACATATATAGTATCTTGCTGGTTGGTGATTACATTGTAAGAAATAATCTGTTTATTGTCAGGAATAAAATATATAATACCTCTTCCTGCATCGAACGCATACTGTATATATGTTTTATTATTTGTAGATAATGAAAAATGCTTAGTCCAGTTGGCGTAAGAGTCTATTATCCAGTCGGGGCTCATTACTGTGGCTTGGGCTTGTTTCAGCTCATCATAGCATTCGGTCTTATTATGCTGCTTTAGAATCCAATGCCTGAATAATTTATCTCCATGCGATAGCTTAATATCTTTTATGATCATCGGCGGAACTTCTTCTGTTGAAAAACCTGTAAGGTTTGACTTCCCGAAACAGATAATGGCTTCCTTCCAATCTCCTTTCTTTAATGTCAAAGTTTTGGAAAAATCTTTATACTTTATTTTTAGTGATTGATCTTTGTTTGATATCGTTATTGCTACATGAAACCATTCGTTTAGTTTGAGATCTGTTAATATGGGGATAATTTCATCATTAATTACCATGATTGGAAAATTTCCACTATTGCCCGAACTAAATCCGAGAGTTACTGAGGATTTCGATTCACTGATTATTTTTACAGTAGAGCCATATAATATAGATGTATTCTCATATTTCAAATCAAACTCCAGAGTCAATTCGTCTTTGATGTCGATATAGTTTCCGTTTTCCAAAAGCAATCCTGTCCGATCTGCTGCTAATACCTCGTATGATTTAAATCTTAATCCGTACTCAGAATTATCTGATATGCAGGGTTGGACAATATTGAATAACAGGAGAAATAGGGCGAGTGTGTATTTCATGGAAGCTTTTATTTAAAAAGGTCTTTGTGTGAACAATACAACCAATAAGTAACATACAAAATTAATGATTTTTTTCATGATAAGTTATGAGAACTTTATAATAAGTGATTTAAAAAATAAAGGAATACGGGAGTTTTTATAGTTTTTATCTTTAAAGAGCATTTTAACTGAATTTTAATTCTTAATTAATAGGCGTGTTTATGTAAATTTAAGTATCTCCCTTTTTTTTTGTAGTAAAGTAAAAAATATCATGAAATATGCCTTCATCTCTTCTCTTGATTGGGGAGATGTATTCGCCTAACGAATTGTAGTAGCTAAGTGATATCGCAAAGAAAGACGAAACAATTAATTAAATAAAATACCAAATGAATTTTAAAGGAATTTTTTTTGTGCTTGCCGCAATAATATTGACGCTGCCCTCGGGTAGAATATTGGCGCAAGCGCGAAAGCATGCGCCAACAACTGCATATCCCAGTTACAAAGGAATGATCATGGCTGGGTACCAAGGGTGGTTTCGGGCTCCAGCGGATGGAGTTATGTATCCCGACGAAAAACAAGTACGCATAGATATGTGGCCCGATGTACGAGAATACGAAAAAACATATCCTACGGGGCTTAAACTAGCCGATGGGTCTACTGCACGCTTTTTCAGTTCTACAGATAAGAGTACAGTTGATCTGCATTTCAAATGGATGCAGGAGTATGGAGTTGATGGTGTTTTTATGCAACGCTTCTTCAGTGCTGCTCAGGCTAAAGCACGGCAAGGCGGTCAAACGGCAGTTATCAAGAATGCATTTGAAGCAGCGTCTAAGTATCAGCGTGCTATCGCTATTATGTACGATCTTTCGGGACTCAGCAAGTCGGGAGAAGACTGCTCAAGCCTCATAGAAGATTGGAAATACTTGGTTGACTCTATAAAGGTGACAAACCAGAAAGGAAATAAAACATATTTGTTTTTTAATGGTAAGCCGCTTGTTGCGATATGGGGTATCGGATTTCCCGACAGGCCCTATAATACTCGTGATATCGGTATTGATCGTTTTATCGATTTTCTCAAAAATGATCCTGAATATGGAGGCTGTAGTGTAATGCTTGGAGTTCCTACCTTCTGGCGCGAACTCAATGCAGACTGCCTTCCCGATCCATACTTGCATACAATTATCCGCAAGGCAGATATTGTTCTTCCATGGACTGTACAGCGTTTTTCTCCTCTATTGCACAATGATATGGATCGCTATCGTGACTTAATAATCGGAGATATAGAGTGGTGCAGACAAAACAAAATAGATTATGTGCCTTGTGTTACACCCGGTTTTAGCTGGCATAATCTCAGTAGGTTCGAGTTCCCTGATGATATTAAACCCTCCGGGTCGATACCGCGTCAGGGCGGGCGTTTTTACTGGCAACAGATATCCACGGCTATTAATGCAGGGGCTAGTATGCTTTATGTAGCTATGTTTGATGAGGTAAACGAAGGCACAGCTATCTTTAAATGTACCGATAATCCTCCGGTAAGTGATATAGCCAAGTTTGTAGGTATGGACGGTATGCCATCCGACCACTATTTGTGGCTTACAGGAGAAGCAACAAAAATGATGCGTAGACAAAAACCATTGAGTATCAAAATGCCGAAACGAGAGTAATTAATATTCTTGAATAATACTTTATAGTGTATTATTATATTGATTTTATACGAAAAATAACTGAGATAATTTTATAAATTTAAAAGGTTAATGCTTCTGCAACCTGAATAAATGCCAAACAAAATAAAAATGAGAAAGTATTTTATACTAACTGTTCTGATTGCCCTTTCCATTAGTATGTATGCTACGGAAAGAATAAAATATCCTTACCCGTTCAACCCTATGCAGGGGTTGGTAAATGATGTGGAAAAGCCATACAGACAAGAATTGTGCCTGAACGGTAAATGGGACTTTATGCCAATATACGGAGCGAAAGCGTCAGATTTTAAGAAGCCTGTGACTTTCAAAAAAGAAAACGTTGCTATAAAGATACCGTCACCATGGAATGTAAATCATTTTACAGACGGACAGGGGGGAGATTTTACCGCTTATCCAAGTTATCCCAAAGAGTGGGAAAAAGCCGAGATAGGATGGATGCGGAAAGATGTGTCTGTACCCTCAGATTGGAGTGGTAAACAGGTTATTCTCCATTTTGAAGCTGTGATGGGAAAAACCGAGGTGTATGTAAATGGTCAGAAAGTGGCTGAAAACTTTGAATTATTCCTACCCTTCGAGGCGGATATAACATCTTTCATAAAGCCCGGACAAGAAAATGAAATACTTGTCGGTGTAGCCAAAGGCAGCTTGTTTGATAATCATGGAAAATATGGGCGTAGAACCTACGTAGGAGGGTCTATGTGGGGTATCGAAATGGCAGGGATATGGCAAGACGTATATATGTTTGCCTATAATCAGGTGTATGTAGAAGACTTGTTTATTCAGCCCGATGTACAGAATAAAAAATTAAGAATAGAACTCGATATTAAAAATGCATCCTCGCAGAAGCGAACTCTAAACTTGGATGCTGAGGTAAAAAAATGGTACAATCTGGCTGGACGTACAATTAATGAAAGTCCCGAACAGAAAGGAGAGGTCGCTGCTCAGGCTTCATTGACTTTTCCTACAGAAAAAAAGATTGTATTACAACCCAATTCAACCACAAAAGTTATAATTGAAAAAATTGTAAACGGAGAACTCGAATATTGGACGCCCGAAACACCAAATCTTTACGGCTTGGTCGTAAATGTGACCGAAAACAATAAAACAATAGATAAGAAGTATAACCGTTTTGGTTGGCGTCAGTTTACAATTTCAGGAGATAGGTTGTTGCTGAATGGCAAACAGATATCTTTGAGAGGCGACTCATGGCACTTTATGGGAGTGCCTCAGATGACGCGCCGCTACCCTTGGGCATGGTTTAGTATGCTTAAAGATGTGAATGCAAATGCAGTTCGTTTACATGCTCAGCCTTTCCCTCGTTTTTATCTGGATGTTGCCGACGAAATGGGTATCTGCATACTGGATGAAACGGGTATCTGGTCGAGCGACGGAGGACCGAAGATCGATAGCGACGATTATTGGGAGAGTTGTGTAGAACATATTCGCCGTCTTATAAAAAGAGATAAGAACTATGCATCGGTATTCGGCTGGAGTGTTTGCAACGAAACAGTTCCTGTAGCGGTACACGTATTTAAAGCACCGGAAGAGCTCATTCAAAAACAACTAGATGAAATAAACCGATGGGTAAAGGTGACAGCCGAACTAGACCCTACTCGACCTTGGATATCGGGCGATGGAGAAACCGACCGACCAACCGATCTGCCTACTGTTATCGGTCATTACGGTGGTATGGGCGGTATGCGAAAATGGGCATCGGAAGGAAAACCGTGGGGGATAGGAGAGCAGAGTATGGCATATTACGGAACTCCTAAACAATCGTCAGAGTATAACGGTAATAGATCTTACGAGAGTATGCTCGGTAGGATGGAGGGTGTAGCAATAGAAAGCTATGAACTTATAAAAACTCAACGTGACCTGAATGCTTCGTATAGCAGTATATTCAATCTGGCATGGTATGGATTGCAACCTCTTGAGCTGGGAATGAAAGATACAACACGTCCTCCTGTTGCAGATGATGGTATCTTCTTCTACTTCCAAGAAGGCGGATATGGAATGCAGCCGGAGCGCTTAGGCCCATATACTACTACTCTCAATCCGGGATATGATATGTCGTTGCCGCTTTATAGAGAATGGCCTTTGCTAGATGCTGTGCGCAAGGCTAATGCAACGCCGATGCTGCCGTATAGCGGAAAGATAGAAGATAAAAAAGAAATAGAAAAAGTAGTCCCAGCTGTCTATGCTATTGTATTATATGCTTCGGTGGATTCGAAACTAAAGGAAAATCTTGAAAATTTAGGATTGAAAATCCTCACTGATTCAAAGATCACAAATAAAACTTTGGTAATAATAGACGGAAATAATCCTCCGACAAACACCAAAGAACAACAGTTAAAAATACAGAAGGCGATTGAAGCCGGAGCAAAAATTCTCCTAATGGGCGTAAATCCACAATCAAGAGATTTCATCAATGCTATCCTTCCTTATTCTGTATCGTTGGAAGACAGAAAAGCCACTTCATTTCTGAAAGAGGGAACACCTGTTTTGTTGCAAGGATTAAATCATGCTGATTTTTATTTCTCAGAGCTTATGCCACGAGGCAAAACGGCAATGCATTATGGTATGTCAGGAGATTTTGTAATGAAATCGGATGTATTATTGAGAGCATGCAATACCGATTGGCAACGTTGGAATTATCAGGCTGAGACATCGAAGACCGGAAATGTCTTCCGTAGCGAGCGAGAATCTAAAGGAGCAGATGTGGTAATAGCCTCTCTCAAACAAGGGAACGCTGAAATAATTCTTTCTACACTCGACCTCTCAGAAATAGCCTTGGAGACCCAGTCTTTGCTTACCAAAATGCTGTTGAATCTGGGAGCTGCTATTTCCAATGATAATATAAAAAGCATGCAGGCATTAGATACTAAGGCGCAGTTACAAAAGTCACTAGTTGTATCCTTAAGTAAAGATGCTCATTCGGTAGAAGATTTATTGTCAACCGATTTTCTGAAGGGTGAGGCGGATATTATTCCTCAACTGAATACAATATCTGACAATCAATCGTGGGCAGTAGCAATTGCCGAGAATGGATTGTTTTCATTGGCAAAGCCCGAAAGAGACAGAACGGCTGTGGCTTATATGAGTTTTTGGATATATAGCCCACGCTCATTGAGTAATCTGCTGGCTGAGCCTGATATGCCGAGTTTGGATATGTTTTTAGACTTTGAAGGTGGATTTGCGGTTTACTTGAACAAGAATAAAGTATTTTCAAAAGAAAGTGTTGGGCAGGCAGAGACTAAGGTTCCTAATATAATGCTGGATAAAGGATGGAATCATATGGTTATAAAATTGGTGAATCCGAGGAATAATTCCCAGATAAAAACGAACATCCGTTTCAACTCGGCAGATAAAAACTTTATGAAGCAGATATTATCGTCTGTAGTAAGATAACGTGAAATAAAGAAAGAATAAGACATGAAAATAAAATCGATATTACTATCCTTTTTCATATTGACTTGTATAGTCTCTTGTGGACAGAAACAAAATAGCACTTCGAAAGAGAATGATAAGAATTATAAGTACGATTCGTATAATGGTTTGGTAATGGCTGGTTATCAGGGGTGGTTCAATACCCCGGATGATGGTGCTAACAGGGGTTGGTATCATTACAAAGGGAGAAAAGGATTCTGTCCCGGATCGAGCTCAGTAGACTATTGGCCTGATGTATCGGAATATGAGAAGACATATAAGACAGAGTTTGTTTTTCCCGATGGAAGCCCTGCATATACCTTTAGTTCGTATGACGAGTCTACTGTTGATACCCATTTTCGATGGATGAAAGAATATGGACTCGATGGTGTATTTATGCAACGGTTTGTGAATGAAATAAAGAATCCGAGCGGCAAGAATCATTTCAACAAAGTGCTGATCTCGGCAATGAAGGCAGCGCAGAAATATCAACGGGCTATATGTGTGATGTACGACCTGAGTGGCATGCGCTCAGGTGATGAAAAAGTTTTGCTGGACGATTTTGACGAGTTGGTAAAAGCTTATGACATCAAAGACCAAAAGAAAAATCCGTCTTATCTCCATCACAATGGAAAACCATTGGTGGTGATATGGGGTGTAGGATTTAATGATAATAGAGCATACGGATTATCTGATATAGAAATCATGGTGGATAAACTTAAAGAAAGCGGATTTAGTATAATGCTTGGAGTCCCTACATACTGGCGTACTCTTACCTCAGATACGATGGAAGATCCGAAGCTCCATGAGTTGATAAGAAAAAGTGATATAATTATGCCTTGGTTTGTAGGTCGTTACAATGAGGCTTCATATTCTCCTTTTGCCAAGCTTATATCTGAAGACATAGCCTGGTGTAAAGAAAATAAAGTAGATTATGTTCCTTTGGCCTTCCCCGGCTTTTCGTGGAAAAATCTGAAAGGTGATAATACCTCGCAGATACCTTGTAATAGAGGTTCATTCTTGTGGAAACAAATGAGTGAGTCGATAAAAGCAGGTGCAAAGTCTCTTTATATAGCAATGTTTGATGAAATTGATGAGGGAACAGCCATCTTCAAATGTGCAACACAAGTTCCTGTGGGTATATCGGGAAGCACTTTTGTTCCTATCGAAGAAGGATTGCAGAGTGATCATTATTTATGGTTGGTAGGGGAAGCAGGTAAAATGCTTCGCAAAGAAAGAGATTTGACAACCTCTCTGCCTCAAAGAAAATAAATATCTTTTGGTAGATCATTAGAGAATGAGTTCCTCCTAAGTTTTACCCATTTGATTTCAGATAGCGGCTTATAGAATGCTTATAGCCGCTATTGTTGTATAACAACCGAATACAAAAGCATAGAAACATTTTGCAAGGATGGTTGAAAATGACTATATTTAACATCTTTAAGTCAAATGCCAGTGTAAATTATTTAATTGTTAATTTTATATCATAAAAATTCATGAAATTAAACTTGATCTTAGCATTCCTTTTGGTTGCTGTTATGGCAACATCTCAAACAAGAGATTGGGAGAATCCCGAAGTTTTTGCTATCAATAAAGAAAAACCCAGAGCCTCGTTCTTGCCCTATCCCGATGCAAAGCTTGCAGCTCAAGATGACTATTCGGCATCACCTTACTTTATGTCGTTAGATGGTACCTGGAAGTTTCATTGGGTGGCTAAGCCATCCGAAGCTCCTGCTGATTTTTATAAAGAAAACTATGATGTAAGCAAATGGACAGATATGCCTGTACCGGGAAATTGGGAGTTTAACGGATTTGGTATTCCCATCTACACCAATGTAATTTACCCATTCCCAACAAATCCGCCTTATGTAAACGAGAACGATAATCCCGTAGGTTCGTATAAGCATCAATTTGATCTTCCTCAGACATGGGACGGACGCAAAGTTTTCATTCACTTTGAAGGTGGAACTACCGCTATGTATCTGTGGATAAATGGCCAGAAGGTAGGGTATACCGAGAATGCGAAGAGCCCGGCTGAATTTGATATTACTCCTTATGTGCGAAAAGGAAGAAATACTTTGGCTTGTCAGGTTTATAAATATAGTGATGGGTCGTACATTGAAGATCAGGATATGTGGCGATTGGGAGGTATCAACCGCAGTGTTTATCTCTATAGCACAGCAGAGACACGTATATCAGACTTTTTTGCACATCCTGACTTGGATGCTAATTACAAGAATGGGGTGTTTAGTCTTGATGTGGAATTGAAAAATTATGCTACCCAGAATAAAAACCAAACAGTAGAAGTTACTTTGCTCGATGGTGCAGGAAAAAGCGTATTTAGTAAATCTCAAAAAGTAACGGTTCCTTCTAATGGTTTGAAAGAAACAACTTTTAGCGGTACAGTGTCTAATCCGTTAAAATGGACAGCCGAAACGCCTAACTTATATACTTTGCTGATCTCTCTTAAAGATGAGAAAAACAAGATTGTAGAGGTTACATCTAGCAAAATAGGTTTCCGTAAAATAGAAATCAAAAATGCCCAAGTCCTTATTAATGGCAAAAAGGTGTACTTTAAAGGAGTCAATCTGCACGAATATAATTATAAGACAGGGCAGGTTGTAAACCGCGAGGTGATGATGCGCAATATACAGTTGATGAAAGAATTGAATATTAATGCCGTGCGTACATCTCACTATCCTCAGCCTACATTGTGGTATAAGCTGTGCGACCAATACGGAATCTATCTGGTAGATGAGGCAAATCAAGAGTCGCATGGATTGGGATATGGTCCGAGCAATGTATCTAACCTTCCTGAATGGAATGCCACTCATATGGACAGAATAAAGAACGTGGTGGAAAGAGATAAAAATCATGCGTCGGTTATTTTCTGGTCGTTAGGGAATGAGTCCGGCAATGGCAAAGCATTTTTCGATACTTATGATTGGGCAAAAGCAAGAGATAAGAGCCGCCCTGTGCAATACGAACAAGCACATCAAAGAGACAGGAATACTGATATATTCTGCCCGATGTATCCATCATGGGAATCTATGAAGCGTGATGCTGCCAGAGATTTGGAGAAACCTTATATTATGTGTGAATATGCACATGCGATGGGAAATAGTATGGGTAATATGCAAGAATACTGGGACGTTATGCGTAGCAGTAAGAATATGCAAGGAGGTTTTATTTGGGAATGGTACAATCATGGTTTCCCTGCAAAAGATGATCAGGGCAGATTCTTCTGGGCGTATGGTGGCGACCTGGGCGGATATAACCTTGTTAATGATGGAAATTTCTGTATGGATGGTATGATTAGCCCCGATCAGAATTATTTGCCACATACTCACATTGTAAAAAAAGTGTATCAAAATATACTATTCAAAGCGAAAGATCTGAATAATGGTATCATAACAGTGATAAATGATTATAAATTCACTGATCTTACAAATGATAACTACTCTTACGAATGGGTGTTGTTGAAGAATGGCAACGTGGAATCGAAAGGAACATTTGACGTATCCGTCCCTGCCGACTCTCAGAAAGATGTGAAACTAAATATACCGCAAATAAAGGCTGAGCCGGGAGTGGAGTATTTCTTACAGGTTTACGCTTACAATAAGAAAGAAACACCTTTCCTAAAGGCCGGATTTGAAGTAGCAAAAGAAGAATTTGCATACGATACAAACAACTATTTTACTGAAAAAGGAAAGTCAGGCTCATTAAATATTTCTAAAGAGCAGGATCAGATAATCGTAACATCAGGCACTCTGAAATATCAGTTTGCGACAAAAGACACACGTCGTGGACTTACCCGGTTTGAGAGTGACGGAAGACCTGTAATGCGCGAATTGCCTCGTTTCAACTTCTGGAGGGGGCCTACCGATAATGACTTTGGTGCAAACGATCAGATTAATCTTCGCTTGTGGGAAGTGGCAGGAGATAATACCCGTTACAGCTATTTGGGCAGTGAAGAGAAAGACGGAAATATTGCTATAAAATATGAATGTAAACTGTCTGCCATAGAAGCAAAAGTAGATCTGACGTATACCGTGAATAAGGATGGAAGCCTGAATATAAAGGCTGATTATAAGGCATTGTCAGATAATTTGCCGGATATGATGCGATTTGGAATGATAATGACTTTGCCTAGAGAATACAATGACTTTGCATGGTATGGACGTGGTCCTCATGAAAATTATATAGATCGCAAACATGATTCATTCATGGGTGTTTGGAAAGGGAAGGTAGAAGATCAGGCATTTAGTTATTACCGTCCACAAGAAACAGGAAATAAGACTGATGTGCGTTGGTTGACTCTCACAAATGGCCAGAATAAAGGTGTTCGTGTTGAAGGAGGGCAACCTTTGTCTGTAAGTGCAACTAATTATAAGCCGGAAGATCTGGATCCGGGTAGAACCAAAAAGCAACAGCACTGGTCGGATGTATTGCCTCGAAATGAAGTTGTACTTTGTGTAGATTTGTTTCAACGCGGGGTAGCCGGCTTAGATTCGTGGGGTGCAAGACCTTTAAGCAAGTATAGTTTTACTGATAAAGAATATAGTTACAACTTTACGATAAGCCTTGAGAAGTAACTTATAAAAAATATAATATTCATGAAATGCTTGTGTTTTTATTTAACACAAGCATTTTTTTTATTTAAAAGGAGTACAATCTCTACTGTCTACCGAATAAAAGGCTTTTAACCACAGTATACTCTCTATCCAAAAAGTTTAAGTCATATATCATCTTATTTATTTAAAATTATGTTGTTATTTTTGTACAAGTTCGTAGAAGTAGTAATATAGACAAATATGTAACACAAGATATCACATGAAAAAGAGTTATGCTAGTTATTTATTATGTATCCTATTGCTTTGTTTATATTCCTCTTTTGCAAAAGCAAATAATCCATATATTGTAAACTTTGATAGAAACACATACGGTGCAGCAAACAAAAACTGGTCTATAGATCAGGATGAAAGAGGGTGTACTTATTTTGGAAATGATATCGGGTTGCTGCAATTTAATGGCGTAGAGTGGAAGCTTTTTCAGATGGCCAACAGGTCTGTGGTAAGGAGTGTGGCAGTACTCGATCATCAAACGATATTTACCGGTGGTTATGAAGAATTTGGCCTTTGGAAAAGAGATATTTCCGGGCAATTGAAATATACATCATTAAAATCTTTGGTTGATCAGAAATCGATGCAGGAAAATGATTTCTGGAAGATATGGTTTAATGATAATAAGGTGTACTTTCAATCTTTTAATTCCATTTTCATATACGATTATAAAACTGTTAAGCAAATAAAGATAAATAAGAATATTCTTTTTTTGCTGAAAGTCCGTGGACAATTTTGGGTACAAGAAATGCAAGGCGAATTGTTCCGATTGATAGACGATAAGCTTACAAAAATAAATGATGGAGCGTTTTTCACAGGGAAAGATGTCAGAACGATTTTACCTTACAAAAAAGATCAATATTTGATCTGTACTGCAACTAACGGTCTTTATATCTATGATGGGGTGAAAAGCTCCCCTTGGAATACTCCCATTTCATCAGCTTTGAAGCTAAATGAACTTAATTGTGGATTACTCACTTCACGAGGAACATATTTTTTTGGTTCTATCCTTAACGGTATATATGAGGTTGACGAAAACGGCAATATATTAAATCATTTTTCTACAGCCACAGAGCTTAACAACAATACGGTATTATCGTTGCGCGAAGACAAAAACGGAAATTTTTGGGCCGGATTAGATAGGGGGATAGCATATATACAGTATCTAGACAATATGAGTTATTATACTGATCCGAATGGAAATATAGGGGCTGTATATGATGCTTTTTATTGGAAAAATAAACTCTATATAGGAACTAATCAGGGGCTGTTTTATATGCCTGAGGGTAAACTGCAATCAGTAAACTCTCTAGAAAACCTTAGATTGGTAAACGGAACGCAAGGACAAGTATGGAGTTTGCGTGTTATAGACAATAAGCTGATATGTTGCCACAATCGTGGTGCGATGATTATCGAGGATGATAAGTCATATCCTTATTTACCTTTTATAATGTCTGGCATCTATGATATAAAAGAATATACGGTAAATAAAGCTGAAATATTAGCTGTATCAACTTACAATCACTTGAAGATAGTTCATAAAGGAACAAATAAGGTCTATGATATAGACGAGAGCCGAGGACCTGTCTTCAAGAGTGAACTCGATCATCTGGGAAATATATGGGTTCAGCATCCATACAAAGGGACTTACAGATACCTATTCAATGACGATGTGATGGGCGTAAAGAGTTGGAGTTATTATGGAGATAATACGCAAGAAAATTTGCCTCATAAACTATCGATGTTTAAAGTGGGAGGGCGTATAATCTTGTTCGGCGATAATAATTTTCTGACGTATGACGAAATAGATAATACGATCAAGCCAAACGAGAAGCTGAATAACTGCTTTAAGTCTATTAATAAAATAAAGAAGATTATTCATATCAAGGATAATTCTTTCTGGGCTATAACGGATAAAAGCCTTTTCAAATTCAGTTATGATGGGAGTGAAGCCAAAATTGAAGAAAGATATAATATCGGGGTTCATAAACTATCGTTAGTAGAAGGATACGAGAATATTTCTATCTTGAATGATTCAATAAACTTCATTTGTTTAGATAATGGCTTCCTACTCTATAATGACAAAATTCCTGCAAAGAAATATAAGTCGGTTCAGGACAGGCCATATCTGGAAACCTTAGAGATAAAATCAACGAAAGGGAAGTTCGATTTTAGAGATCCGGCAACATTGTCTGAGGTTCCTTACGAATATAATTCGGTTACTTTTAGTTTTATATCCGATCAGGTATTAAGCCGAAATCTTTTATTCCAGTACAAGCTGGTAGGAATAGATAATGAATGGTCGAAACCTCAGAAGATAGATAAAGTAACCTATGACCGTTTATCTGCCGGAAAATATACGTTCATGCTTCGTACTACAGACAATATTGGCTACACATCCGAGATTACTACGTCTCAGTTTGTTGTATTGTCTCCTTGGTATTTATCTTTGTGGGCTTACCTGATCTATATATTACTTATTATGTTTGTTGCATATATCGTATGGGTTATCATCCTAAAGAGATATAAGAATAAACACCTGCAAAAAATAAGACAGAGAGAAGCCGAAAGACTACAAACCATAAATCAGGAATTACAAAGTGAAATAGAGAAAAAAGATGCGGAAATCTTCGACCAGACTTCATTTACTATCCAAAAGAATGAGATTATACTGTCTATAAAAGAAGTGATTGATGAGTTCTGTCTTTCAAGTGATAATAAAACTTTGAAGCTTTTATATCAGAAGGTATTGCCTATCTTAAACAATAATTTGGAGGATGATAACGATTGGAAAATCTTATTGATAAAATTTGAACAGAAACACACTAATTTCTTCAAGAAATTGAAGATTCTATATCCCGAACTCACCCCCAACGACCTTAAACTTTGCGCATGTTTGAAGCTAAATCTCGAGACAAAAGACATTGCCTCTCTTATGAATTTATCGACGAGATCGGTCGAAAACAATCGTTATAGACTGAGAAAGAAACTTAACCTCAGGTCTACACAGAATCTAAATGATTTTATTTTAAATCTCGATTAATTTAAAATAATATTCTGTAATACATTTGTTTATGTGTGTTAGAGTGGAAAGTGTGCATTGTTAATGTACGTTAAATAGAGTGCGTGCGTATTTGATGTGAACCCTCCTTTTACATGATCTTGTCTGTGTGCTTTAATTTTGGCATAAATCTAAATATCATGGAAAGAGTCACCTCACTCTATAGCCGGTTGGCTATTGTAAACATTACTCCTGCCTTATTATTTAGATTAATTGGTTAACAGTTAATTAAAGTAATTTGAACTATGAAAAAATCCAAAAAAGACTTTATTTCAGGGAATCTGAATTCACTGATTTTGCGGTATTTATTATTCCTGTTTTGTTTCCTATTAACCACAGGAAATATTTATGCTCAAACGAAAACTATTTCAGGAATTATAAAGGACGAAGCCAATGAACCGCTGATTGGCGTTACTGTACAAATAAAGGGAACAAACAATGGTACTATTACCGATATCGATGGTAGATATACTATTGCAGCTGCTACAGGCAATGTTTTAGTATTTACGTATGTGGGAATGCAAACACAAGAAGTAACTGTTGGCTCACAAGCAAGTATCGATGTAGTTATGAAAAACGACAGCCGGATGCTTGCCGAAACAGTCGTGATCGGTTATGGTAGTGCAAAAGCAAAAGACTTGACATCTCCTATTGCTACTATCAAAGGGGATGATGTCAACAGGCATCTTACAGCATCGCCGATGCAAGCAATGCAGGGTAAAGTACCCGGACTACAGGTAATCAACACCGGTCAGCCGGGAAGTTCGCCTAAAGTACGTATCCGTGGTGTCGGAAACTATGATGATTCTAAAACCGGACCCTTGTATGTTGTAGATGGTATGTTCTTCGATAATATCGACTTCTTGAATAACAGTGATATCGAAAACATGAGCGTACTCAAAGACGCTTCTTCTGCTGCTATTTATGGAGTACGTGCAGCGAATGGAGTTATCATTGTTACAACTAAAAAAGGCTTGACAGACAGAAAACCTCAGGTTACTTATGATGGTTACTTTGGTTTGCAAAAAGCTTCTAACCTGGTAAAGATGGCTAACTCTCAGCAATATGCGACAGTGATGAAAGAAATCGGTAATACAAATACTATCGATCAGTCTATCGCTAAGTTTGGTGGTGCTAATGGTATTCCCTCTGTAAATACCGATTGGTATGACGAAATATTGAGAGTAGCACCTATGCATAGCCATGCTATAAATGTTAACGGAGGTGGAGAAAAAACAACGTATTCAATCGGTATTAGTTATTTGAACCAGAAAGGTATCTTGGATAGCGACAATGGTTATGAGAGATTAAATATGCGTTCTAAAGTAGATATAGGTATCACCAACTGGTTGAAAGTAGGAGGTAGCTTTATTGTTGTAAACAGTGATCAAAAGCTTGCAAATAACAGTGCTTTTGGCAATGCGTATACATCACCTTCTATATATCCGGCTTATGATGCGAATAATAGCATTGCATCGCCTACCAAATATGGATCGGCACAAGATGTAGGGCTAACAAACTACTTTTGGAATCCGGTGGCTATTGCTGATTATTACAACAACAAAGTGGGGGTGACAGAAGTTCTTCCGGCACTTTACATGGAGTTGTCTTTCTTAGAAAATAAGTTGACATTCAGAACTTCTTACAATCAGGATTTGTCTTTCCAACGCAATCGTTTATTCTTACCGATATATACTGTTTCGGCCAGTCAACAAAATAAGAAAACGCAGTTGACTAAATCTCAGAAATATACAAACAATTGGTTGATAGATAATATCCTGACATATAGAGACACTTTTGATGAGAAACACAATGTGACTCTGATGGCAGGTAATTCTATAAGAAAAGAGAGATGGGAAAGAATGCGCTTGCAAGGCGAAGGTATCCCTGATGGAAGAGACGAGTACTGGTACTTACACAACGGTTCTATTATCGAACAAGGAGCAGATGCGGATACTTGGTACGACAATGCAGAAGAAAATAGAGGCGCTTCGTTTTTCGGACGTTTGATGTATGACTATGCAGGCAAATATTTATTATCTGCTACATTCCGTGCCGATGGTAGCTCCAAGTATCAACAAAAGTGGGGATATTTCCCTTCTGTAGGTCTTGGATGGGTGCTTTCGGAAGAAAACTTTATGAAGAATCAGAAAGTATTTGACTTCCTGAAATTAAGAGGAAGTTGGGGTATGCTAGGTAACGATAAGATACAACGAAATGATGGATTTGCTTCCATTACTCAAGAAACCGGATATTTCAACGGACAGATTATGCCGGGTACATCCAGCCTTTCGTTCTTCTCTTCTCTGAAATGGGAGAAAGTAGAAGAATTGGATTTCGGTTTGGACTTTACTGTTCTGAATAACCGTTTATCCGGAGAACTTGATTATTACAAACGTACTACAAAAGATGCTGTGTTCTTGAAGACACTTCAGTTAGGAGCCGGATCATTATTAATGAATAACGGTGAGATCCAAAACTCGGGTTTAGAAGTTTCTCTAAACTGGGAAGACAAGATCGGACGTGATTTTACTTACAATGTTGGTGTAAATATGTCGACTTTAAAAAATAAAGTCACTCACCTTGATGGTTTGGAACGCATAATTACATCCGGAGACTATGGCCGTATCAGACAGATTGGTCAGACAGTAGACTCTTACTATGGATATGTAATGGAAGGTATTTATCAGAATCAGGCAGAAATTGATAATGATAAAACTTTAACAGATATTGCCAGCAAACCGGTTCCGGGAGACATTAAGTTTAAAGATATAGATGGCGACGGAAAACTGACAGACCAAGACAGAACTTTGCTCGGTTCACCACTGCCTAAGTTTTTCTTGGGTGGTAATATCGGGTTCACTTACAAAGCTTTTGATTTTAGTACAGCATTCCAAGGGCAATTTGGTCATAAGATTTTGAATCAAAAACGGTTCTTGAGACAAAAACAAACAGATATAAATTTCGACGAAGATATCGTTAAAAACCGTTGGACAGGTGAAGGCTCTACAAACAAATATGTATCAGGCGCAGCTTTGGGGCATACATGGACATATAGCCGCTTCAACTCATTCTTTGTTGAAAGTGCCAATACATTTACGATTCAGAATATACAGTTGGGATATACTTTCCAGAATATTTTTCCTCAGAGTGGAAACAAATCTAGCTTAAGAGTAAGTTTTACGGCAGAAAGACCATTCAATTTCTTCTCCTATAATGGATTTACTACAGACGTGGCTGATGGAATAGATAACGATGTTTATCCTTTAACCTCAACTTACAGTATTGGTTTCAGATTGGTATATTAATTAAAGAAATAAGAAATTATAGTTATGAAATTTTATATATACATTATATCAGCATTATTGTTATTAAGCAGTTGTAGCGACTGGCTAAATAAGGAACCCGAAAATGTATTAGATGTCGAGGGGCTTGATTATACTCTGACCGAAAATATGAACCAGCCGCTAATCGGTATCTATGCACGTATGCGTGGAGGAAGTGGACTTAGTTTCTGGGGAAGACTTGGCCTACTGAGCGTAAGAGGTGATGATATAAATAAAGGTTCTTCACCTTCCGATCAGGGAGAGTTAAACTATGCAAAGTCATTCGAATACAATCAGCTTGGTGGATATTGGGCATTAAACTCATCATGGACAGGATTATACAATTTGGTATTGAGTTGTAACTCTGCTTTGGTAGACCTGAATAGATATAACGAGTATACAACAACCGAGGCTGATAAAAAACTGAATACTCAATATCAGGCAGAGGTACGTTTTATCAGAGCTTTTGCTTATTTTCAGATAACCAGATTCTGGGGCGATGCATTGCTTGTTACCGATAACAAAGAAGTATTAGGTACACTTAATGTTACCCCTCGGGCTGATATCTACAAGTTTATTAATGATGAGATGGATTTCTGTGAAGCCAATCTTCCGGCTTTACGTCCTAACGAAATGCCTCTGAAAGGTCAGGTTACTAAATATACAGCTCTGGCACTGAGGGCAAAAGCAAACTCTGATATCAACAATTGGGATGCTGTACTATCTGCAACAAATGAGATTATCAACAGTAACAAGTTTGAGCTTTATCCCGATTTTTATGATTATTTCAAAAAGCCGGGATGCTTATCAAACGAAAATTTATTCGAACTACAATACGGTTTGGTTGGTAGCACAGCAATAGAGTCTGATGCGTGGTTTGCATTCCAAGGCCCAAGAAATGGATTTGTAGGAACAAATATTGAAGGAGGCTGGGGCTTCATGGTTCCAAGTGCTTCTTTAGAGAAACTATTCCAAGACAGGGGGGAGACCGTACGTAAAGAAACTACTTTCTTGTATGCCGGATCTACAACCAAGGAAGGGGATGTGCTAAAACCAAGTACAGCAGCAGACGGAAACGATCGAGTATTTAATGGAAAAGTGTATCTGCCTAGCACTCAGCTTCCGGAAGGAAGAACAGGGTATGGATTTGGTAATAACATCCGTGTGATGAGATATGCAGACATCCTTCTATTGAATGCCGAAGCAAAAGTTCGTAAAAATGAGAATGGGGATGCTCCTTTCAACTTGGTGAGAACCAGAGCAAAAATGCCAACATTGACAAATGTTACATTGGATCAGATTTTGGAAGAAAGACGAGTTGAATTAGCGTGCGAATGGGGCGAACGATTCTTTGATCTTGTTCGTACAGGTAAGGCTGCCGGAACACTTCCGGGATTTACCGAAGGTAAGTCCGAATTTTATCCGATACCTCAAGCTCAAAAAGATTTGAATCCAAATCTTAAATAAGAAACTATCAGGAGAGGATACTCAGTACTTGAAAAGGTGCTGGGTATTCGTCTCTTCTTGTACTGAATATATTGTAATGTGTAAGTTTTTATTATCAACGTAAATGCCATATCATGAAATTAAGAATTATTTTCTGTCTGTTAGTTATAAGATGTTTATCTGCTCCCGCGCAAGAACCGGAATACGATCACATTTTTTTTGACAATGGTTTGATGGCAGGGCGTTACTATTACAGTAGAGCCGATTATACATCTCCTAGCTATATTCAGAATATAGAAAATAAACTACCGGTATCCGAAAAGGAATACTTTACAGCAAAAAACTCACTGTTATTAAACTATGTGTCTGCACCTAATGGAAGCTGGTCGGCGTCGATTCTTTATCATGATTGGCGGGGAAAAGACTTTGTGAAAGAGGGTAAATCTCTGGACTTTAAATTATTTGTCAAATCGGGAACAGAAGCAGAAGAATTACCTCTTATTGCCATAGGTGCTATTAACAAGAAAGAAACAACTACATCGTCCTTTATCAACTTTAACGACTATATATCTCAATTCAAACAAGAGGAATGGGTATCAGTATCCATCCCTCTATCTGAATTTAAAAATTTAAGCTACACAAATACAAAAGAAATAAAAGAAGTTCTTTTCAAACAAAATTCACAAGACGGAAAAGAGCATACTTTATATATAGATCAGGTAGAATTAAGTCCTATCCAAAAACCTGTTTCAAACGTGATAGTCCCGGCGATAAAAGCAAAGGCCTATGAGCGTCATGTAGACTTGTGGTGGGATAAATCAGGGTTGGAAAATATAAAATATATCAAAATATATCGCTCCGAAGATGGGAGAGAGTTCAAGCAGGTAGGCATACAATATCCTTATACAGGTCGTTATGCAGATTTCACAAACGAACCGAATAAGACATTCAGCTACCGCATTGCTTGTGTAAATTATGACTATTCCGAATCACAACCATCTAATATCGTAGAATCAACAACCCGATATATGACTGACGAGCAACTCTTGGATATGGTGCAGGAAGCCTCGTTCAGATATTATTGGGATGGCGCAGAACCAAATTCAGGGCTAGCCCTCGAAAATATTCCGGGACGTAGAAATATGATTGCAACAGGAGCTTCTGGTTTTGGGATGATGGCAATTGTAACCGGTGTAGAGAGAGGATATATCACTCGCGAAGAAGCCATACAACGGTTCAAAAAAATAGTCGCATTTCTCGACAAAGCCGAAACTTTTCATGGAGGCTATGCTCATTTTATAGATGGAACAACAGGTAAAGTGGAACCATTTTTCGGAATGCGTGACAATGGAGCCGATATGGTAGAAACATCCTTTTTGTTTCAAGGGCTATTAACAGCCCGTCAATACTTTGACAAGAACAGTGATGATGAGAAATACATCCGAAATACAATCACCAAACTATGGAAAAATATAGAATGGGATTGGTTCAAAAAGACAAAAGACAGTAAATATTTGTATTGGCACTGGTCTCCGGATCAGGAATGGGTGATAAACCACAATCTTATCGGCTGGAACGAGACAATGATAACTTATTTGCTGGCAATAGCCTCACCAACCCACGGTGTAGGCAAAGACATGTATTATTCGGGATGGGCTAGTCAGGAAAAGCTGGCGCAGGATTATCGTGCCGACTGGGGACAAACACGTGATGGGGCAATGTACTCGAACGGAAATACATATTTCGGAGTAAAGCTCGATGTGGGGGTGTCTAATGGTGGGCCATTGTTTTTCATACACTATTCATACTTGGGGCTTGATCCGCACAAGATAAAAGATAAATATGTTTCTGAAAATTACTTCGAGAACTTTCGGAATATAGCTCTTATAAACTACCGTTACTGTGTAGAGAATCCTAAAAAGAATATCGGATATGGAGCAGATAATTGGGGTCTTACGGCGAGTGATGGGCCTTGGGGGTATTGTGCTGCCGAGCCGGTAGATCATCAGGATGCGGGAACGATGGCACCGACAGGGGCTTTGGCCTCATTCCCTTATCTGCCAGAGCAATCGATGGCGGCATTGAAGAATTATTATCGTAATTATGGTTCTTTCTTGTGGGGTGAATATGGTTTCCGTGATGCGTTCAATCTGAACGAGAATTGGTGTGCTAACATTTATATGGGGCTTAACCAAGCTCCGGTAACGGTGATGATAGAGAATTACCGTACAGGACTTATTTGGAATTTGTTTATGAAAGATCCCGATGTTCAGCGAATGGTAAAAGAAGTGTTTATTAAATAAATTGAAGATGAGATTGAATTGGATTACATCTTTTGCTTTGCTCTGTCTGCTTATATTTACGGGCTGTGGTAAAGACAAAGATCAGAGGGATGCTGAGGTGGATAAATTTGTTGATGACTTGCTTAGCCGAATGACTTTGGAAGAAAAAATCGGGCAAACGGTTTTATATACCAGCGGTTATGATGTTATAACAGGCCCCACAGTTGACCCAAACTACAAAGAATACCTCAAGAAAGGAATGGTTGGAGGTATCTTTAATGCTGTTGGTGCGGACTATACACGTAGTCTGCAAAAAATAGCTGTCGAAGAAACCCGTTTAGGTATTCCTCTCATCTTTGGTTACGATGTGATCCATGGACAGCGAACTATCTTTCCTATTCCTTTTGCCGAATCATGCAGTTGGGATCTCGAAGCTATGGAACGTTCTGCTAGAATTGCCGCTTCCGAGGCTACAGCCGAAGGTATAAACTGGATATACGCTCCGATGGTCGATATCTCTCGTGATCCTCGTTGGGGACGTGTAGCCGAAGGTGCGGGTGAGGATGTTTATTTAGGCTCGTTAATTGCAGCAGCACGTGTAAAAGGGTTTCAAGGGGATAATCTATCGGCTGTAAATACTGTAGTTGCCTGTGTGAAGCATTATGCTGCTTATGGGGCGACTATGGCAGGGAGAGATTACAATACGGTGGATATGTCTCTCAATGAACTGTGGAATACATATCTTCCTCCATTCAAGGCTGCACTCGATGCCGGATGTGGTACGATAATGACCTCATTCAATGATTTGAACGGAATACCAGCCACAGGGAATAAATACTTGCTGAAGGACATTCTTCGTGATAAATGGAATTTCAATGGATTTGTAGTTACAGACTATACCTCTATCAATGAAATGATACCGCACGGATATGCTAAAGATGAGAAGCATTCTGCTGAAATAGCGATGAATACCGGTGTAGATATGGACATGCAGGGAGGTGTGTATATGAATCATCTGAAAACTCTTATAGATGAAGGAAAAGTTTCGGAGAAGGATGTAACCGAGGCGGCTCGGGCAATTCTGAAAATAAAATATAAGTTAGGACTGTTTGAAGATCCGTATAGATATTGTGACGCCAACAGAGAGAAAACCGATATTCTCACGCCTGCAAATAAAGAGGCTGCCCGGGACATGGCACGTAAATCGATGGTTCTTTTAAAGAATGACAAGCAGATTTTACCATTGAAAGAAAATAAGAGAATAGCACTGATTGGTCCTTTGGCGAAAGATAAATATGAAATATTGGGTTGTTGGTCTGCAATGGGAAATCGTGATACGATTCCCGTAAGTGTGTATGATGGTTTGGTTGAAGCCATCGGTAAAGACAAAATGTCTTATGCCAAAGGCTGCGATATCCAGAGTGATGATACGAAAGGGTTTGCCGAAGCTGTTAGAGTAGCTTCCGCTTCTGATGTTGTGGTGATGGTGATGGGTGAGTTTCATAATATGTCTGGAGAAAATAATTCCCGCACAAACTTATCACTTCCCGGTGTTCAAGTGGATTTGCTCAAAGCGATAAAAAAGACCGGAAAGCCTGTCGTTCTTGTATTGATGAATGGACGGCCGTTGACTATAAATTGGGAAAAGGATAACTTGGATGCAATCTTGGAGGCTTGGTTTCCCGGTACAATGGGTGGCGCAGCTATTGCTGATGTGCTCACAGGGAAATATAATCCGTCAGGAAAACTAACAATGACATTCCCTCAAAATGTAGGACAAATACCTTTATTCTATAATCACAAGAATACGGGTCGTCCTTATGATCCCAATGTTCCTCAGTTTGCATATGGATCTCGTTATTGGGACGTTTCTAACGAACCTCTTTATCCATTTGGATATGGACTGAGCTATACAACATTTACCTATTCAGACTTAACGTTATCGTCAAAAGAGATAACAAAAGACAGTCCGCTTAAAGTAAGTGTAAAACTTACCAACTCGGGCGAATATGACGGAGAGGAAGTTGTACAGCTTTACACGCGTGATCTGGTAGGAAGCGTTACGCGCCCTGTGAAAGAATTGAAAGTATTCAAAAAAGTATTCTTGAAAGCCGGCGAGTCGAAAGTAATAGACTTTACCTTATCTGTGAATGATTTGAGATTCTATAACTCACAGCTTGAGTATGTCTACGAGCCGGGAGACTTCCATCTTTTTGTGGGCGGAAGTTCGGATACGAAATTAAAAACAGAATTTACATTAAAATAGCAATATGAAGAAACTTATTACAACTGTTTTGCTTGGGTGTACCCTGATCGCTAATGCACAGCAGAACCAAAACACAAAGATGGATCGCTTTATAGATGATCTGATGAGCAAAATGACTATTGAAGAGAAAATAGGTCAGCTCAACTTGCCCGGTTCGGGAGATATTGTAACAGGACAGGCAAAGAATAGCGATATTGCAGGCAAGATTAAAAAAGGGCTTGTTGGAGGCCTTTTCAATATAAAAGGTGTTGAAAAAATAAAAGATGTGCAACGGGTTGCCGTCGAAGAAAGCCGTTTAGGGATTCCTCTTATTTTTGGGATGGATGTTATTCACGGATACGAAACGGTATTTCCAATTCCATTGGGGTTGTCTTGTTCTTGGGATATGGATGCTGTTGAAAAATCAGCACGCATAGCAGCGATCGAGGCCAGTGCCGATGGTATTTGCTGGACATTCAGCCCGATGGTGGATATATCGAGAGATCCTCGCTGGGGACGTGTATCTGAAGGCAATGGCGAAGACCCTTACTTAGGCGGGCAAATAGCCAAAGCTATGGTAAGAGGGTATCAGGGAGTAGGAGACAAAACGTTTACGTCTAACAATCAGATTATGTCCTGTGTAAAACATTATGCACTGTATGGGGCAGGAGAAGCCGGACGAGATTATAATACGGTAGACATGAGTCGCCAGCGCATGTATAATGAATATTTCTACCCATATCAGGCAGCAGTAGAAGCAGGTGTAGGTAGCGTAATGGCATCATTCAACGAAGTAGACGGAGTTCCGGCTACAGGCAACAAGTGGCTGATGACAGATGTGTTGCGCAAACAATGGGGATTCAATGGGTTTGTGGTAACAGACTTTACAGGGATCAACGAAATGGTAGATCATGGTATCGGCGATTTGCAAACCGTATCGGCTCGTGCACTTCGTGCTGGTATCGATATGGATATGGTTGGTGAAGGTTTTCTTACAACTTTGAAGAAGTCGTTAGATGAAGGGAAGATAACCGAAGCAAATGTAAATAGGGCATGTCGTCTTGTCCTTGAAGCAAAATATAAGTTAGGATTATTTACCGACCCTTATAAATATTGCGATGTGAACAGGGTAAAGAAAGAAGTATATACACCCGAACATCGTGCTCTTGCCCGTAAGATAGCAGCAGAAAGCTTTGTTTTGCTCAAAAATGACAATGTATTGCCTTTGAGTAAAAAAGGTACGATTGCCGTTGTTGGACCATTAGGAAATACCCGTGAAAATATGCCCGGAACATGGAGTGTAGCAGCAGATTTCAATAAAGCTACAACAGTCGTTGACGGACTAAAAGCGGTTGTTGGCAACAAAGCGAATGTAGTTTATGCAAAAGGTAGTAATTTAACTACCGACCCGGTGTTGGAACAAAGAGCAACTCTTTTTGGAAGGGACTTGCAGCGTGATGGACGTACAGAAGAAGAATTAAGAAATGAAGCATTACAAATAGCAAAGAATGCAGATGTAATTATAGCTGCATTGGGCGAATCGTCAGAGTATAGCGGCGAGTCGAGCAGCCGTTCCGAAATTGGCATTCCTGATATTCAACAACGCTTGTTAAAGGAGTTATTGAAAACAGGTAAACCTGTCGTTTTAGTATTGTTTACAGGCCGTCCGTTGACTCTTACATGGGAAAATGAAAATGTTCCTGCAATACTCAACGTGTGGTTTGGCGGAACCGAAGCCGCTTATGCAATTGGAGATGTTCTGTTTGGAGATGTAAATCCGAGTGGAAAGCTTACTACCACATTCCCTCAGAATGTAGGACAAATTCCATTATATTACAATCATAAAAATACAGGTCGTCCATTAGCCGACGGTAAATGGTTCGAAAAATTCCGCAGCAATTATCTTGACGTATCAAACGATCCTTTGTATCCGTTCGGGTTTGGACTTAGCTACAGTAAATTCGACTATAGTGATGTGAAACTTAGTTCGACACAGATAGATGCAAATGGAGAATTAATGGCGAGTGTGACAGTAACGAATAAGAGTAAAGTAGACGGAGCGGAAATAGTGCAACTATATATTCGCGATGTTGTGGGAAGTGTAACCCGTCCGGTAAAAGAACTGAAAGGTTTTGAGAAAGTTTTCATCAAAGCGGGAGAATCTAAGACAGTCGATTTTAAGATAACACCCGAAATGTTGAAGTTCTATGACTATGATCTTAACTTTGTTTTCGAACCCGGAGACTTTGATGTGATGATCGGGGGCAATAGCCGTGATGTGAAAAATGCCAGATTTACGTTGAAATAATGAATCTTATGAAAATAATACAGGCTATTTTTGTCTCCGGACTTGCTCTCTGTCTATTAAACTGTGCTAATAATAAAGATAAAAATGTAGCAGTGGAAGCTTCTGCAATATCTGATGAAGCATTAATAGATACAGTCCAGCGGAAGACATTCCAATATTTCTGGGATGGGGCAGAGCCTATGAGCGGTATGGCTCGTGAACGTTTCCATGTAGATGGAGACTATGGCAAATATGACAAAAATACCGTGACATCAGGTGGTAGTGGTTTTGGGATAATGGCTATTATCTCCGGCATAGAGCGAGGATATATCACCAGAGCACAAGGCTTAGAAAGATTTAATAAGATAATTGGTTTTCTCGAAAAAGCAGATTCTTTTCATGGTGTATTTCCTCACTGGTGGAATGGAGAAACAGGTAAAGTAGTAGGGTTCAGTGATAAAGACAATGGTGGAGATTTGGTGGAAACGTCATTCCTTTTTCAAGGTCTTCTTGCTGTGCACCAATATTATATAAACGGAACACATGAAGAAAAAGCTCTTGCGGCACGTATCGATAAACTTTGGAAGGCTGTAGACTGGAATTGGCATCGCAATGGTACAAACCAATTGTACTGGCACTGGAGTCCTGAGCATTCTTGGGAAATGAATTTTTCTATACATGGTTATAATGAATGTCTTATAACATTTATTCTTGCCGCTTCATCTCCTACTCATGGTGTTCCTGCAAGTGTGTATGAGCAAGGATGGGGGGAGAATGGAAAGATTATCGGCCCGCATGAGGTAGAAGGTTACAAGTTGAATATGCGTTATCAGGGTACAGAGGTAGGGCCTTTGTTCTGGGCACATTATTCTTTCTTAGGCTTAGACCCAAGAGGACTAAAGGATAAGTATGCAGATTATTTTGAAGAAATGAAAAATTATACGCTGATAAACAGGGCGTATTGCATCCGAAACCCGAAAGGATATAAAGGTTATGGTGATGACTGTTGGGGGCTGACTGCCAGCTATTCGGTAAAAGGATATGCGGCTCATGAGCCAACCGAAAGAGGAGATCTTGGCGTGATAACGCCTACTGCCGCACTATCTTCTATTGTTTATACTCCCGAAGAGTCGATGAAGGTGATGAGGAAACTGTATAGTATGAGAGATAAATTGATGGGGCCTTATGGTTTTTATGATGCTTTTAGTGAAACTGACAACTGGTATCCTCAGAAGTATTTGGCAATAGATCAGGGTACAACTGTGGTGATGCTGGAAAATTACCGAACAGAATTATTGTGGAATCTGTTTATGAGTCATCCGGATGTTCAAAACGGACTGAAGAAATTGGGATATGAATCCCCTCATTTGAAGTAATGTGTTATTTTAAGATATGAAAAGATTAAGTATATTATTGTTATTTATTACAGCGACTTTCTGGCTGTCGGCACAGCAAAAAACGTATTGTAATCCTATCAATATTGATTATGGATATGGCCCTATTCCCAACTTTCTGACATGGGGAAAGCATCGTGCCACGGCAGATCCTGCAATTGTGAATTATAAAGGAGATTACTATCTGTTTTCTACCAATCAAACAGGGTATTGGTGGAGTAGCGATATGTCTGACTGGCATTTTGTATCACGTCATTTTCTTACACAAGAGGCTATTGACAATACGCCAAATAAGTGGGATGATCTTTGTGCCCCAGCAGCATGGGTACAAGGCGACTCGCTCTGTGTGTTCGGTTCTACTTATTCTCGCCTTTTTCCTATTTGGGTGAGTACCAATCCCAAGGGCAATGAGTGGAGTAAAGCCGTAGAACGATTCGATATCGGGGGCTGGGATCCAGCTTTCTTTATTGACGATGACGAGCGTCTTTATATGTATAACGGGAGTAGCAATGTATATCCATTGTATGGCATAGAACTCAATCGCAGTAATTTTCAACCCATAGGAACACGCAAGGAACTCTTGCTGCTTGATGATGAGCGCATCGGTTGGCATCGGTTTGGAGAACATATGGATAATACTTTCCTAAAGCCGTTTATGGAAGGTGCATGGATGACAAAGCATAATGGAAAATATTACCTGCAATGGGGTGGTCCGGGTACTGAATTTAGTCACTATGGAGACGGTGTAGCAGTCAGTGACGGTCCTCTAGGATACTTTGAGCATGTATCTCTCCCGCTAAGTATGAAGGCCGGAGGTTTTATAAGAGGTGCGGGACATGGAGCTACATTTCAGGACAATTGGAAAAACTACTGGCATACCTCGACAATGGTGATCAATGTAAAAAATAATTTTGAGCGTCGCATCGGTATCTGGCCTGCCGGATTCGATAACGATGATGTCATGTATTGTAATACTGCATTTGGAGACTATCCTCACTATTTACCAAATGGTGAAGCAGATCATTTGCAGAGCCGATTTACCGGTTGGATGCTGTTGAACTATAATAAGCCGGTGCAAGTATCATCTACCCTTGGGGCTTTTTATGCAAATAACATAGTGGACGAAAATGTGAAAACATATTGGAGTGCTCAGACAGCGAACAAAGGAGAATGGCTGATTTCCGATCTGGGGCAAATTTCTACTGTACACGCCATACAGATTAACTATGCCGATCAGGATGTAGAGCTTATGGGCAAGCAAACAGGAACATATCATCAGTATATGATTTATTATTCTTTGGACGGGAAGAAGTGGAGCGTGCTGATTGATAAAAGTAAAAATCAGAAAGATGTGCCTCACGATTATGTGGAGTTGGCAAAACCTGTTGAGGCTCGTTATCTGAAGCTTGAGAATATACATATGCCGACCGGTAAATTTGCAATATCAGGATTCAGAGCTTTTGGACTAGGAAAAGGTGATAAGCCCAAAGCAGTGGGAGACTTCATTGTTTTACGGTCAGATATGACAGACAAACGTAACGGGTGGCTGAAGTGGAAACCTGTAGACGGAGCTTATGCTTATAATATATACATCGGGCAAGAGCCAGATAAACTCTATAACTGTGTAATGGTATATAATGTAAATGAATACTATTATCCGGGTATGGATAAAACAAAGCCTTACTATTTTGCGATAGAGGCTATTAATGAGAACGGCACATCTGAGTGGACTAGGGCTCAGGCTTTATAAAGGATTTTTTGGTAGTTTTAGTTGTAACTAAAAAACACTCGTAGTGATTTATGCGCTACGAGTGTTTTGTTTTTAGAAACAATGAGAATATTGTATTTCTATTCTGAATAGTTTTTTAAGATATCAGTTCTCCCAATATTTTTCTATTTCTTCCAATGTTTTCCCTGTTGTTTCAGGCACTAGCTTCCATACAATCAGAATGTAAGGAACACACATCACTGCAAAAAGTATAAATGTGCCTTCGGGGTGCAGATTGTCCAAGAACCAAGGCGTTAATTGCCCAATCAGATATGTGCCTATCCATAATGAGAATCCGGCGATTGACATAGCCAGACCACGCACTTTGATAGGATACATTTCGGATAATAACACCCAAATAACAGCACAAATAGATACCGCACAGAAAAAGATGTATGCAAGGAAGAATACCAACAAGAATATGTTTGATATACCCAAATCATTTCCTTTGATGAAATAAAACGCAATAAGAAGAAGCGAAACGATCATGCCCGATACTCCATAGTAAACCAGTTTCTTTCGTCCTACTTTGTCTATAATGAATATTGCCAGAATTGTTGTTAGCATGTTTACTAATCCTACAATCACCTGATAAAATAATGAGTCATCTCCTGATAAACCGCTACTCTCAAAAATGGAAGGGCCATAATAAAGAACCGCATTCACTCCCATAAACTGTCCTAACATAGCTATCGCTACACCTATAAGCACAGCCTTCATTATACCGGGTTTGAGAAGTAATCGCCAATTTGCTTTCGTTTCGCTACCTACTACTCTTTTTGTTTCGTTCATTTCATGTATTGCCGACTCTGTAGAACCATAGATGTGTGCCAAAATAGACTTAGCCTTTGTTTCTTTATTTTTTAATATCAGCCATCTCGGACTTTCGGGTATGAAGAAAATCACAATAAAGAATAATATTGCAGGTATAGCTGCCATACCCAGCATACCACGCCATACTTCGCTATGAAATATATAATATAATGTTGGATTCGTAAGTTGTTCTGCTCCGTTTGCTGAATAATTAAGTAGCCCGTAGTTTACCAGATATGCTCCTAAAAAACCTACTGTTACTGCTAACTGGTACAGTGAAACTAATCGCCCTCTGTATTCGGCAACTGAGATTTCTGAGATATAAAGCGGAGAAATAATCGATACCACACCGATACCTATACCTCCAATAATGCGAGCTATTACCAAATGATCGAAGTCGGATGAGATGGCACATCCAAAAGCTGATATAGTGAAGAGAATAGCTGCTACCAATAGTGTCCTTTTACGACCAAAATTATCACTGAGAACCCCTGCGCTCATCACTCCGAGTATAGAGCCCACAAGAGCACAGCCGACATACCAGCCTTGAGAAAGAGAATCTAACGAAAATTGTGCAGACACCTGCGCTATTGTTCCTGATATTACAGCAGTGTCGTACCCAAAAAGGAAACCTCCTAATGCTGCAACAACAGATAAGAAGCTGATGTACCTTATATTTATACTAGAATTCATAAAACTAATTTTTGTTATTATTTTATATCAAAATATTCTTTATACCTGTTATACAAATGTCCTGCCTGAAGATATGCAGACTGTGGACTCATAAAATGAGAAAACTCGAAGGTGATAGCTTTATCATAATTGGCTCGTTTGGCAGCTTCAAGTTTCATCCTAAGTTTATCAAACTTGATCGGTAAAAATTTGATAGGCATATCCCTGTCAAAGGTTTCTGCATTTGTCCAACACTTCAATCCGTATTTATCTGCCAATTTCTTATTCACCTCAAAGAATGCGTCTAACTCGTCATAGTCAATATGCCCATCTTGAAAGGCGCATGCATCAACAGAGCCTTTTATCCCGTCAAAGATTTCTCCCCATTCTTTTTCATGTTCTTGTACCGAAACCGATTCGGCCTTCGTTAACTGTCCTGATGCGGACATAACTGCTTTTTTGCCATCTATCCATGGGGAAATAAACGTGGGTAAACCATTCGATATATCTTTGCACTGCTTCCCCATTGCGGAGAAGGCATCAATAGCTCCCTTCGTTTTCCTGCTTATCTCACCACTGATATACCAACCACCGAAACTTTTATATTTTTCTCCATAGCTTTCCCAAACTTCATCTATTACATATTTATTATGTTCTATTTCGGATGAGAGGTCGCCTGTATCCCAATACTCTCCCGAGTCGTAAAGTCCAAAATAAAATTTCATTCCGTATTTGTCAGCTAATCGCAAATACATGTCTATCAAATCGACTGATGGCATGTAGCATCCTTTTTTCAATAAATATTTCGAAGGATATGTGATAAATTTGCGGTATCCCGAACGAATCAGTATGACGGTGTCGATTCCAATGTTTTTCATGTGTCGAAAATCGAGATCCCATTCTTTCTCTCCCCAATTTTGATGAGGTATATCGTGGGATATTTCATCCAGAAAAGTTCCTGTTATTCGAATCCCGTTTTCTTTGGGTACGATCAGGTTGCTTTGAATAGAAGTATCAGCTTCTAATATTTTACTATCTGTAGAAGTTGAACCTCTACACGAGGTAATTGCCGGAATTGCCATGGCCGATACCCCGCCCAGTGCAACCTTTTTTAAAAAATCTCTGCGATTATCTGCTTCCATTATATTACATTTGGTTAAATATATTGTATTTTATTATTCGGGAAGACTTGATGTTTATAAAATAAATATAAGTACTTCGAGATGATTTCAAGGATCATCACGTCTAATAATCCTTTTCTGGTTTTTAAAATAGAGAAAGAAATGTGTTCTTAGCTTTTCAAAAACAAATGTAGTAAATATATTTTTTATATCAATCTTATTTAATAAAAATATTAATTATATATATGGTGTTTTGTTTTTATGTTTATTATATTTGTTTGATTGATATCTCTCGCTTACAAGTCTAGAAAAGGTGTTTGCTTTATTGAAAAATCACGATTAATAATAGTTAGGTAAAAATCATTTAATATATAAGGGGAAGAGAGGGAAATAAATGGTTAATAATTTTTTTTAGTATATTTGCTTTGTGCTTAGATATTTCTTTGCAAGAAAAATACATAATTATCAAAAAGATATGAATATACAGCTGCTTCAGGAGATTGAAAGAGGAACAAAAAGTGCTCTGATTAAGAAAAATATAATAAACTACTATATTCAGAATGGGAGTTCTACAATAACTGAGCTGTCAAAAGAACTGGATTTAAGTATTCCTACTGTAACCAAGCTTATCGGTGAGATGTACGATGACGGGTATATAAATGACTATGGGAAGTTAGAAACAGCAGGTGGCAGGTATCCTAATCTGTATGGGCTTAATCCTGAATCGGGATATTTTATCGGGGTTGATATAAAGCAATCTGCTGTAAATATAGGTATTATAAACTTCAAGGGGGATATGATAGACCTGACGATGGGTGTGTCGTATCAGATGCAAAATACTCCGGAAGCATTAAATAAGCTTTGTAATATAATTCTTGATTTTATAGATAAGCAGACTGTTGATAAGAATAAGATATTGAATATCAATGTGAATATATCTGGTCGTGTTAATCCTGAATCCGGTTATAGTTATAGTATATTTTATTTTGAGGAAAGGCCTTTGGCTGATATTATATCCGAAAAATTGAACGGATATAAAGTGACTATAGATAACGACACACGAGCCATGACCTATGGAGAATATCTTGCGGGTTGTGTGAATAGCGAGAAAAATATCATTTTTGTAAATGTTAGTTGGGGACTTGCTATCGGTATTATCATTGATGGTAAGGTATATACAGGGAAATCCGGGTTTGCCGGAGAGTTTGGCCATATGAAAATATATGACAATGAAATTATCTGTCATTGTGGCAAAAAAGGGTGTCTTGAGACAGAAGCTTCGGGGCATGCCATGCATCGTCGTTTATTCGAACTGGCTCAAGAAGGGGGTTCATCTTTGCTGTCGGAGAAGATATTGAAAGGAGATAATGTTACGCTGGATGAAATCATAGCTGCTGTAAATAAAGAAGATGTTCTCTGCATAGATCTTGTAGAGGAGATAGGGCGAAAATTGGGAGAACAAATCGCCGGATTAATTAATGTGTTTAATCCTGAGATGGTTATAATAGGCGGAACTGTATCTATGACGGAGGATTATATAATGCAACCTATCAAAACTGCAATACGAAAATACTCTTTAAATCTTGTAAATAAAGATTCAACAATTAGTATCTCGAAGCTAAAAGATAAAGCCGGCGTTGTAGGGGCATGTCTGTTGGCGCGTACAAGGTTGTTTGAGATATATTAATTGATATTATAGCTGAAATACCCTATATCTTAGCGGAGCAGAGATGCTCTGAGAAGTAACAAGAAACCGAAAAGCTTTTAAATACACTTCTGTAGTTTAAAAGCTTTTCGGTTTTTGTATTTATTTTCTTTAAACAAAATAAGCCGTTTGGGCTTGCATTTCTGTCCTGTCTTTCATTCTTTGGTTGATTTTTTTGTGAATTCTAATCATATATAAATTCAATATTGGAGCTATAAAAATATCTCTGAAAGGGTAATTTGCTTCCTAAATTCTAAATCTTAAAACAAACTTAATAATAAAATATTTAATTATATATTGTGTATTTAATAAATATATGTATATTTGTCTCGTTGTATTAATAAAATATGGTTAACTGAAGAGTCTATATTGTAAACAAATCCCTTCTTTTATTATAATATAGATATAATAGTAAAAACATACACTCGGATATAGTAAAAAGATAAGCTTCTATAGATATTGAAATTAATATTTTATAAATAGGTATTGAAGAAAGTATTTAAAAAGGAACATGATGAAATTTCTACTCAAACAATCATTTATCGGTATTTTATATTTGCTGGGGTTTAATATGTCCTTGCAATCGCAAGATATAATAAGGGGGCAAATAAAATGTCAGGGAGAAAAGCTTGCGGATGTAGTTGTCTCTAATGGCTATGATTTTGCACTGACTGATATGGAAGGCAATTATTCCTTACCGCAAAACGCCAATGCTAAGTTTGTATATATATCAACTCCATCCGGCTATCTGCCACAAGCGAAAGGAAGCATCCCTTGCTTTTTTCAAAATATAGAAAGTTCAGATAAAGCGTATGATTTTGATTTGATAAAGAATTCTCTGGACGATAATAAGCATACTTTCATCGTTCAGGCAGATGTTCAGGTATCTAAAGAAAAGGATATAGAAGGATATGTAAGATACTTAAAAGATCTTCTTCAATATATTGATCAGAAAAAGAAAGGCAGTGACGTTTTTGTTTTAGACTGTGGAGATATAGTAGGTAATACTCCATCATTATACCCTTCATATATTCAGGCTTCGGATGCTTTAGGACTTCCATTTTATAGGAGTGTTGGTAACCATGATATGGAATATGGTGTACGCTCTCATGAGCATTCATACAAAACTTTTGAAAATTTCTTTGGCCCGATATATTATTCATTCAATAGAGGAAAGGCACATTACATCGTTCTCAACAACTGTTTTTACATTAATAGGCATTACCGTTATATAGGATATGTAGACGAACGCACCTTGCAATGGATAGAGAGAGACTTATCCTATGTTCCCAAAGATCATCTTGTATTCGTGGCTATGCATATTCCTTCCAGCTCAACAAAAGATATAAAATTCAATGCTTTATTGCCCGATGAAACCAGTAATGCTTCCAGCCTTTATGATCTCTTAGAAGGTTATGATGCTCATATATTTTCAGGGCATACTCACTATAATGGCAATGTTGTATTCAATAGCAGGCTAATGGAACATAACACAGCTGCTGTATGCGGGACTTTCTGGAAAGCAGATATATGTACAGACGGCACCCCTAGCGGCTGTGGCGTTTATGAAGTAGAAGGAAATAGAGTTACATGGAAATATAAAAGTATGGGATACCCTGATACATATCAGTTTAAAGGATATCCAATTGCTTCTTCTGAAGATTATCCTGAAGATATTGTTGCAAATGTTTGGAACTGGGATGAGTTATGGAAGGTAGAGTGGCACGAGAATGGCAAATATATGGGAACAATGAATCACTTTGAAGGATATGACCCTGAAGCTAAAATTATTTGCTTGGATAGAGAACGCGTAGAATATGATTGGATAACACCGATCAAAACGGACCATTTGTTTAGGGCAACACCTATAGATAAGAATGCAATCATTGAGATAAAAGTAACAGACCGTTTTGGAAATATATATAAACAAAAAGTTTCTACTGACAAGCACTAACAAATAAATCTAATTATAACAGCTAAAATATGAAAAGCTCAAATAAACTAGTTGCCTATAACATTGATGTTGAAGATATAAATATGTATAAAATTATGAATTTTAAGAAATTAGCAGATCTTTATAAAGAAGAGTTGTTAGAAAATGTTCTTCCCTTTTGGATAAAACACTCTCAAGACAAAGAGTTTGGTGGATATTTTACATGTCTTGACCGCGAAGGTAATGTTTTTGATACAGACAAATTTATTTGGTTGCAAGGCCGTGAAGTTTGGATGTTCTCAATGCTTTACAACAAAGTGGAAAAACGAGAAGAGTGGTTGGAATGTGCTATCCAAGGGGGCGAATTTCTTAAAAAATATGGTCATGACGGAAATTTCAATTGGTATTTTTCTCTCGATCGTGAAGGCAACCCTTTGGTTGAACCTTATAATATATTCTCTTATACCTTTGCCACAATGGCTTTTGGTCAGCTCAACCTTGCTACAGGCAATGAAGAATATGCAGATATAGCCCGCAAAACATTTGAGGTAATTCTTTCCAAAGTAGATAATCCGAAAGGCAAATGGAACAAGCTTTATCCCGGAACTCGCAACCTCAAAAACTTTGCGTTACCAATGATTCTGTGTAATCTGGCTTTGGAGATCGAGCATCTACTCACCGAAGAATATCTCAATAAAGTGATAGAAAGCTGTATCCACGAAGTGATGGATGTGTTCTATCGTCCTGAACTCGGTGGAATCATTGTAGAGAACGTATTCGATAACGGGGAATTGTCCGATTCCTTCGAAGGAAGATTGATGAATCCGGGACATGCTATAGAGGCTATGTGGTTTATAATGGATTTGGGTAAGCGTTTGAATAGACCCGAACTAATAGAGAAAGCGAAGAATACAACACTAACAATGCTCGAATATGGTTGGGATAAAAAATATGGAGGTGTTTTTTATTATATGGATCGTTTGGGTTATCCGCCTCAGCAATTAGAATGGGATCAGAAACTCTGGTGGGTACATATCGAATCTCTTATCTCTTTACTTAAAGGATATCAACTGACAGGTGACATTAAATGTCTCGAATGGTTTGAAAAAGTACATAGCTATACATGGGAGCACTTTAAAGATCAGGAACATCCCGAATGGTTTGGATACCTGAACAGACAGGGAGAAGTATTGCTTCCTCTCAAGGGTGGAAAATGGAAAGGATGTTTTCATGTTCCGCGCGGCTTGTACCAATGTTGGACCGTTTTAGAAAGTATTCTGAATCAAAAATAAACATTAGTAGCATAATGAAAAAGATAATAGTCGTTGGCAGTTCTAACACAGACATGGTAGTAAAATCCTCCCATCTTCCCGGCCCAGGGGAGACCGTACTCGGCGGAAATTTCCTAATGACTCAAGGAGGCAAGGGGGCTAATCAAGCTGTTGCAGTAAAAAGGATGGGAGGTAATCTTATATTCGTAGCCCGATTGGGTAATGACCTTTTTGGAGATCAAACGATAGAGGTCTTAGCAAAAGAGGGAATCTGTACAGAATATATTACTCGCGATAAGACGCATCCTTCGGGTGTTGCCTTAATAAATGTGGACGAAAAAGCCGAAAACACGATTGTTGTTGCTTCCGGAGCCAACTTACTATTAGACGAATCAGATATCGACAAGATCGAAGGTGAAATGAGTGAAGGAGGTATTCTTCTTATGCAATTAGAAAGTCCTATCGCTACAGTAGAGTATGCAGCAAAAAAAGCTTTTGAAAAAGGCATGAAAGTCATACTTAATCCTGCTCCGGCTCAGCACTTAGCCGAGTCTTTATATAATTACTTGTATATGATTACACCCAATCGAATCGAAGCAGAAATGCTTACAGGTATAAAAATTAATAATGATTCGGATATTGCTCTGGCTGCAGAAAAACTAAGCAAGAAGGGGGTGAAAAATGTAATTATAACCTTAGGCTCAAAAGGATGTTTTGTAAGAGAAGGGAACAACTCTTACAGTGTAGATTCTTTCAAAGTGAAAGCTGTAGATACCACGGCTGCCGGAGATACTTTTAATGGAGCATTGTGTCTAGGCATAGCAGAAAACATGGAACTTAAACAAGCTGTAAAGATGGCTTCGCAAGCCTCTTCAATAGCTGTAACGAGAATGGGCGCACAGTCGTCTATTCCTCACCGAAGCGAATTAGTATAACTATAGATATTAACACGATGGATCGACGCAATTTCTTAACGACTTTAGGTGCAGGAGCTGCCGGAATGCTACTTCCTAATATAAGTTTAGGAAGAACTTCTATAGAATCTGCCGGGGTATCACAGATAAAACCGATAGCCGGATCTTGGTTCGAATTTCAGCATCCCGGAGGAAAAGAAGGTGTATACTGGGATAATGATTTAAGGAACTTTACCGCTTCTCAGTGGCGCGAGAAAATCCGAGAGATTAGTGAAACCGGCATGGAATATCTCGTTATGATGAATGTTGCTGCTCATGGATTAGCTTTTTATGATAGCGAGTTAGCTCCCAAATTTAAAATGGGCTGTGATGATCCTATCGAAACCGTTTTGGCAGCAGCTGATGAGTTTGGTGTCAAGTTTTTTGTCAGCAACGATTTCTGGTCTATAGATCTTGATGCGGTCAAGATGATGACAGATAAAGAACTGGCTAAAAAACGAGCAAAATGTATGGAGGAAATATTTGCTAAATATGGTCACCATAAGAGTTTCTATGGCTGGTATTTCCCTAACGAGTCTTGGTTGGAGCCATATTTCGGAGAATATGTTATTCCTTATGTGAACGAATGCGCCCTGATTGCAAAATCTATGAATGCCAATTGTGTTAACCTAATTGCTCCTTATAATATTAAAGCTCAGAAATGTGACGACACTTTTGTTAAGCAACTGGAAGACCTTAATATAGAAATAGTAGCCTATCAGGATGGTGTAGGTGTAGGTGCTACAAAGTTAAGTGATTCTGCACGTTTCTTTGAAAATTTGAGTAAAGCTCATCAAAAAGCAGGACGCTCAAAAATATGGGCAGATATGGAACTCTTTTACTTTGAGCAAACAACGCATGGAAGTTTAATTGCTGCCGATTTCGAAACCCGGATTATTCATCAAATGGAGGCTATTTCTCCTTTTGTAGAGAAAATTCTGGTTTATCAGTATCTGGGTATAATGAACAAACCGGGCTCTCTGGCTCATGCCGGTTTGCGCGACGAAACAGTAAGATTGTATAACCAGTATATGAGCTGGTATAAAAAACAAAACTTCAAACGGTGAAATATATGAAACGAATATTTGCAATTATAGTCTCAATTCAGTTTTTCACTATTCTTTGGGGACAAACCCCCGAATTTATATTGCCCTCTATCATTAGTGATCATGCTGTAATGCAACGCAACTCGGAGGTAAAACTCTGGGGATGGTGTCCTGGTGCATGGGATTTGAAAATTGTATGTAGCTGGGCACCACAAGACACCATACATGTAAAGTCGAACGAATATTGTGCATGGGAAGTTTATATACAGACTCCGGACCTCACAGGCCCACATAGTATTCGTTTCTATGGTTGGGAAAACAAATTGGAGAGGGAGATTAATGATATCTTAATGGGTGAAACTTGGCTATGCTCCGGGCAGTCTAATATGGAGTACTTGATGAGTTATCCTGTATTAGATGCGGGAGATATTACAAAAGCGATAGAAAATAAAAATCTGCGTTTTTTTAAAGTATCTAAAGCAACATCCAAATATCCGGTTGAACGGATTGAAGGAAAATGGGTCGTTTGCTCCCCTGATACCTATAAAGACTTTAGTGCGGTTGCTTTCTTTTTTGGACAACACCTTAACGAACATCTAAATATTCCGATAGGACTCATCGGCTCATACTGGGGGGGCACTTCAATAGAGCCATGGATCGATCAATCCAGTTTCAACCATGAGAAAGAGTTATACGCTCTATCACCAAAGCAACATCCTGAGAGTTGGACTCCTACGGCAAATTCTTCTATTTATAATGCAATGATTAATCCGGTTAAAAATTATACCATTGCCGGAGTCATCTGGTATCAAGGTGAAGGAAATAACGAACGTGCTGCAAGCTACGGTACTTTGCTTGATGGTATGATAAGAGGCTGGCGAAACGAATTTCATCGTTACCTTCCATTCTATTTTGTGCAAATAGCTCCATGGAATGGTTATGCAGACAAGAATGCAGCTTATCTGCGGGAGCAACAATCCGATGTTGCAGCTACACTAAAAAATACGGGAATGATTGTTGTTAGTGATCTCGTAAATGATATATCAGATATACATCCGAGTTTGAAAAAGCAGGTGGGTGTGCGTTTGGCTAATATGGCGCTGCATCAAACTTATCATAAAAAAGACATACAACCTTATTCACCTCAACTAGACTCGATACGTATAGAAAAAAATAAGATTATTGTGACCACAACTGCCATCGGAAAACTTACTTGTAAAGATAAAGTTATACAGAATTTCGAAGTTGTGGATAAAGAAGGAAATATATATCCTGCTGATGCGAAGATAGATAAGAATGGCGAGATAAGTGTATCCTCTTCTAAAACAAAAGAACCCATAGCTGTGCGCTACTGCTTTACGAATGATGCTATCCCTAATTTATTTGATATTAACGGGTTGCCTTTGGCTCCTTTTAGAACAGACAGAAAAAAATGAAAAAATATATACTTTTTATATTTAGCTGGCTAATATGCTTTTCAGGTTTCGGACAGGTTACAAATTTAAAATTTAACAACGGTAAGTTTAAAATTGTACAACTAACAGATCTACACTGGGTAGAAAGTGAATCTTATAAGCAGAAAAATGACAGTACTTGTAATTTGATTCGTGAAGTTATCCGCTTAGAGCATCCGGATCTTGTTATTCTCACCGGGGACATTGTTGTATCTTCAAGTGCATTAAAGGCTTGGTCGAAGTTAGCAGATCTCTTTACTAAAGAGAAGACCTTTTTTGCCGTAACCTTCGGAAATCATGATGATGAAACAGATATGACTAAATCTGAAATTCTCAATTACCTACGCACTGTTCCTTACAACCTGACTTATGATGCAGAAGGGGGAAAGCTTTCAGGCTCGGGTAACTGTGCGCTTCCTATTCTGTCTTCTGACGGACGGTCTGAAAAATGGGTACTCTACCTTTTAGACTCTCATAACTTATCAAGTGATAGGTCGTTCGGATACTATGATTGGATTAAGCACGATCAGATAGATTGGTATCGAAAAACAAGCGACGAGTTTACGAAACGTAATAATCACAAGCTTCCTTCGCTGGCCTTTTTTCATATACCATTGACAGAGCATGAAACTGCAAGATGGTCATATCGCGAATTTGGTGAAAAGCAAGAAGGTGTAGCCGCATCAAATGTAAACTCCGGGTTGTTTTCCTCTTTTATCGAAAAGAAAGATGTGATTGGAGTCTTTGTAGGACACGACCATAACAATGATTATATGGTTGACTTAAATGGAAATATAGCATTAGCTTTTGGACGTAAAACAGGTTATCCTGCGGCTTACACCGAAACCCTTAGTAGAGGAGTACGTGTTATTAATCTGTTTGAAAACGAAGCCAGATACGACTCTTACATAAGAGACCTTAAAGGTACTTACACCCACTATACATTCGAGCAAAAGAATGAAGGTTCTGGTATTCCTCATTTTAATGGTTCTTTTATACAAGAATCGCTTGTTCTCAATTGGGATGATAGCCGTTGGGACAAGGAGATGCAGATGCTTAAAGAAGGCGGAATGAAATATCTTATTTATGCGCCCGCACTTCTTACGAATGAACAAGGTAAGGTTTCTACCACTTATCCTTCTACTCTAACAGCGAAAAAGAACCAAAATAAAACATTAGAGAATTGCCTTCGTAGTGCTCAAAAAAATGGAATACGAGTGTTTGTAGGGTTGAACTTTAATGACAGATGGTGGAAAGTAGATTATGATGCGAGTTGGTTGATTGGACAGATGGAGATAGGAAATAAAGTGGCTGAAGAATTGGTTGCCTTATATAAAGAAAAATATAACGATGCCATGTACGGTTGGTATTGGGTTTGGGAGGTTGATAATTTAAATTGTATGACATCAGAGCGTCAAGCTATTTTGGCACAAGCATTAAATACAAACTTAGATTACCTTACTAAAATTACTCCTGATATGCCTTTTATGCTATCTCCCTTTATGAATCATAAGGTAGGCGGAGATGCTAAGGAATATTCGAAAATGTGGAAAAATGTATTCGAACAAACGCATTTTCGAATCGGAGATATTTTCTCCCCTCAAGACTGTGTTGGAGCAGGTGGCCTCAATCTTGATAATTTATCAGAATGGTTCCAAAACTTGAGGGAAGCAGTCAATAGCAAACCGGGTTTGAAGTTTTGGGGAAATATAGAAACGTTCGATCAGCGTTATTGGACAAGTGCGCCATTAACACGTGTAAAGAAGCAACTAGATATTGTAAATGGATATGTAAGCAATATTATCTGCTTTGCATACAGTCACTATAATAGTCCTTATGTAGTAAACCCGGAATACCATCAGGCATATTTGCAATATTGCAAAGACGGTAAATTGCCTAAAATAAATAAACCTCAAAGTGTATCTAATGTGAGCGTTCAGAAAGTGTCGAACGGAATTGAAATCAAATGGATTCCAACAGAATTTAAGTCTATAGACGGGTTTAATATTTATAGAGATGGCGTGTTGATAAAGAAACTTCAGATATATCAAACCCGAACTCCTTTGTCTTTCATAGATAAGGAGGGGAATGTAAACAATGTATACGAAGTTTCGACTTACAATATTATGGAAGACGAATCTGAAAAAATAAAGCAAAATAATTAAATATTAATTTCTTAAACGAAGAAGATTGAAATTATGAAAAACACAATTCTTTTCATCTGCATTTATTTTGTTATTGGGTTGGCAACAGCGTGTAGCTCTGCTGTTACTCAGACATCAGTGCCATCGGAGGTATCTATGACCAAAGAGGTGCTGGCTGACAAAATAAAAGGAGGTTGGGCAGCTAAAACGATTGGTTGCACGTACGGAGGGCCTGTGGAATTTATCCACAACGGCACTATAATTCAGGATTATACTCCGATAAAATGGTCAAAGGACAGGGTAAAGCATTATTTTGATACTTTTCCGGGACTCTATGATGACTTATATGTAGATATTATTTTCGTTAATGTATTTGAACGTTTAGGTTTACAAGCACCTGCCGATTCATTTGCTGTTAGTTTTGCAAATACAGAGTTCCCTCTTTGGCATGCCAATCAGGTGGCCCGATATAATATCAAACAAGGTATTATGCCTCCACTGTCGGGACATTGGTTGAACAACCCGCATGCAGATGATATTGATTATCAAATTGAAGCAGATTTTGCCGGTTTGATGACTCCCGGAATGCCCAATGCGGCATCAGAGATATCTGATAAGGTTGGACATATTTTTACTTACGGAGATGGATGGTATGGAGGAGTATATACCGGGGCTTTGTATTCTATGTCTTTTGTTTCAGACGATGTGGAGTTTATTGTGACTGAGGCTTTAAAAACGATTCCCGAAAAGAGCGACTTTTATCTCTGTATGAAAGACATTATAAACTGGCACAAACAATATCCGAACGATTGGAAACAAACATGGTTTGAATGCCAAAAAAAATGGTCTTCGGAAGTCGGTTGTCCCGATGGAGTATTCTTGCCCTTCAATATTGATGCAAAAATCAACAGTGCTTATGTCTTAATCGGTTTGTTGTATGGTAAGAGAGATTTCTTTTCTACTATGGATATCGCAGCTCGGTGTGGGCAAGACTCAGACTGTAATGCAGCAACGGCAGCAGGAATTTTAGGTACAATCTTGGGATATTCCAATATTCCTGAATCTTGGAAAGAAAGCCTATATGAGGTTGAAGACAGACCGTTTGCATATACCGATGTCTCATTGAACAAATTGTATGACTTAGGTTTAAAACACGCTTTGCAGGTAATCGAAAAAGAAGGTGGTAAAGTAGAAAATAATCAAATCACGATTAAAACTCAGAAACCTGTCGCTGTAAAATATGAAAAATCTTTCGAAGGTCATTACCCTGTTGAAAAAATGGAAATTAACGCAACATTAAAAGATAAGCTTGATTTTACTTTTAACGGGATCGGTTTTGTCCAAAAAGGTTATGTAAAATGCACAGACGAATCGTATGTGGCCAAAGTGGAAATGTATATAGATGGAAATCTGATCGAAACAGCAAATCTTCCGGTGGCAAAAGCGACTTCTATCGATAACCGCAGAGTAGATCTATTTCACAGATATCAATTACCAAAGAGTGCACATAATGTAAGCTACAAGTGGCTTAATCCACGCAATGATGCACAGGTCTATTTCGGAGAGGCTGTTATCTATTCGGATCAATTAACCTATAAATAAGCAGTTATGTATATTGTTGAAAATTATGGATTAGCTGTAGCCTTATGTTGGGTGACAATGTTTTGTTGGGGTTCTTGGGGTAATACACAAAAACTTGCGGCTAAAACATGGCGTTACGAGCTGTTTTATTGGGATTATGTTGTCGGTATACTTCTATTCTCTTTGGTATGGGGACTGACATTAGGTAGTTTCGGTGAAAATGGAAGAGGATTTGTAGAAGATCTACTTCAGGCCAGCCCCGACTATCTTTGGAGTGCATTGCTTGGGGGTGTTATATTCAATGCATCTAATATCCTGTTGTCATCGTCTGTATCGCTCGCCGGTATGTCTGTTGCATTTCCGGTAGGAGTAGGCTTGGCTTTGGTATTAGGGGTATTTGTCAATTATTTCAGTACACCAAAGGGAGATCCTGTTGTTTTATTTTTAGGAGTATTTCTGATCGTTTTGGCTATCATCTTTAATGGATTTGCATCGAGTAAGGTTGCCAAGGCTTCATCAGATCAGGGCGTTCGAAAAAAAGGAATCGTGATTGCTATTTGTGCCGGTATACTGATGTCGTTCTTCTACCGTTTTGTTGCAGCGTCTATGGATCTTGAAAATCTGGAGACTCCAACCAGTGGTATGCTCACTCCTTACTCAGCTCTGTTTGTGTTTGCAATAGGAATATTTGTCAGCAACTTCCTATTCAATACCCTTGTAATGAAAAAGCCATTTGTTGGCGAGCCTATATCATTTAGCCAATACTTCAAAGGCAATATGAAAACTCATCTGATAGGTCTTCTTGGCGGAGGTATTTGGGCTTTGGGTACTGCGTGCAGTTATATTGCTGCAGGAAAAGCGGGACCAGCCATATCTTACGCACTGGGACAAGGTGCAACAATGGTCGCTGCCTTGTGGGGACTATTTGTGTGGAAGGAATTTAAAGGAGCACCAAAGTCTATCAACCTATTACTTACAGTGATGTTGATTCTTTTTATTTCCGGTTTGGTGCTGATAATTTTATCTGGAGGTAACTAAACTTTTTATTAATATAATATAAACTATTATGAGGCAAAATTTTTGTAAAGTTGTAATTGCATTACTGGCAATACTTGCGATACTGCCGGGTAACACATTACATGCAGATAATGGTGTGCCCAATAAACAAAAAAGTGAGAAAAATAATAAAGCGGCTCTAGGTGTACAACCTATTACCGGTACGTGGATAAATTTAGCATATAAGGATGTTAGGAATAAATATACAAATCCTCAAAATTTTGATAATACCAGTCCTAAGCTATGGGAAGCTAAAGTACGAGAATTGTCGGCTATGGGTATCGAGTATTTAGTCTTTATGGAGGTAGCCAATGAAGGCAAAGCTTATTATCCGTCAAAACTGATGCCCTGGTTATATGATAAGAACGTAAAGAGTCCCGTAGAGGCCATTCTTGATGAAGCTGCAAAGTATAATATGAAGGTTTTTATGAGCACAGGATGGGCAAAAGATCAGGATGACAATTTGCTTGACCCAGAGATTAAAAAACGTCAGCTTCAGATAATGGAAGAACTGGCAACTCTATACAAAAATCATAAAGCTTTTTACGGTTGGTATTTGCCTGTAGAAGATTGCTTGTGTCCGATATTTGCCGAACATGCTGTACAGTCTGTGAATACATTGACAGAAAAAGCAAACGCATTGACACCCGGAAAGCAAACTTTGATTTCTCCCTATGGAATAGGACTATCCGAATTCGATAATCCCGATTATGAGAAGCAATTGGCAAAACTCAAAGTGGATATCATTGCCTACCAGGATGAAGTGGGTTGCGTACGAGACAAGTTTACACTTCCACGATTGAAAAAGAACTGGCAAAGAATGCGTGATATTCACAATAGATTGAATATAGAACTTTGGGCTAATTGTGAAACTTTTACATGGGAGGAAAAAACCAATGACCGTAATTCAGCCTTGATTCCGGCTGCTTATTCCCGTTTACTGTCGCAGCAAGTTGCAGCATCTTCCGCTCATGTCGATAAGATTATTTCATTCATGTTTGGAGGTATTATCGAAGACCCAAAATCACCGTTTCAGTTAGGTCAGCCTGTTTGGTCTAACGAACTATATAATAATTATATGGCATGGAAAAACGGTAATACATATTGGAAGCTATTTGAAGCCACTTTGCAAGAGAAGTTGGAAAATTCAGCCACTCCTCAAATGATAAATGATACAAGATTGAAAAATCTCCTTGACGGACAAGTTGCAGAAGAGAATAGTTTAGATAGCCGTTGGGTAAAATTTGAAAAAGGACATCACGAAATAGTCCTTGATTTGCAGAATAAAACTAAGGTTGAAAAGGTTTTGATGCGCAGCCTCAACTACAATCAGGAGGAAATAGGAACACCATATAAAATTTACGTCTTCACGTCCAATGATGGAGTAAAATATGAACTCGCATCTATTAAAGATGCACCATACTTCCCAAACAACAAGCATGATTCATGGATTGATGGAGTACTATTCGACGAATTGAATGAAAATGCACGATACATCAAAGTCGCTTTCGACGCCCCTCAGAAAGTATATGTTGATGAATTATTTATTAATCCGAAAATCAGATAAAGTATGAATGTCTCAGAAAAAACCACTGTATGGGGAAGAAGCCACCCGTACAAACACTAAACGAAAAATCATTGAACTATTAAACTATTAAATAGAATCAGGCTAATAGTGTAAAATTTACTAGTAATCTATAAGGTAAATTCGAGACTTTATGAGAATTCTTTTAATACAGTGAAAAACCTCATTTTATAAAATTAAATCTATGAAAAGACTATTCGGTTCTATATCTGGAATCATATGGGTGCTTATTATAGCACTGATATTTGTTCCGGACAGTTTGGAGGCTACTACATTAGAAGCTCTTCAATCAGTAAAAATTACAGGTGTGGTTACTGATGAATCAGGGAGTCCTGTTATTGGTGCTACGGTCCGTGTAAAAAATGCAAATGTGGGGACAATCACAGAGATTGATGGACATTACTCGATTGATGCTCCCAAGAATGGAACGCTTATCTTCTCCTTTATAGGCTATCAAACGCAAGAAGTAGCTATAAAAGGTAAAAATACCATTAATGTTGTATTGACAGAAGATAGCCAAATGCTCGAAGAAACTGTGGTTATCGGTTATGGTGCAGTAAAGAAAAGAGACCTTACCGGATCCGTTTCTTCTTTGAAAAGCGATGAACTACTTAGAACAAATCCGGTGAGTATCAATCAGGGTTTGCAAGGTAAAATGGCCGGAGTTTCTGTATCGCAAGCAGATGGAGCCCCCGGTTCAGGGATTAGTATCCAGATTCGTGGAGCTAACTCATTTACTACAAGTACCGAACCTCTCTATATTGTAGATGGTATACCTTTTACTACAGGCGAAGCTCCTGAAACCGATTATGGAACAAAACAAAAAAATAACCCGCTAAGTATGATCAGTCCTCATGATATTGAATCTATCGAGGTATTGAAAGATGCATCAGCGACCGCTATTTACGGATCTCGTGCTGCAAATGGTGTTGTTATTATTACTACTAAGTCCGGTTCGGGTGGAAAAACAAAAGTAGTATTCAGCTCTAATTTTAATGTAGCGTCTGCCGTTAAAAAAATTCCGGTACTAAGTGCTGCCGAATATGCCGAATACAGAAATGAGTTGGTTATCAATGGCTATCTGTATGATGGCAAAAGCTATGTTGATGCAGCTAATCTTCCTTATCCAATTCCAGGGCGTTGGTCAGAAACCAAAGGCAAAGACCCGATTACAGGTCAAGAAATTGTAATAAAGAGAGAGTATCTACCAAGTCCTGATGATTTTAGGAATGGATATGATCGAAATCAGGATGGAAAATTGTTTTATGGTACAAATTGGCAAGATCAAATATTTCACACAGCCACTAGTCAGGAGTATAATTTAAGTGTTTCAGGTGGTGATAAAAATGGTTCTTTTATGTATTCAGGGGGGATGCTGGATCAACAAGGGATCATTGTAAACTCTTATTACAAACGTTACAATGTACGTGCCAATAATACACGCAAAGTAAATAACTGGATCGAGATTGGTAATAATATAACTTTTTCTAAATCAGACAACCGTTTGGCTCGTACCAACAGTGAAAATTATGGAGTAATTGAATCCGCTATTGGATTTAATCCTACTCGTCCCGTTTTTGACCCCGAAGCTGACTCTGGTTTCTCAGAAGATTTTTCAAGCGGTTTGGCTAATCCTTACCTAACAGCTCACACAGAAAAAAACATTCTGACATCTTTATCTGTATATACATCAGGCTTTGCAGAAGTAACTTTTGCTGATTGGTTGAAATTCCGTCAGAATGTAGGCTATGGTTACAACTCTTATGAACGTAATCAGTATTATAACAGATGGACAGGATCTGGCCAAGCACCAACAAATGGTTATGGAAGAAAAGATGATAGTGCTTACGAAGGTCTTACAACCGAGTCTTTGCTAACATTCAATAAGACATTTGGCATACATGCTGTTAATGCTGTGGTGGGTATGACTTATGAAAAATCGATGGGTAAAAGTAAATCGATGAGTAGTAAAAATTATCCAACGGATGATACCGAAGATAATAATATCAATGCAGGTATTAAAGACCGTGAAATAAGCAGTGGCAGATGGAAATCTCAATTGATGTCTTATTTGGTTCGTGGTAATTATAACCTGAGAGATAAATATTTGTTTACAGCATCATACCGTCGTGATGGATCGAGCCGTTTTGCTCTACAAAACCGTTGGTCTAACTTCTATTCCGGAGCTATTGCTTGGCGTTTGGGAGAAGAAGCATTTATTAAGAATCTAAATTTCTTTGATAATCTAAAGCTTCGTTTAAGTGCAGGACAAACAGGTAATCAGGGGATCAGTGCATACGCCACACGTTCTCGCTTTACTATCCAGAACTATCCTTTTGATGGTACCCAAACATCGGGTATGGCAGAAGACCGTTGGGGAGGACCTGCTGCTGTAGATCTCAAATGGGAAACTACAAACCAATATGACTTGGGACTAGATGTATCTTTCTTTAACAGCCGGGTTAATCTAACAGCAGATTATTATTATAAGAAAACTACCGATTTGCTTCAATACAGATATATAGATGCTAGTTCCGGATTTAGTGAATTAGCATGTAACTATGGAAACGTAGTAAACAAAGGACTCGAGCTTAGTGGAAACTTTATGCCTGTGAAAACATCCGATTGGATGTGGACTTTGGATGCTAATATCTCATTTAATAAGAATGTAATTGGAGGATTAAATGCCGATCAGTTCTCTGATGTAGTATGGGGCATGGAAAGTATGTTCCTCAGAAGAAACGGTCAGCCTATTGGTATTATCTACGGTTATGTTGAAGATGGATTTTATAATAACGAAGCAGAAGTTCGTGCCGATCCTTATTATAAAACACAGTCAGACTCTAAGATAAAGAGTATGGTAGGACAGATTAAGTATAAGAATATGGATGATGATCCGATGATTGACGAACGCGATAAAACGATTATCGGAAATACGAATCCTGATTTCCAATACGGATTGACAAGTACATTGACTTATAAGAATTGGACTTTCAGTTTCTTACTGCAAGGAACACAGGGAAATGATATTCTGAATACTAACCTGAGAAGCTTTGATGTGGCAGGTTCAGGTAACATGCCGAAATTTGTTTGGGACAACCGTTGGACTCCAGATAATAGAGATAATGCGCTATGGCCTCGTGCTGACGGAACATATACTCGCTCTATGAAAGCCTCAGACCGTTATGTTGTAGATGGTTCATACCTCCGCTGTAAGAATATTAGTTTAGGTTACAGATGGCCATCTCCTGTAAAATATATAGAATCTCTCAATGTAGTGGCTAGTGTATCCAATCTGTTTACTATTTCGGGATATGACTGGTATGATCCGGATGTAAATGCATTTGGTAGTGATCCTACACGCAGGGGTGTAGATATGTCTTCATATCCAAGTGCCCGTACATTTAATTTGGGTGTTCAATTAGCTTTTTAAATTAAAAAAATCATGAATATGAAACTTACTAAAATATTGGGCATCTGTGTGACAAGTTTGTTTCTGATGACCTCTTGCGATTTGGATGAAGAAGTGTATACATTCTCTTCTAACGATAAACTGGTTGCTGCGGGAAAATATGAGGAATTAGTTGCTGGAGCATATAATACTCTACATTTTCCTTTCGAGTGGGGAAACTATCATAACATTGTGAATTTTGATACTGATTACCAATCAGGACCTACATGGGCTTTTGGTTCTATCGGGGCCGGGAACTTCTATGATGAGGGATCAAATAATAATTTCTATAAATATTATTCTCAGACTATCCATAGAGCTAACTACCATTACTCTTTGGTTAGCAAAATGACTTCCGTACCCGAGAAAACGCGCAAAAATGCTATGGGTGAACTTCGTTTCCTGAAAGCATGGGCACAATTCAATCTGGTACAGTTTTATGGACCAATTCCGTTGTATAAAATATCGATATCAGAAGGTAATGCTATAGAGCTGCCTCGCTCATCGGTAAAAGAAGTATATGAGCATATTATAGAAACACTATTGGAAGCCGAACAGCTTTTGATGCCACGTACAGACTCCGAATACAAACAAGGGCATGTTTGCCGGGGTAGCGCTAAGGCTTTATTGGCTAAGGTATATGCTACTATTGCTTCTGCTTCTATGAAGAGTGGTCAGATAACAGTGAAAGGTGGTCCCGGAAAGAAAACCAATCCTGATGGAACAACATCTCGCTTAATGCCTGTTCCTATTACACATCAAAAGAATTTGGTCGCTGGTTATGAAGAGTTCGATTCTCAGGAATATTATCGCTTGGCTAAGGAAAAAGCCGGAGAGGTTATTGCTGAAAAAGAATTTAGTCTGGCTCCAAATCAAGAAACACTATGGAGTGCAGGATATAAAAATGGACCAGAATTCCAATTCTGTTTACAGACTGTATCTTCAGACGGAACATTATTCTATAACTATGTAACATCTGACTATTTGGGTTATCCTAAACCTGAATATAATGGTGAATGGTCAAGTGGTTACTATATTCAGCGAGACCACTGGTTGCAATTATTTGATGATTGGGACGATGAGCGTATCACTTGGGGTGTAATGCACCGCATTCCTACCACTTATAATAAACAGACCGGCAAAATGACTTATCAGTTTTATCCTGAACGTGATAGTGTATATGTGCGCAAAGGAGAAAGAGGCTATGATCCTAGTGATGTTGTCGCTAATTCTGCTGTAACTTATGGATCTAAACTTTTGAAGTTTGCCGCAATTACTACTCCTCTCGATGGTACACGCTCCGATTGGAATTGGCCTTACATGCGTTATCCTGAAACACTGTTGATATATGCTGAAGCTGATAATGAATTGAATGGACCTACTGCTGATGCTTTTGAAAAAGTAGGATTGCTCAATGCAAGGAACAATAGTACAACCGCTGCAGCCCGTAATGCAAAAGTTCCATTTACAAAAGAATCTTTCCGTTCCTACATCTTGGAAGAACGATCCAAAGAGTTTGCTGCTGAAGGTATTCGTCGATTCGACTTATTGAGATGGGGTATCTATTTGCAAGTGATGAATGCTATTGGTGTAACAGACGAAAATGATGTTATTAAACGTCGCGAAGAGAAGCATCTTCTATTGCCACTTCCTCTGGATGTTGTGAATACCAATCCTTATATCGACAGGAATAACCCTGGATGGTAATTCTGATTTATTAATTATTAATAAGTTGATCAATGAAAAAAATATTTAATATCAAAAGCTTATGCTTGAGTGCAGCTTTACTTCTCGGATTGTTCTTTACAGCATGTTCGGAAGATGAAAATAATGCTACTGCCATTCAAATATCAGGCATAACAACAATAAAAGATCTGAACACCCCGATTACCGAAGCCAAACTAGGAGATTTTATCGCTATTCATGGAACGGGATTGGACATTCATAATATAGATTCTATTTACGTGAATGAATCTAAAGTTGACATGGTAGAGGTATATACAGAGAAGGATGTATTGTATATGCAGGTTCCGGTTAAACTATCTCTTGAGCCTACTGATAAAGTTTATATTTATAATAAATTGGGTCGTCAAGACTATCCTCTAAAGACTATTGCCCCCGACCTTAAGCTTGTTCGTATGTTTAATGAATATACACAGCCGGGTGATACAATCATGATTTATGGAGACTTCTTTAATCTTTATGAAATTGATTCAGTAAGTGCTGTTGTTGATTTCAACGGTAAAACATCCAATGTGATCAAATCGGCGAATAACTATCTGACTGCACGAGTTCCCCTTGATGTGGATAAAAATATCAAAGTAAAGGTGAAGTCTTTAAAATATGAGATAGAGTCTACTTGTCCGGGACGATACTATGATAACGAATGTATGATTGTAGACTTTGATAATCGTGTGCCAAGCAGTATGACCAATGTAGTTACCGATCTGAAAGATAAAAACCGATTGAGTGGTAATTACTTACATATAAATGAGAAGTCGGCTTGGAGTAGCTGGTGGTATATAATAGAGATAGGAAATACGCCGCTAACAGACGATATGTTAGATCATTCGGATCAGTATGTTATAAAATGTGAGTTCTATACTGCCAACCAGTTTGTTGATGGCAAGATTAAGTTCTTAAATTACCTTTTCTGGGATGCGGCTCCAATGGAATGGACTCCTTCTGATTTTGTATTCCAGAATTTCAACCGCTGGGAAACGATAACGTTACCTTTCAAGCGAAACTATTCAGGAACTTATCCGGAAAATATGTACTACCATTCCTTCAATATGAGAATTGAAATAGATCAAAGTATAGCGCGTAACTTTGCTTTTGATAACATACGGGTATGCAAAAAAGGTGATTAACTACAAATTATTGAAGATTTTTAGTTGTGGTTAAAGTTTATTGCAGGTAGATAAATTTGGTTTGCTCAGAGGCGATGATGAGATCGTCATCGCCTCTGATGTTTTCAGGCAAAAAAAGATACTGCCTACATCTATGAATAACTTATAATATTAGAAAAACATAAAAATGAGAAAAAAAAGGAACTTCACACTTTTGGCTGCAATAATGGCAGTTTTTCTGAGTATACAATCTTGTAATAATGGTCCCATAAAAGAAGTATGGATAGATGAACTAGGCTCTAGCTCGTGTTATGTGCAAGACTGGGGAACCCCTCAAATTAATAAATCTGTAGTATGGACTCCTCTAACCGTAAACGGAGTGGTTTACGAACGGGGTATCGGGGCACATTCAATCGGACGTATGCTTTTCGATTTGGATGGTAAAGCATTATCCATATCCGGATTGGCAGGGGCTGATGATAATAATCTTTATGCGGGAAAATTTCAGTTCAAGATTATAGGAGATCGTAAAGAGCTTTGGAAAAGCGGTGTTGTGAAGAAAGGTGATCCTATTCAAGAATTTAATGTTGACTTGTCTGGAATAGATAAGGTATTGCTACTTGTCGAAGAATGTGGAGATGGCATCATGTACGATCATGCAGATTGGATCAATGTGAAAGTGACTACACGAGGCGAAGTAAAACCTATTCCTGCATGGCCTAAAGCTATTGCTAAAGAGAAATATATTTTAACACCTCAATTGCCCGAACATCCAATCATAAACAATCCGCTGGTTTATGGAGCTCGTCCCGGTAATCCATTCTTATGGACAATAATGGCTACAGGTCAGCGTCCGATGAAGTTTGAAGCGTCAGGGCTACCTGATGGTTTGAAGTTAGACCAGACAACAGGATTTATTACCGGTAAAGCAAAAACAAAAGGAGAATATAAAGTATTGCTAAAAGCTACCAATGATAAAGGGCGCGATGAAAAAGAGGTTCTTTTTAAAATTGGAGATGAAATAGCTTTAACCCCACCTATGGGTTGGAATAGCTGGAACTGTTGGGGATTATCGGTAGATGACGAAAAAGTACGTGACGCCGCCCGAATGATGAATGATAAATTACATGCACACGGATGGACTTACGTTAATATTGACGATGGCTGGGAAGCCAAAGAGCGGACAAAGCAAGGAGAAATCCTATCAAATGAGAAATTCCCTAATTTCAAGGCCTTAACCGATTATATCCATTCCTTAGGATTAAAGTTTGGTATTTATTCTTCGCCCGGACATATAACCTGTGGTGGTCATGTCGGAAGCTATCAGCATGAGGAGATCGATGCAAAAACATGGGAGAAATGGGGTGTTGATTATTTAAAATATGACCATTGCGGTTACTTGGAAATACAGAAAAATTCTGAAGAAAAATCAATTCAGGAGCCATATATCGTCATGAGAAAAGCTTTGGACAAAGTAAATAGAGATATCGTTTACTGTGTTGGGTATGGTGCACCCAATGTATGGAACTGGGGAGAACAAGCCGGTGGCAATCAGTGGCGCACTACCCGTGATATTACAGATGAGTGGAATGTTGTTACAGCGATCGGATTCTTTCAGGATGTTTGTGCTCCGGCAACAGCACCCGGCAAGTACAATGACCCCGACATGCTGGTAATAGGTAAGCTTGGAAAAGGTTGGGGAGAAAAGGTTCATGACTCATATCTGACAGCCGATGAACAATATTCACATCTCTCTCTTTGGAGTATACTTTCTGCTCCATTGCTCATAGGTTGCGATATGGCGAATATAGATGACTTTACTTTAAATCTGCTGACAAACAGAGAAGTTATTGCTGTCGATCAAGATCCTCTTGTCGCTCCTGCCGTTAAAATTATGACAGAAAATGGACAAATCTGGTATAAGAAGTTATATGATGGCTCTTATGCTGTAGGTCTTTTTCATGTAGATCCATATTTCATCCTGTGGGATCAGGATAGTTCAGAAGCGATACAAAATGAGACTTATAAGATTCAATTAGATTTCTCTAAGCTTGGTATTCAGGGTGAAGTAACTGTTCGAGATCTTTGGAGACAAAAAGATCTTGGAAATTTTACAAATAACTTTCAAGCAGATATTCCATATCATGGTGTAAAGTTTGTAAAAGTTACGCCTAAAAAATAGATGCTGATTAATATAAAATAATTGAGTGTAGATATTTTTCTTCTGCTTACTCTCACATTCAGGTTTCTGCTGTTATGCAGGAACCTGTAATGTTTTAAACAGTATATGTACACGTGTCGGAATTTTCTTTATTTTTTGTGTAAAGAACTAAGAAAAACTACGAATAGATAATAAAAAGCAAAGATTGTAATAACGATCTTGAAAAATAAATCTTTACTTCGTAAGGTAATACTCTTAAAGAAGAAAAGATGGAAATATTATCTAAAATATTAATAGGTCTTGTAGCTCTTGAACATGTCTATATTCTTTGGATCGAGATGTTTGCATGGACAACAAAAGGTCGTACAACTTTCAAAAGTATTCCTGATGAATTGTTCGAGAAAACAAAAGGATTGGCTGCTAATCAAGGGTTATACAATGGTTTTCTTGCAGCCGGGCTTATCTGGTCACTGTTGATTGGAGATTCTGATTGGAGTCAGAATATAGCATTGTTCTTTCTTAGTTGTGTTGCTATTGCAGGCATTTATGGCGCTGTCACTGCTCAAAAATCGATCTTTTTCAAGCAGGCACTACCAGCTCTGATTGCAATTATTGTTTTATTATTGAAATGATTCTGGACTATGCATGAACAACTGATAAAGGATATTTCAATTAGGTATAAAATGCAATCACAAGATATAGAACTCTGTAAAACACTTTTTCAGCCTGTCTTGATGCCAAAGAACAGAATTTTGGAAGAAGAAGGAAAAATTCCTCAGCATTTATATTATATCATATCGGGATTTATGCGCCTGTTTTATTATAACGATAATGGAGATGAAGTTACTACGCATCTCAATTGTCCTCACGGTTTCTTCACTGCCTTTTCAGATTTTATAAACCAAACAAAAGCTTCGGTAAAAGTAGAAACTGTTACCGAATGCCAACTACTTCGTATAACTAAACCGGATTATGATAAATTGGTCAGTATAAGTACGTTTTGGAAAGATTATGGGATGCAGGTTTTACAGGAATCTGTAATCTATAATGAGGAGCGGTCTAAAGATTTGGCAACCTTATCAGCCGAGCAACGTTATCTTAAACTGATGAGATCTTATCCAAATGTTATTCAGAATGTTCCATTGCAATATATCGCCTCCTTCCTTGGTATAAAACCGGAAAGTCTTAGCCGTATAAGACGAAATCTGATTAACTAACAAAAGTCAAGTGTAATTGATTTTACGATTCTGAATTTTGTGTCCTAATTATTAAATATAAAACAATGACACAGAAGAATATCGTTTTAGTTACCGGAGCAAACGGACATTTAGGAAATAACTTAGTAAGATTTTTGATTGCCAAAGGATATCAAGTAAGAGCATCTGTCCGCAATATCAAGAATACAAAACCATTCGAGGGGCTTGATTGCGAAGTGGTACAGGCTCATATAACCGATAAGAACTCAATGCTTCAGGCTTTGCGTGGTGTTGATACTTTTTATGCGGTAGGAGCCGTCTTTAAGCTGTGGGCAAAAGATCCGCAAAAAGAGATTTACGATGTGAATATGAATGGTTGCAAAGTCATGATAGAGGCAGCAGTCCAAGCCGGAGTAAAGCGAATTGTGTATGTTAGTTCCATTGCCGCATTGGATTATACAAAAGGAATACCAATCAATGAAGAATCAGGCTACAATCCCGACCGTAGGGATATGTATTATAACTCAAAAAATGATGCGGAGAAACTCGCTTTCGAATTAGCAAAGAAGCATAATATAGAATTGGTTGCCGTATTACCTTCAGCCATGATAGGAGGCGTGATAGCAGAGCGCTTGAGTAATTCGAATGAAATATTAAAGGCGATATTGAACAATAAATTGCCTATCGAAACCAAGATAACTCTCAATTGGATAGATGTAAATGACGTCGCAGAAGGTTGTGTTTTGGCTGCAACGAAGGGTAAGTCGGGAGAACGATATATCTTGGCGAATGAAAAATGTATGACTATTACTGAGTCAATCAAATTGGCTGATGAATTGTTTCCGCAACTGAGGCTTAAAAAGCCGATCCCTGTTCCTCGGTTTGTCCTTTATTTATTCGGTGCTCTGTTAGGATTTGGTGCTAAAATATCTGGGAAAGCTCCTGCTATGACTACCAAAGAAGTGAATATGTTTTATGGGTTGGTACAGGATTTTGATATATCTAAATCCCGAAGAGAGCTCGGTTTTAGTCCGAAGTCTTCTAAGCAAGCTTTGAAATCGGCTTTGTTGTATATGTGGGAAGAAAGAGAAAGATTATTAAAGTAATTATATAATAAAACTTGTTATAATTTAATCTAAAATCAGTCGAGATTGTTGTATATGGTAAAAGCAATAAATATGAGTATATACGATTTTACCGTAAAGGATAGTAAAGGGAATGATGTTCCTTTATCCAACTATAAAGGGAAGGTGCTGCTAATAGTTAATACTGCAACAGCATGTGGTTTCACCCCACAGTATAAAGATTTGCAGGACTTATATCTTAAGTATAAAGATCAGGGATTCGAAATATTGGATTTTCCCTGCAATCAGTTCGGGAAACAGGCTCCGGGAACAAATGAGGAGATTACCTCGTTTTGTGAGATGAAGTATAAAACGACATTTACCACCTTTGCAAAAATTGACGTAAATGGAGAGAATGCCGATCCTCTGTATAAATATCTGAAAGAAAATAGTAAAGGATTTTTAGGCGATTCTATAAAATGGAATTTTACTAAATTCCTGATTGATAGGGCAGGGAATATCGTTGATCGTTATGCTCCAATAACCAATCCACCAAAAATCTCAGGCACGATCGAAAAACTATTGGAAAGATAATATATGCGACTATGGTCTTTACATCCGATGTATCTTGATTCGGCAGGGCTTAATGCCTCCTGGCGTGAAGGGTTATTAGCTAAGAATGTGCTTTTAGGGAATACAAAAGGTTATACGAATCATCCTCAGTTAATTCGTTTTAAGAATAGCCCCGATCCCAATCTTTATATCGACGCCTTTCTTACTGAAATATATAAAGAGGCTGTAAGACGAAACTATAATTACAGTAAGGAAAAGATCCGTCTCATTGAAAATATACGACCAATCTCTGTAACAAAAGGACAGTTAGAATATGAATTTGAACATCTGAGGCGAAAACTTCAAAAACGAAGCCCCGAGTTATTCGATAAATTACCAACATTGGCTAACTTAAATCCACATCCTTTGTTTAAAACGATAGATGGAGATGTTGAGGAATGGGAGGTTGTAATGTAATATGAGTATAGTTTAATGATTCCATTGTTTGATTTATACGATATAGAGTCTTGCAATGGTTCAATAAATCATAAAATAATGCAGGTATTTTGCAATACCTGCATTATTTAAATTGAATATTAGAGATTTTCTTTATGCTTCTTGACTTCGTCTACTAGTTTCGAAAAAGATTTATCTCTTTTACGTTTTTCATGTTCCGAAGTAGAAAAATGCCAAGCTTCTCTCCTTAGTTTCAGATAGCTCTCATAAACTTTACGGTCTAATGTTCCATTACTTACCGCTTCTAAGACAGCACAGCCGGGTTCGTTTTTATGCTCACAGTCTTTAAAACGACACAACCCTTCATAGTCAGATATTTCAAGCATTCCCGAAAGGGAGTCCGGATTTTCAATAGCTAATCCAAATTCTCGAACACCCGGAGTATCAATTAGTACTCCCGATCCTTTCATCAATACCATTTCCCGACGTGTTGATGTGTGCTTTCCTTTTCCTGTGGACGAACTTATATCGGATGTTAGCAATATTGATTCTTCGCAAAGTGCATTCACCAGAGAACTTTTCCCAACACCCGAAGAGCCGACAAAAACAACTGTTTCCCCTTCTGTGATAAACTCTCGTAACTGAAGAATCGTTTGAGGTTGGTGGATACTTGTAAACAATACAGGCATCTGATCGGCAATGTGCTTGATAGCGTTGCTTATATTCTCTTTCTCAAACTCCAAATCAGATTTATTGAGTACCAATACGGGACTAATGTTTCCTTCCACTATCTGAGCCATAAAACGTTCAGCCCGACGGACATTGAAATTGTCATCCAAACTTTGTACAATAAAAGCTTTGTCAATGTATGACGCAATGGCTTGTTTGTCACATACTGTTCCACTCTTCTTACGAAACAAGCTTCGTTCTCGTGGTAGCATATCAACTATAATCCCTTTCTGGTCATCGAATGGTTGAAAAATTACCCAATCGCCCACACAAGGCAAATCGAAAGTTGATCTACCAAACATCATATTTCCTGTCAGTTCACATTGGAACATCCCATTCTCAGAGATAACCTCATAGCATGTCCGATGGACTATAGATACCCGTCCGTGAGGCAACGCTTTATGGACTGATTCTTGTTTTAGTTGGCTTAATTTATCGCTCCAGCCATAAGTATTTAGATCAATCATAGCTTTGTCTTTTTTGCGATGAAAAATGTATAGCCATAGAATTCTTTATACTTGTTGTATAATTCCGCTTCGTAGCGTTGAGATGCAACCAGGTCTTCAGCAGCTTTATTTCCTGCATATTTATTCAGGAAAACTTCTTCAGCAGTAGCTTTAGGAGCAAAATAATACTTTGTCCAACACGTTTCGGGTAAAATAAATGTAGCCACAGGGAGATATCCTGCCCGGTGTATTTTGGCTACCTGATTGGGTATCGTATCTATTTCAGCATATGAATTCATCCAGAAATCATTTATTTCTGCCGGACGTTCGTCTGTAAACCATGAACTCTCAGAGATAGCCAAGTATCCTCCTGTTTTCAAATATTTACGCCATTCGTTCAACCCTCGTTCAAAGCCAATATTATAAATGGCTCCTTCTGACCAAATCAGGTCTAACTCTTCATTCTGAAAAGGAAGATTATCCATTGAGCCTACAATCCCTTTCACTCTGTCTTGCATGCCTAGCAGCTTTGCATTACGATTCAGAATATTGATAAAGTCGGGAAATAAATCCAGTGCAGTAATCTTTCCTTCAATATGCTTGGCAAGTGTCATTGTCTGCCCTCCTGTGCCACAGCCAATGTCGGCAATAAGGGATTTGTCGGTTAGGTTATCAATAAAGCGAAGGGCTGTTAGTGTTGCATCGGTGCTACCGGGTCCCTGTCGTTCCATGCTAGAGAAAAACTCGCAGATTAAATTAAAATCGAAATCGTGAATTGTTTTATTTTCGTTATTCATTTCGTTATTTGTATTAGCGCACATATGCAAGCATGACAATGCTATAGCACTATTGTACGCAGATTAAAATTAAATTATAATAATATGAATATTCCTCTCAAAAAGGTTTATTTGAGAGTAAACGAAAGGACAATCTGTTTTGAAAGTACAGATTGTTTACAATACCAAATCCGATTTATGTAAAATCTTAGTCATCCGGCAAAGATATATAAATATTTAATTATAAATAAAAAAACTGTTCCGGAAGTGATGATTTGATATAAAATCACTCCGGAACAAAGTTTTTCGTCTAATGTTTACTAAAAATTCACTTACCACCAATTATTACCGTTATCTACGGATTGAGCTATTGTTGATTCAGGCTTTTGTGTATTTATTTTTTTCTGTTCTTTGTATACTGTCTTTGCTCCAGGTATAGGAGAGCTTTTTGGGGGTATATTCGTCTCTTCAGTAAGAAGCTCTCGGGTTTTAGAAATCTTTTTGTCTCCTATAATTTTTTCAGCTTCTATAAGCTTTATAGCTAACATTGAAACTTCTACTTTTGGAGTGAATGATACCGACCCATTAATTCTGCATCCTGTTTCCATAATAGCCTTTTTTGCCATAATTGAGCCTTCTATAACAGCCGAACTACTAATTTGTATGGTGTTCGTGCAAAACACATTCCCTTTAACTAACCCCCCGATTGTACAATCGGTAGCAGTTATGTTTCCATCAATAGTCGCAGTAGGATCTACTATGGCCCTATCTTTTACAAAAAAGTTCCCTTTTTGCATTCCTGTAAAGCAAAATCCACCTAAAACAACTTTGTCCTGATTTGATACAGCTATTTCTTCTGCTGTTTCTTTTTCTATAGGTTTGGCTTTTTTTCGTTTGATGAAAAACATTCTTTTATTCTCTATTAATACTATTCTTCTGCGAAATTTGTCACTACAGTTGTTGCATTGCCTATATCAATACCAAGGGCCGATTTTGGCCTGCCGCTTACACGTAAAGAGTTGAGAGCATATCCTTTGCTTGCCAGTGTTTCCGGATTATCCAATACCGTTATCTCTGTGAAATGTCCAAATTCTGCAATAAAACAGTCTACTAACTCCTGATAATACATTGCGCCCCCACATAAGTATATCCGATTTGTTTTCACAAGGTTGGAGTCATTGATAATGCTCCGTAGATTGGGCGATATCACTTCCTGATAGTAGGTCTGGATAACATTTTTACGGATCTCTCTTAAATCAACATTCTGACGATTTAAGAAGATATATCCTCGCTGAAAAGCATCGTCCAGCTGATTTACATTTCTCAACTCGAGATAATATTTACTCCTCAGTTCGTTGATCATTAGATTTACAGCATAGCGGATTCCGTGTGTACTTACCATTGCCTGTTCTACGATTCCCGAATCGGTGCTTAAGATAGATTCGAAAGTGCCAAAGCCGCAACTAAATACAAAAAAACTACCCGAAACATTGGGCTCTCCTTTGCGTATTGCAATTGTGCATCCTACAATTTCGGGAATGACTTCAACTTTTTGCACATCCAGCACAATTTTCTTTTTATTTCCTGCATTGTGGGTTGATGCATCATAGTCGAGTAAGTGCGTTTTTTTGAAGAATTCAACGGCTCTATCTCTATAAATATAATAGGTTGAGTAGGGGAAGCCTGTTGTAATTGTTAGCGGTTGTTCTATCTTGTCCTGTGCCAGCAGGATTGACGCTTTGGCAAGAAGCTGATAATCGATATCATCAGGAGAGGAGTTTATCAGTTTATGAGGTAACTGTCCTTCGTTCAAGGCTAGATCACCACAGATATACCATTTGTCATTGTGCTGAATCTTCAGACCATGAAGCAAATCTTTAGAGGTTTGGGACAAAACTGTGTTGTTGATCTCAATTAAACTCGGAAAGGATTGAATTTCATACATAGGTTTTTTTCAAAAAAGTGTTTAACAATTAAAAATTACAATAATAGCATTATATGTTTTATATATTTCTTATAGTGAGGATGGCTTCATTATTATTTCGCCTTCATATATACCCCCCTCGTCCATACTCAGATTTTCTGTATTGAGTCTCCCTGTTATTTGTCCCGAACACTTTATTACTACAGCTTCGGAAGCTGATATGTCTCCTTCGATATGTCCAAAGACAATGAGTTTTTTTGTATTCACATTTCCTCTTATTGTCCCTGTCATTCCTATCACCACCGTTTCAGCTTGCTCAATGTTTCCTATTATAGTACCTTCGATACGAATCGCTCGGGTTTGCTTGATATTACCTCGAAGAGTAAAGCTTTCACAAATTACTGTCGGCATTAATGAGGCTAGATCATCCGGTTGATCGTTTCTTTGAGTTTGTTTTTTTATCATGATATACTATTCACTTATCTTCGTATATATAAAGAATAGGGATGCTCCCCGGACAAAGAATTGCTAGCACTAAATTAGAGTATAATCATGTAGTGGATCTAAAAAAGGGAGTGGGACAAAAAGAGGACAATTAAAAATATTATTGTACAATCGATGTATGTGTCTGATTAATATATGTATATGGAAAGGGGAAAAGAGAGGCGGATGAATAAGAATGCTCTATCTAATAATACGTTTTTAATAAAAGAACAGGGTTACCCAATGTTTGGATAACCCCGCTCTTTCGTTTTTTTATTCTATTCTTCGTCCAGTTAATCTATATATTTTGAATAAATGATACTAGGTTCGTATCTCGTTCAATCTCGAGTTTCTTTCGTAAACGCTGCCGTGCTTTTTTGAGTGCTTCCTCCGATTGGAATGTTATTTGTGCTATTTGTTTGTTCGTCATATTCAATTTCAGAAATACGCATAGCTTACGTTCGTTCTGAGTCAGCATTGGAAAATGGTCATTAAGATTTTTATAAAATGAAGGATGCACCTTTTGAAATAAAATCTCAAACTCTTCCCAGTTGGAGTTATATGTCTGTGACCTATAATCGAAAATCAAAGATTTTATATCGTCTCTTACTTCAGGGGGCGTGTTCTTCTCAATATTCTCTAGCATCTTTATGCTGCGCACGTCACGCTCGGCAGTTTGTACAAGTTTAAGGGTTGCTGAGGTCATTTCCTTCTGATTTTTCTCCAGTTCAGCATTGATCTCTTCCAACTCTAACCGAAGAAGCTGCTTTTTCAGCCTATACGAACGGGTAGTCATTATAACGAGTAACAATAAAAGAACGAAGGCTACAATCAAGAAGAGAATGACAGCCCGTTGGCTTTTTATTTTTAACCCTTTATTCTGTGCTTCTATTTCGTAGACTTGTTTTGCCTTATCGTATTTATAAGCACTCTCTAAGTCTGCAAGTTTCTTTATATTATTTTCGTTGAATATACTGTCGTTGTATAATTTATATAGCACATGATTCTGATATGCTGCCTGATAATTATTTGTTGCGGCATAAATCTCCGATAGCTGTCCATAAATCTCTTTTTGAAGATTCAGTAATTTCAACTCATTGGCTATCTTCAGCCCTTTTTGGGAATAGTCTAATGCTTCGGCATAACGTTTTTCTTGAATATAGATCAATCCCATTTTTACCCATATCTCAGCTTTTGCTCGCTTTAAATCTATTTTTTCGGCAAGATGAAATGCTTCATTGAAATGATCAAGTGCTTTAGTAAATTCTTTCTCACGGGTATATATAGTACCCATGTTGACTAAAATGTTAATAGTCAAGCTTAGCTTACTATTACCTCCAATTTTTAAAGATTTTTCATAGTATTCCAACGCGCGAGGATCATTCATGTTCATATATATATGACCTATGTTAGCCAAACATGAGGATATCTTAAAATTATCTTTTATGTCTTCGGAAATCTTTAATGCTTTTTGAAGATAATTGAGGGCGTCTTTATATTCTCTTTGGTCGGATTGGATTCCGGCAATATTAACAAAATTGGCCACCATTGCTGATTTATCACGGAGCTGCTCGTTAATCTTCAGAGCCTTCAAATGACATTCGAGTGCTACCGCATAGTTACTTTGAGTGCCATAGATCCACGCTAAATTGTTTAATGCTTTTGACAGAACGGGATAATCCTTTAGTTCTTCTGCCAAGAGAATGGCTCTTTCGAGTATTTCGATAGCTTTTATATATTCTCCTTTTGTACTATGGCTTCGTGCTGCATTAACGAGGCATTTCAGTAAAAGGCTCTTATCATTTATTTCATTCGCTATTTTAAGAGCACGTTCGTATGATTCATCACTTTTGGGGATGTCACCAAGTTCCTTGTATACGTTTCCTATTGCAATCAGACAATTGCATATTACCGTTTGTTCTTTGATGACTTCTGCCATCACAAGGCTTTGTCGAAAATAATTGAGAGAGGATTGTTTGTCGCTTTTAATATAAGCTAATCCGGTTACCCACAGGCTGACGGCCTTCCCCTTAGTGTAATTCAAACGATCTGATATCAGGGCTGATTCAGAGGCATATTTCATTGCTTTTGGGGTATCTTTCGAATATATAATGTAACCTATTTCATTCATTATGTCTACTTTCTCCCGATTATTTGAAGAGTACCGTCTCAGTACATTCTCAAGGCTATCCACCTTTTGCATTTGAGCAGAAAGAGTTTGAAAAAAGGTTAATACAAAGAATAGAAATAGAGAGGGAAAACTCAATCTGTTTCTCATATGGCTAAACAAGGTTAGAATTTAAATTATACATCAACGATACGATAATTGGTACTGATAAAACCGACTCCTGATATATTTTTAAGAATGTAAATACACAACAGGCTTTTCTTATTTTTTCCGATAGATAATTCATAATGTGAATGCAGAGTGAAGCACATTTATAGAACTGTTGTTGTGAATTTGTTGTAAAGTTAAGCTTTTGTATAATTTTAGACAATGTTTCTCATTGAAATAGGTATATGTAAAAACAAAAAAGCTTACGGTTTTATTTTCCTTCTTTCACTTGATTTTGAAAGTCAATTTTAGAGAACTAATTAATCAGGACTTATCACTTCGGCACATACAGTCAAAGGATTAGGCTTTGACGAAGTAATTGCCCTTTTTGTAAACAAATCGAATTACCAAACAGAAATAGATCGCAGCACGTTTTGTGTTGCTCTTACACGAACTATGCACCAATTAAGGCTGATATGTGAGGAGATATGTCAGAGTTTCTGGTATAATCTACATAGTTTGTTTTATTTAACAATTCTACATCGCTCAATAAAACAAACTATGCTCAATGAAAGGAATAGCCTAAAATTCAATCTTATAGCTAATGTTTGGGATAATAACAGCCTCTCTTTCGGGATCTACCAAATGCGTCTTAAAGTTGTAGCGATGACCTTGATAGTCTTTGTAGCTAGTTGCATTTAGCACTTTAATTGCAAACTCATGAGATAAACTCTTCTTATTGATTTTGTAGCTTACATTAAAGTGTAGAAGAAATGCCGGGGATAATTGTTTCGAAAAGGCTTTGCTCTCATCATAAATAGCATCTTCCTCCTTCTGAGATGCATCCAGATTAATAGGCGAGTATCTGTCTCCTCCTTGATAAGATAATCGAATATTAGCATTGAACATATTTTGTTTACTGCGTCCTACCATCCACTCTTTTCCTGCTAATGCATTGAATACAAAGTTTCGGTTATACCTTGTATTTCTCCATTTGTTATCTCCTGCTTTGTAACGAGAATCAAAGAGAGATCCGGTGAACATATAGTAATAACCATCTGACATATACCGTTCAAAGGTTATATCAATACCATAATTGACTCCTTTTCCCTTATTCGAAAGCTTATTGGTTATGAACCAATCATTTTGAAGGTTTATAAAGGAAAATGTACTATCTCTTATAATAGGAACACTGTATAGTTGTTGAAAATAAGGTTCGATTTTTAGATGATAATCATTTCCAATATTAAGATCATAAGACAGGACTATATGATGAGCTTTTGTAAAATCCATATTTTTGTTAATAAGTTCACCCTCTTTCGACCTGGTAAAGTAATAATTCAACATTTCGAGCCTGCTATGTAGCCCATATGAAAGAGCTAAAGATTGATTTGGTCTAAATTTCCATGATAATGCTGCTCTGGGCTCTATCGTATAATTATTATTGAGTGTGAATAATTGCGTATTTATACCAAGATTAAGCGTCCATTGATCTGAAAATTGGAACGATGAGTTCGTATATGCAGACAATAGAGAGCTGAAACCTGATTCATCGGTTATCGTATTCATTGGTTGTTGATGCGTCGCTTCTTTTAAGAGTAGATTATATTTAAGCCCTGTAACCCTTATTCCCGTTTTATTGGTATGTATCCTACTGTATTTCTTATTTAGCGATGAAGCGAATACAAAGTTCCAATTGGTAGACTTGATTAAGTTTTGTGGAATAGGTTTTACATTCGCATTCATTCTTTCAGTATGCATATCAAGACCGCTCACTGTAGTAGCCAAAGTTGTTTTAAAGGTTGCATTGTTCCACACTCTTAGTTTGTGATTCAGACCAAAAGCACCCATATATTGTTTTACATCCTGATCTTCTTTATCCTGCATATATTCCCATTTACTAGGATCGGTTTCTGCCTTTTGCCCCGAGCGATCAATCAAGCCTACTCCCCAGATGGAAAATACACCGGCACTTTTGGTTGGGAAGTTAAGCTTGAAAGATAAGTCCTGATATTTTGTATTCTCTGCATCTTCGGGTAGCATAGAAGAGAGCAGTCCTAGTGTTGAATACCGGTAATTGAATATATAAGAAGAATTGCTCCCTTTCTTGAATGGGCCTTCGGAAGCAACATCTATTCCCACTAAACCGAGTTGTACTGTATTTTCTCGTTTCTGGTTGTTTCCTGTACGTAAATTCATATCCAATACCCCTGATAAAGCATTTGAGTATTCGGCAGGGAATGCACCTGTCATAAAATCAGAATTGCCTAGCACAAAACTGCTTAATGCCGATAGCCCTCCTCCTCCGAAAGTAGTTACTTCTGCAAAGTGGTTCGGATTGGGGATTTCAACATCTTCCATTCTCCATTGTAGAAATTTAGGTGCATTTCCTCTGACAACAATACCATTATTCCCTACACTGCTTGTTACACCTGCAAAAGATGTTGCTAATCTAGCCGGATCATCGAAACCTCCTGCGTACCGGCTTGCTTCTTCTACACTCAACATACGGGCACTGCCTAATGCCATATTATTTAAGGGTTGTGACTTATTTATCTGAGGAGTGACAACAATCTCATCGAGTTGTTTCGAGTTTTCGACCATTGCAATTTCCAGATACAATTCTTTAGACGAAGACAGTAATTGCTCTTTTATTATAATAGGATTATAGCCGATTAATGTCACCTGAATATCATAACGTCCTATAGGAACATTTTGTATTTTAAATTGTCCTAAGCTATCTGTACTTACACCTAAGGGGATTTTACTATTTAGTACAGCTACAGTTGCATATTCAATAGGGTTATTCGATTCTTTGTCATATACCACACCTCGTATATTCTGAGATGATTGTGCATATAATATACCTAACGACAGGACGTTTAATAAAAGAAATAGTAACGTTTTGTTCATGATTTTACCTACTTTTGTTTTGTACAAAGTAAGAAACTGTCCCTTAGGAGATCAATACTGATTTATCATTATATTGCCCGTATGGAAGATTTACAGAAGGAACATGCACGGCTTTTATCATTGCAGAGTTTTAATGAAGCTGATCTTGATTACTCTCTACTCGAATATCATAAGCAAATGCTCTCTCATTTGGCTAAAGTGTCGAATAGCGGGATAACGGTTTTTGATATGTATAAGAGGAAGCATGTATATACATCGTTCAATTTTGGAGGAATATTTGGAGATTGTAAAGAAGGTATAGATGAGCGTGTGCATCCTGACGATTTACGTTCTTTAATTAGAAACGGCATTGCAGCACTCAAATTTTTACATGCGAATAAAGAAAACTTACAAGATTATAAAATGATTTCGGAGTTTCGTATTTGCAACGCTATCGGTCAGTATGTGAGAGTGGTGGAACAATACACCTTATTGGAAAAAGATAAGTCGGGAAATGCATGGTTATCGTTAAGTGTTTTGGATTTATCACCAGACCAGAGCTCTTTTAAAACGGTGAGAGGCCATATCTTAAATGTAAAAGAAAATACGTTTTTCCCTATTGAAAACCTATTGTCTCCAAAAGTATCGGATCTTACCACAAGAGAGATCGCTGTTTTACAGTTAATAAAAGAAGGCTTGCTTAGCAAGGAAATTTCAGAACAGCTATTTATTAGCGTCCACACCGTTAATACACATAGACAAAGAATATTGGAAAAGTTAGATGTAAGTAATTCTATGGAGGCTGTTAAGTATGCATCTGCATTGGGATTGATCAGTTAAGAAAATTGTAGGGTAGCCTTTTGATATTGAACCTGCACTTATCATGAAAAATAAAGTATAAAGAGATAATGAAGAAAGATAAAGTAAAAGAGATTTTCGATACTACAGCTGATTCTTACGATAAAACATGGGAGAAGCTTAGCGCCATTAGTAACTCTCTACATCTATTGATGGGAGCAATCCTTTCTGAGTTGCCTGAAAAAGCGAAAATACTTTGTGTCGGAGCAGGTACGGGAGCTGAAATAATCTATCTGGCTAAAAGGTTTCCAACCTGGGACTTTATTGCTGTTGATCCCTCTTCTGCTATGCTTGATGTTTGCCGTACACGTTTGTCTGAGTTAGGAATGGAAGATCGATGTGAATTTTATGCCGATTATTTAGAGAATCTATCATTACCCGATACTTATGATGCAGCAACCTCTATTCTTGTTTCACAATTTATAGATGAAAAAGATTCTCGTATTGACTTTTTTAGAAATATTCAAAGACATCTTAAAAGTAAAGGAATTCTCATAAATGCCGACCTGTCGAATGAAATAGGTTCTTATGAATATGAGCATATATTGGATGTCTGGTCAAAAATGATGTCGGAGGGAGGTGTTCCGCAAAGCATTGAAAAAATTCGCCAAAGCCATAAGGAGAGAGTTTCATTATTGGCTCAGGAAGAAGTTGCAAAAATTATACAATCAGCAGGCTTTGAAAGACCTGTACAGTTTTATCAGATGGCATTTATACATGGTTGGTTTTGCCAGAAAAGGGATTGATATTAGAAATTAGGCTTTTTCCTTTTTCAAGAATATTCCTTTCCTTGCTTGCAAATACGTAACATGATAGGATATTCACCATTTTTTAATGTCTTAGACTTGTAACAAACTCCATTAACAGCAGTATTCATAATGTTTTTTCGGTTTAAGTCTTGGTTTAAGTCTGACTTTGAAAACCATCGAAAAATAGGAGGGAATAAAAACAAAAAAGACTCACGATTTCTCGTAAGTCTTTGATTTTCCGTGGGCGTTGACGGATTCGAACCGCCGACCCTCTGCTTGTAAGGCAGATGCTCTGAACCAGCTGAGCTAAACGCCCTTGTTGGGGTTACATTTTCTCTCAAATGCGTGGCAAAGGTATGCAATTTTTTTATTCTACAAAACAATTTCCATACATTTTTTAGAAAAAGTATCTAAATTTTGATGCGCTATTCAGAGGCTGCTTTTTATTGGTCTATTTTCCAATTATTTACTAAAAATACAACGAATGACTATATTTTTAATTTTATATGTATTTTTCCCAATAGAGCTGTAATCCCGATAGTCAAAAATGAAAAAATGATACATTTTACTAATCCGATAGGAGAGGTTGTCAGCGATTCGGGAAGAGAAAATGGCGTTAATACGAAAATAGCATATAAAAAATAAGGGATCAGATAACAGGTAAGCGTGGCAGTCCCTGCCGGTTTTATAATGCCAAACCAAGATGCTTTGTTCTCGATGTCGGCCAACCAATACATCAATACGTATAAAAGGATGGAAATTCCTGTGCACAAGAATAGCCATGTAGGTGTCGCTTGTATTTTGGAGATAATCCAAAAGTTGTGAGCTGCAAATCCGCCTAGAATGAATATAATACCGATAAAGGTCGATGTTAGCATTTTTTTCTTTATGCCGATACCCAGTTCAGATTCATTGAAAAGCAGAGATATGAGCATCCCACTCATCGTAAAAGCATGAAAGCATCCATTGCCTGGGATAATTCCATCAAAGATACCCAGCCAATGATTCGACCCGCCAATGCACAGTAGTATAAAAGCAAAGAGGGCAACAATGAGGTAACCTTTATTTTTGTTTAGGAATAGATATAAAATAGCACACAGCAAGTATGTCCATCCGATAAGTCCCAGTATGCCCCACCAGCGAGTTTGAAAAACTCCTCCTTCCGCATCTCTAAACATAAAAGCTAATATAGCTAGAATGACTATGCCTATAATTTTCAATCCGGAATATAAATTCTGCCTTGTTTTATTCTCTGTTTTGGGGTATACATTCCAGATAAGGAAAAAAGCCAAAAGCATAATTAGTGTAAATATAGGTTTGCTGATGCCTATGCTCGCCGCTACGCCCGATTCAAGGTTTACGGTAAACAAACCCATCACCAAAAGAGCGATAGAACGAATAATGATGTGCTTCAAAATTCCACTATTCGAATCACCTTTCTTTTTCCTTATCTCAATAGCCAAAGGAATAGACATCCCTAGAATAAAGAGAAACGAAGGAAAAACAATGTCCGAAAAGCCGAGCATGTCTTCATTCGCTGCCGCATGTTCGAGCCAATGGGGTACATTGCTTACACTCCATAGGTCGTTCACAAAAATCATAAAAAACATTGTTAAAGCTCTGTATACATCTATCGATGCTATACGTTTGGGTTTTTCTGTGAGCGCAGAAGTCATAAAGTGGTCAGATTAGATTATTAAGATTCTATTTTGCTAAAAAACAAAGATATAAAAAAAGAAAAGCGAAAGTTTATACTTTCGCTTTTCTGATATAAATAATTATTGTATTTGCTTATTTCGCACTTGCTTGTATAACATCTACAGTTGTACCCCAAGTTTCGGAAGGTTTGTCACCCATTGTAAACTCTAGTGTACCGCCATTGATAATATCATTGAAGTTGATATAATATTTGTCGTAAGGCTGCCCGTTAAGAGTTACGCTCTGGATGTACTTGTTTGCAGCACTGTTGTTTTTTGCTACAATGTTCAATACCTTGCCATCTTTAACCTTCACGGTTGCTTTGTCTACAATCGGACTACCGAAGATATATTTTCCTCCGGCAGGCTCAACCTGATAGAATCCAAGAGCAGACAATACATACCATGCCGACATTTGTCCTACGTCTTCATTTCCTGAAAGACCTGCAGGTTGATCATGATACATTACAGACATTACTTCACGAGCTCTTTCTGCCGTTTTCCATGGTTGACCTACGTATGGATACATATAGATTACATGGTGGCTCGGTTCGTTTCCGTGAGCGTATTGACCGATCAATCCACTGATGTCAGGGGAAGCATCTTTCCCTAACGATCCTTCTACGATGAATAAAGAATCCAGTTTTTGTACAAATTTCTCCTTGCTTCCAAACAGGTCTACAAGTCCTTGTACATCATGAGGGACTAGCCATGTATATTGCCAAGCATTTCCTTCTGTATAATCGTTTTCGCGATGAATAGATTCGAACGGATTGAATGGTGTTCTGAATTTTCCATCAGAAGAAAGACCTCTCATAAAGCCTGTTGACTTGTCAAAAAAGTGAGTGTATGCTTTACTGCGTTTCAAGAAATATTCGTAATCTTCAGTTTTTCCCATTTTTTGAGCTACCTGAGCAATAGTCCAGTCTGCAATAGCATATTCCATTGTTTTAGCTACACTTTCGTTTCCTTTATCGTAAGGGATATAGCCGTACTGTTTCAGATAGTTCAAGCCTCTTTCATCCAGCATAGCCGACTTTTTCATAGCTTCATACGCCAGGTCTTTATCAAACCCGTCATAACCTTTCAATATAGCATCTGCCACAACAGATATACCCGGGTTACCAACCATACAGTCTGTTTCGCAACCCATCAAGTGCCATACAGGAAGCTTGCCTTGTTGCTGATATATTGTAAGCATTGTATTGATGATATCGCTCATCTTTTCAGGATGAATAATAGTCATCAATGGGTGAGCAGCTCTGTAAGTATCCCACAAAGAGAATGTAGTGTAATTTTTGAAAGCTCCCTTCTGGTGCATTTGACCGTCAGAACCTCTGTAATCGTTATTTACATCGCAAAATTCAGATGGAGCAATCATTGTGTGATAAAGAGCTGTATAGAACACGCGTTTAGCGGCTGCATCGTTTGTTTCTATCTGTATCTTGCTCAACTCTTCGTTCCATGCTTTGTCTGCATCTGCAATTGTTTGCTCAAAGTTCCATCCCGGTAGTTCGGCTTGCATGTTTAATTTTGCATTTTCGATGCTTACCGGAGAAATAGCTACCTTAACATATACATTTTCTTTATCCTTTGTATCGAATAATACCTGTCCGTATGCTTTTCTCGCATTGATGCTATTTCCTGCTTTAACCTCTGTAGAATCTGATACTACAAATTGCTTCATTGGTTTAGAGAATACAGCTGTGAAGAATATGCGCTGGTCTACAGCCCATCCTTTCGAATAGCGGTATCCTGATATTACAGAGTCGTTTTCTTGAACAAGGTATCCTTCCATTGGGGTGTCCCAACCGATACCATGTTGTAGGTCGATGATTACCTTTGCTGAGTCTGATTGAGGGAATGTATATTTGTGGAACCCAACTCTTTTGGTTGCGGTTAATTCCACATCAACATTAAATCTGTCGAGATGAACAGCATAGTATCCAGCTTTTACCTTTTCGGTCTCACGTCTGAATAAAGAATATATTCCTGATTTAGGGTCTTTAAGATCTCCTCTTTTTAGAACTACGTTACCTGTTGCAGGCATAAATGAAATATCGCCCAAGTCGCCGATACCGGTTCCACTAAGGTGCATATGTCCAAAACCGATAATGGTAGAATCTGAAATATGATATCCCGAGCACCAATCCCATCCTTGCGAATAGTTTGTTGGTCCTAACTGAACCAATCCGAAAGGTACATTCGCTCCTACAAATACGTGCCCATGGTCGCCGGTTCCGATATATGGATCGACAAATTGAGTAAGATTAGGTGTCGCATCCAATTGTTTCGTCCCCTCGCAAGAACTTAAAAATCCACACAAAATAAGCCATATTGAGATGGCCTTCGTCATTCTGATTAAATTAAATGTCATTGTTCTATTAGATTACTATATTAAATTATTTAATTATTAACATATTGTTTGCCTGTAAATACAGACAGAATCATTAGGCAATTTATTTGAGATTGTAAAGTTATTTATTTTAATTAAAAAATATTCGAATAATCGATTTATTGCTTTTTTTTAACCAGTTCTTAGGCTTATTGAGTCGAATTAACTATTTGAAATAAATCAGAATTGTATTTAGAACATGTTATTCTCCATCTTTGATTGCTTATGAAGTAAAGATGAAAAGTATTTCATTTTTGATACATATTTCTTAAATGTTAAAAATGGGCAAAGGGAGAGAGATAATTTTGATAATTTTAGAAAAAATAAAAGTTTGTTCGAAATGAAATAAACAGGTTCTTAATAATTTAATTTTATCTTTGTGTTATTCCGGCCTCAAAATATGTCATTGGAAAATAAGACAGTTTCTGTTCCGTTTGATATATAAATTCCACGGATGAAGTAAGCTAATATGAAGCATCTCTTTACTGTCATTATATTGTTTACTAGCATTGCCGCTTTTTCTCAGAAAAAATATGTGTTTAGTGGCAAAATATATAGTGAAGGAGATAATACTCCGCTCGCCGGAGTTGCCATCGCTGCAAAAGAGCATACTCAATCTGCCGGTTTTAGTGATGCTGCCGGCAGCTTCTCTCTGCAATTGCCTTCGGGCGAATACAGTATTATATTCAAGCTGTTGGGTTATGATACCAAACACCTTAAGATCACAATAGATAAGGATCTCTCTCAGGATATTGTTTTGACAAAAGACATTGTTTCTCTCAAAGAAATAGAGGTGCTGGCTGTAAAATCGGACGATAACGTGAAGCGAGTACAGTCGGGTGTCGAAAAATTGGAAATAGAATCGATGAATAAAATTCCTGTGTTATTTGGCGAAAGAGATATCTTGAAAACAATTCAGCTGCTGCCCGGTGTACAAACTGCGGGAGAGGGCAATATCGGATTTTATGTGCGAGGAGGGAGCAGTGACCAAAATCTGATACTGCTCGATAATGCAACAGTGTATAACCCTTCTCACCTTTTTGGTTTTTTCTCAACATTCAACTCCGATGCTGTAGATAATATGACTATCTATAAGGGTTCTATGCCTGCCCAATACGGAGGACGGCTATCTTCGACACTCGATGTGAGCATGCGTGATGGTGATTTGAAAAACTATCACATGAATGGAGGCATTGGGTTAATCTCCTCCCGACTTACATTAGAAGGTCCCATACAGAAGGAAAAATCATCTTTTATTGTTTCTGCCAGACGTACTTATGCTGATGCCTTGGCTCGTACGGTCGGTGTAGAGCAGGTAAAAGGGTCGACATTATACTTTTATGACCTGAATGCAAAGCTTACTTACGCTTTGTCGAATAAAGATAAACTGACATTGACAGCTTATCATGGAAAGGACAAGCTCGGTCTTGATCAGATAGCAACAATGGATTGGGGGAATACAATCGCCGCTCTGAAATGGAACCATATCTTTGATTCGAAAAAAGTTTCGACCTCCACTATTTCGTATACCGACTACAAATACAATGTAAGTGTAGACCTCACGACAGGGCTTAATGTTATGTCGCGGATAAGGGATATCAATTTCAATCAGGATTTTGTGTTCTATCCCAACGAAAAGAATTTGATACGCTTCGGCTTCAACTCTATCTATCACCAGATTGTACCCGGAGAATTGGTCAGTAAAGACCCTTCTCAACTAAAAGTATCGCCGTATGCCCATCGTTATTCATGGGAGAATACACTGTATGCCTCTAACGATATGAAGCTTAGCGATAAACTGGAATTTAGTTATGGTGCTAGACTTTCTTCTTTCAGCGTGCTGGGCGGAAGCGACTATTATACTTTCAATGAAGAAGACCAGTCTATAAAGGATACAATTGCCACTAAAAGGGGAGAGTTTCTGAAAACATATTGGAGTATAGAGCCACGACTTTCGGTGGCATATCAGCTAAACGAGTCGTCGTCTATTAAGGCTGCTTATGCGCTTACAAGGCAAAACCTGCATCTGCTCACTACATCGAATATGTCTAGTCCGATTGATCGCTGGATATCGAATACCGATTATATAAAACCCGAAGTGGCGAATCAAGTTTCGTTGGGTTATTTTCGCAACTTCCAGAATAATATTTTTGAGTTTAGTGCAGAGGTGTATTACAAAGATCTGAAAAATCAGATAGATTATAAAGATGGCGCAGATGTAAGGGCTAAAGAAGTTATAGAAACCGAACTCTTGTTTGGTAAAGGAAGAGCCTACGGATTGGAGCTTTTCCTGAAAAAGAAATACGGTCGTTTTAATGGTTGGGTAGGTTATACCCTGTCTCGCAGCGAACGCAAAATAGATAAGATAAATGACGGTAAATGGTATGCAGCCAATCAGGATAGGACGCACGATATTTCTGCTGTCGGTATTTATGAACTGAGCAAAAAGTGGACATTGTCGGCTACGTGGGTTTTTGCTACGGGCAGCCCTATGACATTTCCCTCGGGGAAGTATGTCATCGATGGGCATGCTATATATTATTACGAAGGCAGGAATCATTATAGAGCTCCTTCTTATCATCGGCTCGATTTGGGGGCTATGTGTGTCTTGAAGAAGACAAAGAAATATACATCGGAGCTTTCGTTCGGCTTGTATAATGCATACGCCCGTAAAAATCCTTATATGTTTGGCTTTAGGCAAAACGAAGATGACAGGTCTGCATCAGAGTCGTATATGATTTATTTATTTAGTGTTGTACCCTCAATTTCGTGGAACTTTAAGTTCTGAAAATTATGGTTATTATAAATAGATGTCTTTATATAATTTTTCTTCTCACATTGCTCACGGCATGTGAAGAGGTTGTTCAGCTAGACCTTGCTCAGGCTCCGCCCAGAGATGTAATTGATGCTTCTATAAAAGAAGGGTCACCGTGCTTTGTGCTGTTGACTCAAACAAAAGGTTTTTATGATAAAGAATCTTATAACCGTTTGTCGGGGGCTAAGGTTGAATTGACCGACGATAAAGATAATGCAGATATACTCATAGAAAGCCAGCAGGAAGCCGGTTTTTATATTTCTTCAATTGTAGGCAGGGTAGGGCGTACATATAAATTGAAGGTTACCATAGGAGATAATATTTATACATCAGAGGCTAAAATTCCCAATATCGTACCCATCGATAGCGTTTATATTTATAAGGTTACGGTAGCCAACGAGGCTATTTATTCGCCATGTGTGGTTTTTTATGATCCTGTAGATGTAGAGAATTATTACTATACAACACTCTATGTAAACGAAAAGGCGATGAAATCCTTATACTTAGATAGCGATAAATACCGCAACGGGCTGAAAGTCGAAAATATTCTGCTGTTTGATAAGGAAGATAATAATGACGAAGCACTCAAGGCAGGCGATAAACTAAGAATTGAGATGCAAACATTGGATAAGGGAATGTATACTTTCTACAGATCATTGAGCAGTGTTGCCGCCGGAGGGGGGACCAATCCTCTTACCAATATTGTTGGCGGTGCATTGGGTTGCTTTAAGGCTTACAATTCCGTTTTTGTTAATTATACAGTTACCGAAGACGATATGAATAAATAATAATTTCCGTATCTTTGTTCTCATAGTCTATAAATATTGGTAACTATATGTTTAAATTTCTTGGATTCTTATTACTTATCGGACTTTTCGGTTTCCTTATTTTAGGAATATTTTTGGGCAGGGTTATTCGTTTCTTTGGTCCATCTTCGGATAGGGCTAAGAGTAATCGTCGTCAGACCAATAACAATTCACGGTCGGCTGCTGAGGATACCACTCAAAAGAAATTCTCCAAAAATGAAGGCGAATATGTCAATTACGAAGAAATAAAAGAAGAATAACCAATCGGTTATTCTTCAAAGTTTATTTTTTCATCTATAATATACTCCGGCCTACTTTTTACTTCATCAAAGAGTACCCCGATATACTGTCCCAGCACTCCGATTGTTATTAGTTGTACACCACCAAAGAATATAATTATAATTATCGTAGAAGTCCATCCTGTAATCACATTCGTGAAGCCCAAAAGATGCCCGAGCCACACCCACAATCCATAAATAATTCCGATAAAGAAAGCGATGGAACCCAGACTGATGGATAACATCAAAGGCTTTTTGGAAAAATAAAGAAGAGCTTTTTTTGCGAAAGAGAGCATTTTCTTGAGCGGATATTTTGTTTCTCCGGCAAAGCGTGCGTCTCTGTTGTAATAGAATGGAACTTGCTTGAACCCTATCCAGCTGATAAGTCCACGAATATACTTTCCTTTCTCTTTTAGTCCGTTGAAGGCATTTATTGCCTTTCTGTCTACGAGTCGGAAATCGCCTGTGTCTTCGGGGAATTCTACTTCCGATAGATTATTCATTGTTCTGTAAAAGAGTTTGGCTGTCGCTTTCTTAAAAGCAGTTTCACCCTCTCGTTTTTTCCTTACACAGTAAACAACGCTGGCTTCTTCCTTACGTTGCGTTTCAATGAGATCAGGAATCAATTCGGGAGGGTCTTGCAAATCCGCATCAATAATTACTGCCAAGTCGGTCTTACAGAGATTCATTCCGGCTGTTACAGCGGGTTGATGCCCAAAGTTGCGAGAGAAATGAATAACTCTTGCTTTATCATCTTGCGATGCTATATGATCGAGTATATATCTCGTATTATCTTTGCTACCGTCATTTATAAAAATTATATATCCCACTACATCGTCGAGTGAGTTTAGAACCTCTTTTGTTCTCCTGTAAAACTCCTGTATAACTGCCTCTTCGTTATAACAGGGGACAATAACGGATAGTGTTTGCATCTTTTATCTAATCTATTAATAAATATATTGAATCTGGGGTATATGTATTATCCGGAGAATAGATAACCCAATCGGTGAGAAGATCCAATGGGTATGTTTTTATGTCGCCTTCTTTCAGGGCTGCAATCCAATAAGGCTGATTCAGTAGCTTTCCTTCTATCTGATTACCTGCTATAGATATGACTTCGTACCACAGATGCTCTTTATCCGTTTCCGAGTCTGAATTATCTACAATGAGTCCCAGCTTAACAAGGAATGTCCAACCCGCTTCATCCTCTTCTTTCTTTGAGTTGAACAGGCTCTTTAAGAATGATTTCTTTTCAGGCTGCTTATGTTCTTTACTGAACACCTTGGCAAATGCTCCGAAACGCTCTTTAGCCAAAGCGCTCATCCTGTTTGTTTCTTCTGTGGTTATATAGTAAATTGGATTCTCGGCAAGAGTAGAGGTATATATCTCGGGCGAAATCATATTGCCTTCTTCTACAGCAAACAGTATGCCCGAAGGTTCAGCATGCACATTGTCCACCTCATCACGGTCGCCCGCACCTCCAAGTATGTTTTGAGGAAGATCTTTCAATGCCTCTTCCCATCTTAGCCAGCAGAGGTTTATGCCCATGCCGTCGTAGCCGATGGTAAATCTCTCTTTTTCTTTTGCCGGGTCGGTCAGGAATTTCTTTACCGTCATATTTATCAGCGTATTCATTTGCTCAGCACCCTGACTGAAGTTGAGCATTTCCAACTCTACCGACCCACAACGGTGCAGGCCATGTGTATGGAACCAATAACGTCTGTTTCCGTTTTCGCCGTCTTCGTCATACACACAGTGCAGCGTGTATAGATAGTCGGGTGAAGGGGGAATGGATGATTTTGCTGTCATGCTTAACCATTTAGCCGATAATAATCTGTAAGACATGAAGTCAAGAACCAGACTGGCATCAGGAACAATGGCGTTCATTATTTTTAATTGCAGATGAAACGAGTCCAGTGGGTTTAGTTCGAAGTATAGAGAAGTCTCCAAAAAATATTCCTGCTCCATTGCTACCTGTAGCGATTCTTCGTCTATAGCATTGGCAAAACCGTAATCGTTTAGATTTATATTTTTTGTGTCGCTGATATATAGATCGACATTAAAAATAGCTTCTTTGTATTCTATTTCGGCATGAAAACTCATTATTGAGTATTCAATATCTACTTCTACCTTGTTGAAAGATTTTAAATTGAAATCTGCGTTTTGTGCTAAGGATTTTTCTATCTGCGCAGCATCGAACTTGAAGTCTTTGCTTCTGGGGTATATACCCATTGCCGAGGCTAACCCCGTTTCGCCTTCTGCCAGCAGATTATATTTTTCACTATTATCCATGTTAGTAAGTTCTGTTGAGTATTCTTTTCGTATTCTATTTATATAATATACAAACTTAATGAAAAAAATAGTAGGTGTATACTATTCAAAAAGAATATGTGACGTCTAAAAAAGAAAAGTCTGAGAGAATTATCCTCAGACTTTTATTTTTTATTTCGCAGAAATCTTAGAATTTCTTAAATCCCATTATTTCACGTACTTCTCTAACTGTTTTGCGTGCGCTTTCACGTGCTTTTTCCGCCCCTTCGGTTACTACTTTGTGTAGATAGGCATCATCATTTTGAATATCCTGTATGCGCTCACGTATCGGTGTCGTTACCTTGATAATATCTTCGGCTAATTGTTTCTTAAGATCACCGTAACGAATTTCGCATGTATTCCATTTGTCTTCGAAATGTTGCACTACTTCGTCAGTAGAAACCACCTTTAGTATGGTGAACAGGTTTTCTATATAGTCCGGTTTTACCGAGTTCGGTTCTTTTGGTCCCTCGTCGGTAAGTGCACGCTTCACCTTTTTCTCGATGCTTTTAGCGTCTTCGTCCAGATAGATGCAATTTCCTTCCGATTTTCCCATCTTGCCGCTACCGTCCAGTCCCGGTATTTTTATCAGCTCTTCACCAAAGTTGTAAGCTACAGGCTCTTTGAAGTACTCTACACCATACATGTTGTTGAAGCGACGGGCAAATTTGCGTGTCATTTCCAAGTGTTGTTCCTGATCTTTTCCTACAGGTACTTTGTCTGCATTGTGCATCAGGATATCGGCAGCCATCAAGGTCGGGTATGTCAATAGTCCGGCGTTTACATTATCGGGATGTTTGCGGGCTTTTTCTTTAAACGAAACGGTCTTCGAAAGTTCGCCCATATAGGCGTGCATGTTCAGTAGCAAATATAGTTCGCATACTTCGGTCACATCGCTTTGTACGTATATCGTCGATACTTCGGGGTCGATACCTGCCGCAAGATATTCTGTCAATACGTTCTTTACGTTTCCGTGTAGTATTTTCGGATCGGGATGAGTTGTCAGCGAATGATAGTCGGCTATGAAGAAGAAGCATTTGTTTTCATGTTGCATTCTTGTGAAATTCCTCAAAGCACCGAAGTAGTTTCCTAGATGCAGTTTTCCGGTAGAACGGATACCGCTTAGTACTGTTTCCATGTTTTAAATATTTTTTTAAGGCACAAATATAGTCAAAATCTATAAATGGGTTGGTATATATTCACAACTTGTGTAATACAAATGGATGAAATATTCCACGGTGAAATTTTCGTTCTTCGTATCTCGGAATGGCAAAAGAGCGCTGAAAGGAGAAGTTTTGGAAAGAATTCTCAAAAATTCCTTCCGTAAAAAATCTAAACAGGCAGTCATGTGTATTTGATTTAAAACCTAATTTCTTTATCTTTGAACAATGTCATGTCATTAATCAAAAGATATATGTTGAAGAGCAAGAGAATATTCGTGTTTGGGGGCATCCTGTCTCTGTTTTTATCTGTGTCTGTGAGTGCACAAAAAGTAGTGAAATTATGGGAAGGGAATCCGCCAACAGTTAACGGTATCACCGAACCTGAGAAGTATGACAAAGGTAGCGGGTGGCTTACCAATGTTTCTGTTCCCGAGCTTCATGTCTACTTGCCTGATGGTGCGAATAAGACAGGCGCTGCAGTCGTTATCTGCCCCGGAGGAGGATATGCAGGGCTGGCTTTCGATCACGAAGGGGTACAATTTGCACAATGGCTCAACAAACAGGGTATTGCAGGTATTATACTCAAGTATCGTATGCCGAACAAGCATAAAGAAATTCCGTTAGATGATGCATGGCAAGCTATGCGCTACGTAAGATCGCATGCTGCTGAATTGGGAATAAAATCAGATAAAATCGGTATTGCGGGTTTCTCGGCCGGAGGACATCTTGCAGCAACGGCTTCTACCCATTTTGCCACATCGGGAGTAAGTACACGCCCCGACTTTTCCATTCTTTTTTATCCTGTTATTACGATGCAGGTAGCCACACATGGCGGATCTAAATATAATCTGTTGGGAGAGAATGCTTCACAAGCGGATACTTATACTTTTTCGAATGAGAAGCAAGTGAATGTAAACACGCCTCCTGCAATATTGTTGCTTAGCGACGATGACGATAGTGTGCAACCGGCCAATAGCATCGGCTATTACGATGCTCTGAAAATGAATAATATTGCGGCCACAATGTACATATTTCCCGAAGGAGGACATGGTTGGGGAATGAGAGAGAATTTTAAATATCATACACAGATGCTCACCTTGCTGCAAATGTGGCTGAAAGATATACAAGCAAAATAAATAATAATATCACTTAAATAAATATCAATATGCAAAAGATAAAAGTGACGAATCCCGTTGTGGAGATGGATGGGGACGAAATGACCCGTATTATATGGAAATATATAAAAGATAAGTTGATACTCCCGTATGTGGATGTAGATCTCAAATATTTTGACCTGGGTATAGAAAACCGTGATGCGACAAACGATCAGGTGACGATAGACAGTGCTGAGGCAACTAAGAAATATAATGTAGCTATCAAGTGCGCTACAATCACTCCGGATGAGGCCCGTGTAGAGGAGTTCGGATTGAAAAAAATGTGGAAATCTCCGAACGGAACAATCCGTAATATACTGGGCGGAACAGTATTTCGTGAACCTATTATTATGAGCAATATTCCTCGTTTGGTGAATACATGGGACAAGCCAATCATTATAGGACGTCATGCGCATGCCGATCAGTATAAAGCGACTGACTTTGTTACAAAAGGAAAAGGGAAGCTTACCATTACTTACACACCCGAGGGGGGAGAGCCTCAAACCCATACTGTGTACGATTATAATGGGGGTGGCGTAGCCTTGGCAATGTACAACACCGATGAGTCTATCTATGGATTTGCTCATTCGTGTTTCAAACTCGCGTTACAAAAGAAATATCCATTGTACCTTTCTACAAAGAATACCATATTGAAAGCTTACGACGGACGCTTCAAAGATATTTTTCAGGAAGTATATGAAAAAGACTATAAGGAAGCATACCAAAAAGCAGGCATTACCTACGAACATCGTCTGATAGATGATATGGTTGCTGCTGCCTTGAAGTGGAATGGCGGTTTTGTTTGGGCATGTAAGAATTACGACGGAGATGTTCAGTCCGATACCGTAGCGCAGGGCTTTGGCTCGTTAGGCTTAATGACTTCCGTATTGCTTACCCCTGACGGCAAGACGATGGAGGCTGAGGCTGCTCACGGAACGGTGACACGTCACTATCGCCAACATCAACAGGGGAAAGAAACATCAACCAACCCTATAGCCTCAATCTTTGCATGGACAAGAGGATTGTCTCACAGAGGAAAACTAGATGAAAATTGGGCGCTCGTTGATTTTACCAGAAAGCTGGAAGAGGTCTGTATAGAAACGGTAGAGAAAGGGAAGATGACAAAAGACCTTGCTTTGCTAGTATATGGTGATACTATGCACAGAGGTGATTATCTGAATACAGAAGATTTCTTGGATGCAATAGCTGAGGGCTTGAAAGAAAAGCTGGGAGTGTGATCCTATTAATAAATAGAAAGTAAATTATCTTAATGTAGATTAAAGTATAAAATGTTTACAATCGTTCCACTCGTCCCTTTGGATTTGCAATCCTAAGGGGAATGATAAGTAAATAATGGGGATTGCAAATCCCCTAAGACGATGAAAAAAATACGACAACTATTTTCATTAAAGACTTAGTTATACCCAACAAAAGAAAAAGTGACAGTAGAAAATATATAAAATACCTGTCACTTTTGTCACCTTTTGATAAAGGAAGGAAAATAGGCCGGTAGTTTTATAAGTTCATTTTTATGGTGATTATAACAAAATAAAGGTGACAGAAGTAATAAAAAATAACTATATTTGCTCTATTAATATTATTAGAAAATAAAACTTTAAACATACTGAAAATATGAGATTTGTTGTTTCCAGTACAGCATTATTAAGTCACTTGCAGGCAATAAGCAAGGTGATCAATTCAAAGAATACATTACCTATTTTAGATTGTTTCTTGCTCGAGCTCGAAGGTTCTACCCTCTCTCTTACAGCAGCAGACTCTGAAACACGTTTGGTTACTTCTCTTGAAGTGAACGAGGCTGACGGTAATGGAAAGTTCGCAGTGAATGCAAAGAATCTGTTGGATCCATTGAAGGAATTGCCTGACCAACCGCTTACATTTGAGATCAATAGCGACAATCTGGAGACATTTATTTTCTTTCATAACGGTAAGTATAACTTTATCGGACAAAACGGTGAAGACTATCCTCAACCTAAACAGTTGAAGGAAACAGCCGTTAGCCTGACTATCGAGCCTCAGGTTTTATTTTCGGGTATCAACCGCACACTATTTGCCAGTGCAGACGATGAGCTTCGTCCGGTGATGAACGGAGTTTACTTCGATATCAGCACTGAAGATCTTACTTTCGTGGCATCTGACGGACACAAGTTGGTACGTTGCAAAACATTGTCGGCAAAGGGAGCAGAACGCGCTTCGTTTATTCTTCCAAAGAAGCCGGCAAACTTACTTCGTGCTATTCTGCCAAAAGAATCTGAAACAGTAGAAATCAAATTCGATGAGAACAATGCCTATATAAAAATGTCGAGCTATACGATGACTTGCCGTTTTATAGAAGGCCGTTATCCAAATTATAATTCGGTAATTCCACAAAATAACCCGAACAAAGTAATTCTCGATCGTTTGTCATTCCTCAATGCATTGAAACGTGTTTCGGTGTTCTCTAATCAGGCAAGTAACCTCATCAGATTGCAACTTTCTGACAAGAATATTATTGTTTCGGCTCAGGATATAGATTTCTCTACAGCTGCCGAAGAAACTATTCCATGTGACTATACAGGAACACCGATGAGCATAGGTTTCAAATCAAGTTTCCTTATTGATATTCTGAACAATATCCCATCGTCTGATATCTCACTCGAACTGTCAGACCCTTCACGTGCAGGACTTATTATTCCTGCCGAAAATGAAGAGAATGAAGACTTGTTGATGCTGCTTATGCCAATGATGCTCAACGACTAAGGAAAGTAATAGATAACTAAAATAGATATATGACAACTTTATCATTCTTCTGTAAAAGAGAGGGATGATAAAGTTTTTTAATAAAAAGCTTATGGAACTAAATCTGAGGAATCCGCTCATATTCTTTGACTTGGAAACTACCGGAACAGATACGGTGAAAGACCGTATTGTAGAACTATCCTACCTGAAGGTATATCCCAATGGGAAAGAAGAGATGAAGACCAGACGTATCAACCCGGAAATGCCAATTCCGGCAGGAGCAACTGCTATACATGGTATATCCGACGAAGATGTGAAAGACTGCCCGACGTTCAAGCAGATTGCCAGATCTTTGGCCGATCAGATGGAAGGTTGTGATTTGGCAGGGTTCAACTCCAGCCGTTTCGATATTCCCCTCCTTGCGGAAGAATTTCTTCGTGCTGATGTGGATATCGACTTCTCAAAACGTAAAATGATAGATGTGCAGATCATTTTCCATAAGAAAGAACAGCGTACTCTCGAAGCCGCATATAAGTTTTATTGCGATAAGAATTTGGATAATGCTCACTCGGCTGAGGCAGACACACTTGCTACTTACGAAGTATTGAAAGCACAGTTAGACAAATATCCTGATCTGGAAAACGATATGGAAAAGCTGGCTGCGGAATTCTCTTTCTTCAACAACAATGTAGACCTTGCGGGGCGCATTATCAGAGATGAAAATGGTATAGAGGTGTTCAACTTTGGCAAACATAAAGGAAAGCCCGTGGCAGAAGTACTGAAAAGAGAACCAAGTTTTTATGCATGGATGATGGATGCCGATTTTCCATTGAATACCAAACAGGTATTAACGAAGATCAAGTTGAGGGAAATACAAAAGTAATCGCCTCATTCAATGATATTAAAAAGGCTGTCTCTTCTAACAGGGACAGCCTTTTTGATCGTTTAAGCATGGAGCTATCCTTTTCAGACAGCTCCTTAAATAACCAATATCGCTCTTTATTTACAAAGAGTTACCTAAATAACTCACTATTCTATTACGGCGGCAAAACCTCCGTTTCTAGCCATCTTTATTTGTATTTTATCACCCGATTTTACGTGTGATTCTTTTCTGCGATAGTCCATAGCTTGACGTCCGGCATTGATTCCGTCTTCGAACGAAGTCATCTTATATGATGTTCCGGCGTTGAGGAAATCAAGGCTTATTTCAAGTTGTCTTTCTGTGTTATTTGTCATACCGCCTATATACCACTTATTGCCTTTGCGTTTTGCTACAAGCGCATATTCTCCCGCTTTGGCTTCCAGTGCACGAGTTTCGTCCCATGTAACAGGCACATCGGTGATAAATTTGGTGCAATCTTCATTTCTGTAATACAAGGTAGGGTTGTCTGCCAACATTTGCAATCCGCTTTCGAAAATAACGAACAGTGCCAACTGGTAAGCTCTGGTTCCAATGCTTGCCGAGTTCGGGCGATGACCACAGTATCTTTCGGGTTGCATACTGATCATTGCTCCCGGCGTGTAATCCATAGGGCCTACCGCATTGCGCATGAATGGAAAATAGACACTGTTTTCAGGGGTACAGCCTTCCATTTGTTCCATGCCTCTTACTCCTTCGTACGAAAGGATATTCGGATACTTGTATTCGATTCCCGCAGGCTTGAACGAACCATGATAATCAACCAGAATATTGTGTTTTGCGGCTTCTTTGGCTATTCGTTCGTAGTAGTTCACCATCCATTGGTCGCTTCTATCCATAAAGTCGATCTTAACACCTTTAACACCCCATTCGCTGAATGTTTTGAATATATCGGGGTTGTTTTCTACCACTAACCATGTTAGCCATAGTATGATGCCTACATTCTTTTCTTTTCCGTAGCGGATAAGTTCATGTACATCTACTTTTGGATTAGGAGTATAAGGATCGCGGGTGCTTTTTGCCCAACCTTCGTCCATAATAATATATTCGATACCGTATTTGGACGCAAAATCGATGTAATATTTATAGGTGTCGAGATTGAATCCGGCTACGAAATTCACATCCGGGCCATAAGGCGAGGCTTCGTTCCACCATTCCCAACTAACTTGTCCCGGCTTGATCCACGATACGTCTTGCAGTTGACTCTTGGTAGCCAGTCTGTATGTCATTGTGTTTTCTATAAGCTGCTTATCATCTTTTGTAATGACGAAGTAGCGCCACGGAAAATTTCTTTTGCCTGTTGTTTTGGCTATATAATCGGCTTCCTTTACTATCTTCAAGCTACGGTCGCCATCTTCTCCAAATTCGAGCGGGGCTTTTGTAAATGTAGATTGTACTCCGTTTACTCCATTCCCTTTAAGGAACATGCAAGGGTAATCCGATAGATCTGATTCAGATATCAGTATCTTGTATTTTTTCTTTGTATCGATCAATACCGGTAATACAGACATGCGGTCTGTTGCTTTCCACTCATTGCTCTCAACGTGTGTATAGGGTTCTTCGTAAGCAGTTTTAAATCCACCGGGCTGCTGTAAATGAAGTAAATAATTTGCAGGAAAATTGATTGCAAAATCTTCTCCTAAAACTTCTACATCTCCTTTTTTATTGGTTATGAAACGATAAGCAATACCATCGTCAAAAGCTCTGAATTCGACTGAATAATCTCCTTTGAATGTAAGCAGGAGCGAATTGTATTGATTTTTTACAGATGAGTATTTTAAAGGAACAACAGGAGTAAGAACCTCGTTTACTTTGTTTGCTTTTTGCCCCGATAGTTTGGGATTGAGTCCAAGCGTTTCATTTCCCAGGTTCAAACTCAAATGATTCTTTTCTAATAGCACATCATTGTTATAAGATATTGTGTAATATATCTTATCTGAAATACTAAGGGATACTTTTATCTCTCCGTTAGGTGATTGTAATTCAGCTTTTTTCTGAGCGCTTATACTGAATGCAATGCTCAGAAATAGTAATAACAATAGGTTGTGTTTCATGTTTATTATCGATTAATCTTTAGTTTGTTTTATTTGTCCCAATAAGGGATTCGAACGGGAATTTATCTCCTGCTTATATCTTATTTGTTTTCTTTTATTACATATTGGTGAACGCCAGAACCTACTGTGTATTCTTTGTCTGCATATATTGTTGCAGTAGATCCGGCAGGAATGGTTACCGAAAGATTTATCTTATCTCCTTCTCTCTTCCACTCCGATTTTATCAAACCTCTCACAGAATTATATTCGCCTTTAACCCATTGCAGATCTTTTACAAAATGAGGTTTGATGATTACGTTCTGAAATCCGGGTTGGTCTTTGTCGAGATTGATCCCCGCCAATGTGTTGTACATCCATGCACTGATATCCCCCATAAATACGTGGTTGATAGATGCATCGCGAAACTCAGGACTAAGTGTCCATGTTTCGGCAAGGGTGCTGTATCCCTGTGTTTCTACCCAGTAACCCCACGACGGAGCTTCGGTCTTGGTTGCCATTTTGTATGCATCTTCTACATATCCATATTTGGTAAGCATAGCAGGAACGGTTTTGCTGCCCAACAGTCCAAAGTCGAGAAAGTAATTATTTTCCGAAACAGTTTTATGCAAATTGTCGGCAACGAGCTGTTCTTTTCCTTCGGGAACTATTCCCATATACAGGGCTACTGCCTGAGCTGTTTGAGTACCATTGGCATAAATACCTGTTTCGGTATTGAAGAACTTGTTGTTTATCAGTTTTTTCAAGTGCTCTGCTTTTTGCTGATATGGAGTGGCGTCTTTCCCTAAGAGTCTGGCAAAGCGTGCCATCAATACATAGTCGTGGTAATAGTAGAGCGTTGATGTATAATCATTCGGTGTTTGAGCTTTGTAAAATACCCAATCTCCCAATCCAAAATTCAGGTATCCTCCGTCTACTTCTTTTGTTTTCAGATAATCCAGATATTTTACCATAGTAGGGTAGAGGTGTTCTATGCTTCGGGTCTCGCCATAGTAGTCGTACAGCGCATTGGGGATAATAAACATTGCAGCATCCCAAACAGGTCCGGGCCAGTCGCCGAATCCCCATCCAGAAGATGGAATGATGCCTGCAATCACACCGTCTTCCCGTTGGTTGTCGATGAAGTCGTTCATCCATTTCTCGTATAAGGTGATTCCATCAAAGTTGAGCAATGCCAGGTCGATGGCAACATGTGCATCTGCTGTCCATCCGTTCTTCTCACGCTGAGGGCAATCGGTAGGGATGCTGTGCAAGTTTCCTTGATAGCTTTGGTTTGTTGCTGTCCATATCTTGTTCAACAGATTGTTTGAACTGCTAAAATTACCCACCTGTGGTATATCTGTATGTAGGAACAATCCTGTAAGGTTATCCACTGTAAGTGTTACAGGGCGATCACTCTCCACTTCTATATACTGGAAGCCATGATAGCTGAACTGAGGTGTGAATTCTTCTTCTTTTCCTGTTCCTTTCAGGATGAAAACATCTTCTTGAAATACTTCTCCTTTTTTCTCAGGGTGATAATAAACATTGATGTTGCCTTGCTCGAGTCGCCCGTCTGCTTTTAGGAGTTCTCCGTGGCGTAGTTTGAATGTCGTCCCTGCTTCTCCTTTTACCGAGAAACGGCAAACCCCTGCAATGTTTTCTCCCAGATCGAAAAGGTATATCTTATCTCCGAATGATTTTACCGATTTTGGCTTGATCTCTTTTACGGCACGGATCCCCGGCATTTGCTGAGCTGCCAGTATCGGAGCCGGTTCTTTTGACGGTTGTACTTTGTTCCACTTAGAGTCGTCAAATCCGGCAGTGTTCCATCCTGTTTCTTCGAGGCGGGCATCGTACCTGTCGCCACTGTATATGTTGTTATATGTGTAAGGTCCTGTGTTGGTTTTCCACGTTTCGTCTGTGGATATAATATCGGTAGAACCGTCATCGTATACAAGCCTTAGTTCGCTCAACAAACTAGGGCGTTCACGCCAGCGGGCTCTTTCGAAGTCCCATACGGCTTTGCTCTGGCAGTTGTAAAAACCGTTTCCGAGAACTGCCGCAATGGCGTTGTCTCCTTCGGTGATAAGTGATGTTACATCGTGTGTAACATATAATATACGTTTGTCGAAATGTGTGTAACCCGGATCAAGAAAGTTTTCACCCACTCTTTTTCCGTTTATAAACATCTCGTAATATCCTGTGCCGCTGACATAGACACGGGCTGAAATTAATTTCTTTGCAGTCTTAAATTCTTTTCTGAATAATGGAGCCGGTTCAAACTCTTTGTCGTGCGAATCTGTGATCCATTTTGCCTGCCAATCCGCTTTCGACATTTTAGCCATTTCGAAATAGCTGATAGGAGATGTGTGGGTTTTTCCTTTCTTGTCCCATACTTTTACAGTCCAATAGTAACGGGTATGTGAAGATAGTTTTGTACCTCCGTTGTATATGGTACGGGGTGTTGTGCTTTCTATTTTGTTGGAAGTCCATATATCCGCTTTGCCCGAAGCAAGTAGTTCTTCGCTGCTGGCTATCTGTATCTGGTAAGCTTCTTGCCTGAAATTTTCGGTATCACTACCGAACACCCATGTGAAGCGCGGATGTTCGGCATCGATACCTATAGGGGAATCTAAATACTCGCATTGAGTTTTTACGATCTTTGTACTTTTTGAAAAACTGCCACAAGCACTTGCCAAAAAGGCTAAAATAAAGGAAACTGCAATCAGGAGCTTTAGATTCTTTTTCATTAAAGGTTTTATTTTATTGCGTTTAACATATCAATTCTGCCTTCGTTTACCTGCTTTAAGATCAATTCACCAAAAAGTGTATTTTGCCATGCAAACCATGCGCGGGTAAACTTCTCAGGGTTGTCTTTATTGAACGATTCGTGCATAAATCCTGTTCCGGCATCGGTATCCATAAGCATTTTTATACATGTCTGAATTTCTTTTTCGTCACGGCTAGTGAATGCTTTCATCATGATACTCATAGGCCATATCATATCATATCCGATATGGGGACCACCAATACCTTCCCCTGCTGTTCCTTTGAAGAAATATGGATTATCTTTACTCCACACATATTTTCGTGTGTTCTGATAGATAGGGTCATTAGCATCCACATCTCCTAAATAGGGCATTGCCAATAAACTGGGCACATTGGCATCATCCATAAAGTACTGGTTTCCAAATCCGTCTACCTCGAAAGCATAGATCTGACCGTATTTAGGATGGTTAAAGATAGCATATTTTTTTAAGGCTGTCTCAACTTCCTGTGCCAAATTTCTACATTTTTCTGCTAATTCGGGTTTCTTGTTTACTGTTGCCAATATTTCGGCTGCTTTTCTTAACGAAGTAACAGCAAAAAAGTTAGATGGAACTAAAAACTGAAAAGTTGTGGCGTCGTCCGACGGGCGGAAAGCCGATGCAATAAGTCCTACAGGATTGACAGGGTTGCCCCATCCGTCGTTATTCATGGTATCGAGTTGACGCTCTGTTTTGCGTTGGAATTTGTACGGGCCATTACCATTTTTACGTTGTTGTTCGTGGAACGTTTGTAATACCAGTTGGATCGCTTGCAGCCATTCTTCATCAAAAATGCTTGCATCTCCTGTTGTTTTCCAGTAATGGTATGCCAGGCGTATCGGGTAGCAAAGCGAATCGATCTCCCATTTGCGTTCGTGTAATTCCAGCTTCATGTCCGTCATGTCGCTCATCCATTGGTGATCGGGATTCGGGTCGTGCGGATCAAGAAAAGCATTGGCATATGGGTCGATAATGATACATTTAAATTGTCGGCGAATAACTCCGGCAAGCATTGCCTTCAGTTCGGGATCACTGTTTGCCAATTGCACATAAGGCCACACCTGAGCGCCTGAGTCGCGAAGCCACATGGCGTGTATATCCCCTGTATATACAACCGTGTCGTCTTTGCCGTTGGTCTTGCGATAGCGGACAGTAGTGTCCAGCGTGTTTGGAAAACAGTTTTCGAACATCCATGCCAGTTTCGGATTTTTAATCATTTTCTTAATCCGTACTATCTCACTTTCTACAGCCTTCGATTTGAATAATCTTTGATCAACGGGTGGGCGGTTGCTTTTAAAGTCGGTAGGAACGTTATAGCTTACCACGGTATTATCCTTTCGGATAGTCATGTCATGAGCCACGGCTTTTCCTCCCATTAATAATGTTGCAGCCGCTACGGCGCATAATCCAATGTTTTTCTTTCTTTTCATATCTTCTTTATGTTGATTTTTTCATTTATTGATAGATGCAAGCTTGCCATACATTTCTACCATTGCGGCTTGTGTAAGCAACCACTTTTTCTCATCTTTTTGCTTTCCGCTCCAGTCTGTATTGAACAGTCCGTTGCCTTCACGCATGTTGTTCCATGCATAATCCATATTTTTTTGGAAAGCATCTATATATGTTTTGTCATTATCCAAATGATATAATTCAACAAATCCCCTCAGCATAACAGCAATAAACCATACATCACTTTTCTTCAACAACTTGAATTGTTGCCCGTCAGAAGTCGTAAAATCTGTAAAGAAATAATTATATGCAGATTTTGCAATGTTCTGGGCATCGGTAAGATAAGCCTTGTCTTTTGTGAGCTTATACAACAAAGATGCAGATTGTAGCATTTGCCCGCTATTGTATGGAAACTTAGCTTCACCTATTTTTCCGTCCAGCCTTATGTTGTCAAAGTACAAATAGTCGGAAGGGTCTTGCAGGTGTTTTTTTGTCCATTCATACAGGCTTTTACCTTGTTGAAAGTAAGTGCTGTCTTTGGTAGCTTCAAATAATTTGAGCGCAAAAACTGCTCCGGGTGCATTCGAACATGTGTTTTTTGATTCTCTTTTTTGTTCGCACCAATAGATTCCGCCACCCAGATTATCATCGATACCACTGGCTACGAATTCCCATATCATTTTAGCTTTTTGCAGATATTTGTCTTCTTTAGTTAGCATGTAAGTATCAGTAAAGTCAATACCCAACCATACATTGTCGTCATAGAACCGGTCGGACTGAGGTGCCGTGTTTATATATGATGCATAAGCCGACGGATTCCTTTTCTGGTCGAAATATTCTTCCAATCCGGGCAGCACTTTCGAATCAAGGATTTCTTGATATTTCTTATCCTTGGTTGTTTCAAACAAGGCGTTTACAGCAGAGAATGTTCCTGAGTAAGGCCATAGATACGAATATTGGTTTGGAATATTCGCTTGCTCTTGCGATGCCAGATACGTAGCCGTATACTTGTCATCGAAAGGATAGTTTTCACGCAGCAACTTGGTATCGGGTGCCGAATAATTTTGATACAGAGAGTCCAGCGTTAGCCGGGCTCTCTGTAGGTTAGAACTCGTATTGCCTTTATCTTTTGGGCTACAGCCTATTGTGGCAACACTAATTGCAAATAAAAAAATGTACGTAAGTTTCATTATCTTTTACTTTTTCAAATTCTCGTATGCAGCTTTTGCCTCTATCAGCATACAACCACTGGCTTGTGATGTAAGTTGGGTAAAGCTTACCGGAGAAGAATCCCACGAAGAACCAAACAGAAGGTTGTCTTCATATTCTCCTTTTTTGTATACACCGGTAGTCCAAAGTACATAGGCATTGTTGTTTAAGAAAGTGACAAATTTATGACGGTATGCCTCATCCAAATCGTTCACTTTAATAAGCTCGAGGAAGTAGCGGATGAATATTCCTTTAAACAGACCATTGTCTCCTGTTCCTTCGTCTCTCAATACATTGCTGCTTGAGTTTGTAAGGGTAGAGATGGTATAATTGGCTGCTCTTTTTGCATCATTCAAATATACTACATCTTTGGTGATATTATATAATTCTACTCCTGCTCCCACGTATGTACCTTCGTTGTATGTAAGAGCCGAGCCTTTTACTTCTCCCGATTCTACAATGATATTGTCTTTCACCTCACCGGTCGAAGATACTACCAGCGTTTGTTTTTGCCAGTCGTATATTTTCTTCGCCCATTCGAGGTCTTCTTCGTTCTGAGTTATTTGATACAGACGTGCTCCTATGATAGCTGCGGGAGCATTTGAACAGGCATTCTTTGTAAATTCTACCCACGATCCGGTACACCATCTGATACCACCGCCTACATCTTCAGACCAGGCATCTTTGATCCAGCCCCACAACTGCTGAGCAGCATCTAAGTATTTTTGATCTTTTGTGATATTGTATAGGCGAATCATAGTCAATGCATTCCACTCCATATCGTCAACATAGGCATTCTCATAAGTATTTCCGTTTTTTATCTTAACGCCTGCAAACCATTTATCGAAATAAGCACTGTATTTGCTATCGTTTGTGCGCAGATAAGCATCTATCACTACATCCATAGCATGAGCATTAGGCCAATAGTGGAATGTAAGTTCCTTGTCGTCATTTCCGTAGTTGAAATAGTTGCCTGTTTCGTTCCAGAATTTATTTATCAAAGCATTCGATGCGCTATCGGCTGCGGCATTCCAATCGTATTCTATCAAAGTTCCGTACGAATACTCATCCTTGGGATCGCTGCAAGATGATAGGGCTAGCAAAACAAATGCTATAAATCCGAAATATATATTTTTCATAAGCTTCATATTCTTTATATCTAAGGAGATTGACCCTACGGTTTTGTTTCGGGTCAATCTTCCCGATTAATATCAGATTTTATTTATCAGAGAGAAACCTCATGTGTATAAGTATCTCCTGTCATTTTTACAGTAAGATTAACGGTTTTTCCGTCAAAGTCGCTTGCAAATTTCCATTTGTGATCCCATTGAGATATAGAAGTGTATATAGCCAAGTTGTAATAGCTGGCTGTTCCCGAAGGTGTACCATCTTCGTTTGCATTAGCCGGGCCCCAGTCTTCTAAAGATTCTGTTCCTTTCGTATCTTTGAGTGATACCCTGAATTTGTAACGTTGGTCTCTACCCCACGATTCTTGTTTGAATGTAACAGGACCTGCTCCTTTCCAAACACCTTTTCCTTGGTAAGACAGTTTCCATTCAACACTATTTGTTGGGCAGAACCAGAATCCTACTTCTGTAATTTCCACAGGGGTAGAAGCTGAAGCCGATCCGAAATCAATTTTGATGCGATATACACCATTCAATGTATTGGCTGTACCTTCAGTACCTTCTTTTAACTTACCGTCTGCAATATAATATTCAGCAGGACTTCCCGATTTGGAGTCTACAAATTTGTATGTGCCACCTGCAACAAGTTTAACATACACTTCGTATTCACCTTCTCCCAAACGGTGCATTGGCAAAGCATTGCCCAAGTCGCTTCCTGCCTCAGAACCTTCTCCTGTGATGAAAACCTGTCCCGGATCTTCCAGTCCTTCGATTCTTGTAACTGTAATCTTATTGCTCACTTTGCTTATTTTCTGGTTAATACCTCTCGATGAAGCTACAGTCCAAGCCAAGGTTATTGTTTCACCTGGTTCGGCTCCTGCTAATGCTGCTACTTTGTTTAATATTTTGTGAGAGATATCTGCTCCGCTGGAATATCCGTTAAGATCTGATGAAAGTACGAAAAGTGGACTCGAAAAATCTCCTCCATCTTTGTCAAAATATACTTCGTACAAAGGTGCGCCGCCGTCTTGGGCAATGGCAGGTTCCCAAGAGAAATAAAGAGAACCGCTTGATGTAAGGTTTATTGCTTTTTCGGTAGCCGGCTCATATAGCTTTTTGACTTCGGTAACATCTGCGTTTTTAAATTCCATATCGTCTGTTCCGCAGGCAGTCATTAGCATAACAAATGAAAGCAATACGAATATGTTGTAAAATATCTTTTTCATAATAGTATGTTTTTTCTATTTAATTAATCTTTAGGTTATTTATTCGGAGTAACCGGGATTGTTTGGTTTTAGGTTCGGGTTCTTAACTATTTCTTCGATAGGAACCGACCATAGATAGTCTTTTCCTTCATTGAACTTTCTTGAATCCAATGTTATATACGAAGAATTGTTATTGGCGAATTTAGCTCCGTTCACCACTCCATTCAGATATTTTGTTCCTTCTTTCCATCTAACGATGTCGTAGTAGCGCAATCCTTCGAATACAAGTTCTATGCGGCGTTCGCGGTGAATTAATTCACGCATTTCGTCTGTAGACAATGTTGATGGATAATTGAGAGCACTCGCTGCTGTGAATCCTGCTCTTGAGCGTATTTTCTTAATGGTAGCATCCCATACCGATTGGTTCATCTTGTTTTGCTCAAGCATTGCTTCTGCGTACATTAATAAAACGTCGGCATAACGGAACATGATAATATTGTTCTCTTGTGCATAGTCTTTTAATGTCTTTCTTGATTGCGGATCAAAATACTTACGAGTATAATAACCTGTTACCGATTTGTTAGAGCTCACACTTTCCCAAGAGTCTTTGGTTCCTGTTCCGTAGGCAGTACGTATCGTTGATACGTTTCCATTCTCATCTACCCATTTGAATCCATCGTAAACAACACTTGCTGTCAGGCGGGGATCTCTGTTGGTATATGGAGAATTTGGATTATAAGCAGGGTCTTTGCTGATTGTATAGCCATTGATTGTCCAGTAGTCATCTACAAGTGCTTGTATCGGCGCACACGAGTTTAAGAAAGCACCCAGAGTCATTGGCACGCGTGCATACATCTCAGTCCATGTGCGGTTTGTAGTTGCATAGCCATAGTCGAGAATAACCTCGTTGTTGTACTTGTTTTGAGATTGAAACAAGCTTTCGTAATCGCCAAACAGTTCATAAATGCCATACTTGCCTTGCTGGTTGATAAGCATATCGGTATATTTTTCGACCATTGGCCAATTGTTTTCATACAGATAAGCTCGTGCCTGAAAAGCAACAGCTGCAGCATTCGTTATACGTCCTTTGTTGGTTATTGCACCTTTTGAAGGCAATATGTCAATGATTTCATCGAGCTCGTCATGCACAAATTGCAAAACAACAGACTTTTGTGTGCGTGATATGGTCTTTGCCTGAGCCAGCGTAATATCTTCTGTGAAGAAAGGAACGTCACCGTAGAAATAAGCCAAGCGGAAGAATAGAAATGCCCTAATGAAGCGAATCTCTGCTTTTCTTGTTGCTTTAAGGTTTTCTTCCATGCCTGGTACACGGTCTACATTTTCTAAGTATTTATGACATGTTTTTATTCCCTCATAAGCCCATTTCCATTCGCTGGCAAATAGCCCGAGAGAAGGTGTTGCCAAGCCGTTACGAATTTTGCGAGGGTCATTGTCATCTCTGGCCTGAATAACATTGTCACTCAAGGCTTCGTCTGTCCACATTTTCCCGGCACCATACATTTGGTTGTATGCCATATTGACCAATAGTTCTGAATTTTCAACTGATTGCCAGTATGTTTCATCTGTATGCTTGTCGTAAGGCATTTGGTCGAGGTTGTTACATCCTGTGAATATAAACGCTCCCATTGACAATAAGAACAGATATTTTATTATATGTCTTTTTTTCATTTTTGTATCGTTTCTTTTGTTAGAATTCAATGTCTAATCCAAAACCAAAATACTTGAGGGTAGGATAGTTACGTGCACTGTTGGCACTTCCTCCCATGTTTGAATCAAATTCGGTAGATTCGGGATCTATCCAAGAGTTTTTACTTAATGTAAACAGATTCTGAGCATTAACGTATGCACGAACTCTTTGAAGCATTAGTTTATTTGTCAGGCTTTTAGGAATTGTATATCCTAGCTGTATATTTTTCAGTCTTAGATATTTTCCGTCAAATCGATTGATTTCCGACCCCATGCCATAGTTGTTCGAGTTTGAAACTGATCCTATTCCTGCCAAACGAGGATATCTGGCATCGGTATTTGTTGGAGACCAGAAGTCTAGCTGATGCTTGTAGATAGCATACGAATAGTTGGAGTGGAATGGTTCTACCAACTCGCCACGTACCATCATATCACGTTTTCCAACACCTTGGATGAAGAAACCAAAGTCAAAGCCTTTCCACTCCAGGTTGTAAGTGAATCCGAATGTGTAACGAGGGAATCCATTTCCTAAAACAAAACGGTCTTTTTCATCAATCACTCCGTCGTTGTTGCGGTCTACATATTTTACATCGCCCGGGCGAAGGTCTGAAGATGAGATACCTGCCGGTAAGGCTGATGTTTGGATTTCTTCCATTGTTTTAAAGTAGCCGTCGGTTTTATATCCGTAGTATGAACGGAACGGTAATCCTACTTCTTTCATGATGAAGTATTCGTCAACCTTCGAAATTTCTCTACCTCCTACAAGTTTTGTAACTTTATTTTGAGAATCTCCTATATTTCCTGAAAAATCATGAGAGAATTCTCCTGTTTTCAGGCGATAGTTTAGTGTAAGTTCCCAACCGTGATTTTTCATTTCTCCAATATTTTCGGAGCTAAGAGATGTTCCGAATACAGTAGGTACTTGCGGAGCTAACAAGATATCTGATGTTGTTTTGTGGAAATAATCGAATGTTCCGGATAAAGCTCCTCTTAAGAATGAGAAGTCTGCTCCGATGTTGAATGTTTTTGATTTTTCCCATTTCAGGTTCTCATTACCAAATTTATATCCTGCTCCACCTACAACGTCATTGTCAAACGCGTATGTGTTTGAGTATAAACTGTAGGTAACAAGTGTTTGATATGGATCGATATTCTGGTTTCCTAAGATACCGTATGATCCACGAATTTTAAGATCTCCCAGTTTGTCTTTATAGAAGCCCATAAATGATTCGTCGGATATTCTCCATCCCAAAGATAAAGAAGGGAAGAAGCCCCAACGATTGGCTTTCGCAAACTTTGAAGAACCGTCTTCACGAAAACTGAATTCAGCGTAATATCTCTCCAAATAATTGTAAGAAGCACGTCCGAGTATTGAAGTAATACTTTCTTTTCTTCGATTTTGTAGTGAAGAACTTCCAGATTCAGGAGTTTCTGTCGGAACACCTAAAATAGGATCTGTATTAATGAATTTTACTTCATTGTTTTTGAATGTATATGACTCGTTAGTTGCTCCGAATAACAGGGATAGATTGTGAGAATTGTTGAATGTCTTTTGATAATCCGCCAAAAGCTGATAGTTCATCAATCGTTTATTCTCATTGTAATCTTCTGTATTCCTCTTAGCGTTCATTTTCATGTCGGGGATTGTATTATTCTCGTTGTTATACAAATCCACCTCTTTTCTTCTAATGAAACGATGATAAGCGTATATATCAGCTCCCACAACTCCACGCAATTTCAATCCGTCAATGATTTTTACTTCAAGATTAATGTTTGCATTAATGTAGTCGGTATTTCCTTTCTCGTATCCCGATTCTTTTAATCCCGCCAACGGGTTCTGGTCTGTAAGCAAGCTGTTTACAAGATATTTTCCATTGTCGGCTTGCATTTTAGTCCAGTAGTATGAAGGTATACGCGATGAGTTGATAATTGCATTTCCATCAACCGATTTTTTTCCGTCGTCGCGGGTATATGATAAGATTGAAGAAAGCTTGAAGCGTCCTACTTCTGTCGAAAGATTTGAACGCAGATTGTAACGTTGTTTACCGTAGTTAGGTCCAACAAAGTTACTCTTCTGATCAAAGTACGCTCCGGAGAATAGGTAAGTTGTATTCTCGTTACCACCCGAAACGCTCATATTGTACGACTGTTGCATTGCCGATTGTATAATCTTGTCAAAGTTCCAGTACTCTTCGCTTCGGTGATCGTATAGGTCACGTACTTCTGCAGGTGAATACATTGCGCTTTGCCCTACATTTGTCAATGACAGGTTCTTCAATATCGCATTTTGGTATCCTTCTACGGGTCTGTACAGAATGGTAGGGTCTTGTGTCCCAAGCTGCATTCCGAGACGAACGGTAGGGCGTTGATTTTTCTTTCCGCTCTTGGTTGTAACCAGTATGACCCCATTCGCTGAGCGTGATCCATAGATGGCAGCTGTTCCCGCATCTTTCAGTACCGAAACATTATCAATATCGCCGGGGCTTAGTTTGTTCAGACTGGCGTTATCGGTTACTAATCCATCGATAACGATCAAAGGAGAATTGTTATTCATGGTAGATAGCCCTCGAATGTTGATATTCAGGCTGTTGTCATTCGGGTCCATGCTGCGTTGTTGGATTGTCAAACTAGGTGAAGCTCCTTGCAAGGCTTGAGTAACATTGGCCACCGGACGTTCTTCTATCGTTTTTGCCTTTACCTGATCAACGGCTCCCACTGCACTTTTGCGGGTAGTAGTACCGTAACCGATCACAATAACTTCATCCAGAACCTTTTGGTCTTCCTTCAGTTTTATCTGAAAGTTGGAGTTGTTTCCTACTGTAATATCTTGTGTCAAAAATCCGACATAGGATATTTGTAATACATCATTTTTGTTACACGAAATAGAAAAATTACCATCCAGGTCGGTCATTGTTCCATTTGTTGTCCCTTTTATTACTACACTAACACCAACAAGAGGCTCTCCTGTTTCATCTTTCACAGTTCCTTTTACTGTGTTTTTTGCAGAAGGTGATTGTTGATGCTCATTAATATTGCCAGTCTGGGCATTTAAGATGCATGGTGTCCCGATGAATAACAGGGACAAGACTAAACTGACAAAGTTTTTTTTGTACTTTCTCTTAATCATACCATAGTTAGATTTAAATAAAAGATTGTTTTTGATTAATTCGCTTTAGGTCTAAATTTGAAATAGACATTCTGAGCATTTTGATTAAATTAGATTCGGATTAGGTTGATCACTCTTTAGGTTATATTTTTCATTTTTACAGGTTTTAGAGGTTAGTGGTATTAGTCATCTTTTCCGAAAGCAAATATATCTTCTTCTTAAAACCTGCAACAATAGTACAAAAGCAATTCTGTGGGCATGTCTTAAATATATACTACATTGTCTCAAATCTATATATGTGACTTCTGTTAATGCGGATTTGTTTCTCGTTTACTATCTGTAAGATATTTATCTTTGTCATAATCTTATATCAGAATTAGGACAAAATACATCCATGAAAAAAATCGTATTAAACGCTTCATTTTTTCTGATCGGTCTTATATTGTGTCAGAATATAAATGCATATAATCTCCGCCAGATATCCAACCATGATGGATTGTCAAACAGTGCGATACTCTCTATTTGTCAGGATAAAGACGGCTTCTTGTGGTTTGGCTCTTGTGATGGGCTCAATATGTTTAACGGTCTTAGCATTCGGGTATACAAGCCAACGGATGAGAAGAACAACTTGTCGGGTAATCTTATCGAAAATGTATTGGAAACAGAGGATGGTATCCTTTGGGTGTACACAAACTATGGACTCAACAGGTTGGATAAACGCACTAAAAAGATTGATTCTTTCAATCAGTTCAAAGGGCGCTATTTGATACAAAAAGATAAGAACAATCATATCTTTATTATAAAAGAGGATGATTGTATCTATTATTATAAAAAGGAGACCAAAACCTTTGAGAAGATAATATTAAGAGGATTAAAATATAATGATATTCTGAATTTTGTGATCACTTCCGATAACAAGCTTCAGGTGTTTACAAAAGATCAGTCGAATCCGGCATACCTTATAAAAGAGAGTAGGGAAGGGGATATAAAGCTGGAAAAAGAAAAGCTGTTTTATCATAATGAAAATCTCTTGTATTGCTTCTACGAAAGGGGCGTTTTGGATGTCGTGTACTTTATAGACAATACCTACACCTTGTATGAATATCATTTCGCCGATAAGAAAAAATACTATGTCAGGAATCTTAAAGAGATTATACAGAAGAATGGTGAGATATCTTCGGTAATAAAACATCACAACGATTATTTTATCGGATTCAAGACCAATGGGTTGTTGAGATTGAAATATGTATCCGATAAGCTGGATAATTACCAGCCTGAAGATATAGGAATCAAATCGGGTATTTTTTGTTTAATAAACGACCGCTATCAGGACTTGGTTTGGATAGGTACCGATGGACAAGGGGTGTATATGTATTCAAATGATATGTACTCGATCAGGTCTGCGGTGTTCAATACATTTACAGCGAATATAGAAAAGCCCGTAAGAGCTTTGTTTTTGGATAAAGAAAAAACATTGTGGATAGGTACAAAGGGGGATGGGATTGTGAAAATAAAGAATTATGATTTCAATCAGGCTCCTTCTAAATTTTCACTCGAATATAGCAATACAGGAAATACTGCACTGACCGATAATTCTGTATATGCCTTTGCGAAGAGTAAGAAAAATATACTGTGGATTGGTTGCGAAGAAGGACTGAGCTACTATTCGTACAGCGACAGATCGATAAAGCGAGTGCCGCTGATAGCGAACGGAGACCCCGTAAAATATATACATTCTATCTGTGAACTTAACGACTCTACGCTATGGCTGGCGACAGTGGGTACGGGCATTGTAAAAGTGTCAGTCGCAGGCACTCAAAATGCTCCTGTATTCAAAAATGCAAGCCGTGTTACGATAAGAGACGGCAGGGACTCTCAGAATTATTTTTTTACAATCTATCAGGAAAACGATTCCATATTATGGTTCGGAAACCGAGGATATGGTGCATATAGCTTAAATACAAATCAACATAAACTGGATACGCTTGTGCCCGATAAGGGGATAAATCAAACGTTGAATGATATATTCTCTATTATTAAGGATTCGAACAATGCATTTTGGTTTGGTACTAGTTTTGGTTTGGTTAAGCACGTTTCGGGTAGAAGTGACAAGATATTTAATGAAAGAAACGGCTTTCCGAATAATACGATTCATGGTATATTGGCCGATGAGAGAAATAATCTTTGGCTGAGTACCAATAGAGGAATTATCAAATTTAATATAGAACAAGATAATTTTCAAACATATTCAAATCTCAATGGCTTGCAGATTATAGAGTATAGCGATGGTGCTTATTTCAAGGATGAGGAATCCGATATCTTATTCTTTGGTGGTATTAATGGCTTTGTGGCTATCTCGGAGACGGGTATGGCTCAGCCTGAGTATTTTCCTCGCATTCAGTTTGACAATCTGATGATTTTCGGTCAGGAGAAAAACATATTCGACTTTTTACAATCGAATGGAGAAAATGAGACGCTTGAACTTAATTACAATCAGAACTTCTTCTCTATATCTTTTACTGCACTCGACTACGTAAACGGGAATAATTACACATATTATTACAAACTAGATGACCTGAGTAAGCAGTGGATTGATAATGGAACGTCCAATAATATTTCGTTTACAAGTTTATCGCCCGGGGAATATACATTGTTTATAAAATATATGAACCGCCTTACCGGAAAGGAAAGTCCCGTATATTCGATAACAATAAAGATAACACCTCCGTGGTATCTTTCGCCATTGGCGTATGTGTTGTATGCAACAATGGTGATATCTGTTATATATTTGCTTATACGAGCAGCTATTATAAAAGACAAGAAGAAAAAATATAAGGCGATGATGAAAATAAAGCAACGTCATCAGGAGGAAGTACACGAGTCTAAGCTACGTTTCTTTACCAATATCGCCCATGAATTTTGTACTCCGCTGACGTTAATATATGGGCCTTGTAACCGTATCTTGTCGCATGCCGGTTCCGATAGTTTTGTGAGGAAATACACACAGCTTATACAACGGAATGCCGAGCGTCTGAATGACCTGATTCAAGAACTTATCGAGTTTAGGCGGATCGAAACAGGGAATAAATCTCCTCAGATAGAACCGCTTTCTATCACAGATATAGCGCATGATATAAGCGACTCGTTCAACGACTTGGCCGAGTCGAAAAACATACAATTCAGCAAGGATATTGAAGACTCTTTGGTTTGGAATTCAGACCGTGGATTTATATATACGATCTTGTCTAATCTGGTGTCGAATGCATTCAAATATACGGCTATCAATGGATTTATACAGGTTGAAGTATATCAGGAGAACGATGAGCTGTTGATGATTATATCCAACACAGGGAAAGGGATTAAAGCAGAAAATATAACAAGGATTTTTGACCGATATAGTATCCTCGACGATTTTGAGAATCAAGAAGGGAAGAGAGAATTCTCCCGCAATGGTTTGGGATTGGCCATCTCTTATAGTATGGTCAAGTTGCTGGATGGTACAATTGAAGTAAACAGCATACTTGATGAGCGTACCGACTTTATTGTGAAACTACCGCAAAAGGAAGTCTCCGATGTATTGATTGATAAGAATCAGGCTTTACCCGAAATCACGATAAGAAAAGATTATGAGCCAATGATGGAGCTCCCGAAATATGCCTTTGATAAGTTGAAGCCAACAATTTTTATTATTGATGATGATGTAGAAATTTTATGGTTTATCAGTGAGATATTTGCCGATGAGTATAATGTAATTCCTATAGATAAGCCATTGCTCGTGGATGAGATGCTGACACAGATACATCCCAATATTATCATTTGTGATGTTATGATGCCCGGCAGGGATGGAATCTCTCTTACGAAGGAAATAAAATCGGATAAAAAGACAGCACACATTCCGATGATATTGGTTTCGGCAAAACATACAATTGAGGAACAAATAGAGGGATTATCGTCGGGCGCAGAGATGTACCTTGCCAAGCCTTTTAATGCAGACTATTTGCGCACATCTGTAAAACATCTTATTTCGCGCAAAGAAACACTGAAGGACTATTTCAGTTCACCGTTGAGTGCATTCGACCTATCCGAAGGTAAGATGACTCATAAGGAGAATACAAAGTTTATTCAGGATATCTACAATATCATCGAAAAGAATATAATGAATAACAAACTCTCGGCTCAGTTTATTGCCGCAGAACTGAATATGAGCCCACGTCATTTATATCGCAGGTTGAGTGAAGTAGAAAGCGATAGCCCGGCAGATATGATAAGGGAGAGCCGTTTGTACATAGCCCGAAATTTACTGTTAAATACCAAAATGACGATAGATGAGATAATCTATAAATCGGGATTCTCTAACAGAGCCACCTTCTTCAGGCAGTTTGCTCAAAAGTATGGTTGTACACCTAAGGAATATAGAGATAGGGAAATGTATGATGTGTAGTGTGAAAATATAAAGTAAAGTCACAATAAAAAAGCTCTGATAATTTTATCAGAGCTTTTTTGTATGATTTATAACTAACGAAGATTAGTTAGTAATGCCTAATTTAGCTTTTACTTTAGGTGAAGCATCTACAGCAGTTGTAGGGCTTGTATAAAGAGTTGCCGCAAAATTAAAGATATAAGTATAGCCATTTTCGTCGCCAACATCTTTGATCGCTTTTCTCAATTTATCTTGCAATGGAGTGATCAATGCTTGTTGTTCTTTTTCGTATTCTTGTTGGCTTGTTTGCAAGAATGTTTGATATCTGTTTTGCAGATCTTCCAACTGTTTTTGTCTGTCAAGTACGATTGATTCGGTAAGTCCGGTTGTGTCTCCCTTGAAAGCCTCAACTTTATCGTTGTACTCTTTTTCTAAAGCTGTCAGATTTTTTCTTATCGTTTCGCTTTTTGTTGCAAGTTTAGATTCAACTTCTTTTAGTTCCGGCATTTTAGAGAACACCTCTTCTGCATTTATAAATGCCAATTTATCTTGTGCAAATATTGAAACCGGAGCAACAATCAGCAGCAATAAAAATAGTTTTTTTAACATAGTGTATAAGTCTATTTGATTAGTTATTCTTTATTTAGGTGACAAATATAAATAATTATTTTGAATATCCGAGCTTTGCTAAAACTTCATTACTTATATCTATTCGGGGGGAAGCAAAAATAACACTTTCAGCTGATGATCTGTCCATCACTAGCTGATATCCTTTGGCTTCCGATATCTCTTTTATTGCGTTGTAAATGTCGTCCTGTATGGGTTTTACAAGGGCTTCTCTTTTCTTGAAAAGTTCGCCTTCGGGTCCGAAATATTTACGATTCAATTCTTGTAAACTCTTTTCTTTTTCTACAATTTCGTTTTCTCTTTTAGTCTTTTGCTCTCCCGATAGAAAAACAAGGTCAGACTGGTACGACTTGTACATGTTTTTTACTTCCTGCTGCACCTTGTCAACTTCTCCCTGCCATTTTTTAGACATTACGTTTAGTTGCTCCTGAGCAGTTTCGTACGTGCTTATATTTTTTAATATATATTCCATATCTATCAACGCAAACTTCTGAGCATAGCTTCCGGCTGCAATTCCGATAAATAGAGCAAATAGTAATAATAATCTTTTCATAACTGTCAAATTTAATGTATTATATCTATTAGACGCACAGTTAATCTTTTAGTTTAGTAACTTGCTTATAAATAATGTTAAAAGGCTTTTTAGAACTCTTGTCCAATGATAAAGTGGAATTGGCTTCCGCTGTTATCACGAGATCCATTGATCGGGTCGAATCCGTATGCCCAGTCTATACCCATTAGTCCAATCATCGGTAGCATGATACGTGCTCCAAATCCTGCTGAACGTTTAAGATCGAATGGATTGAATTTATTTAGATCGCTCCAAGCGTTACCTGCTTCAACAAAACCAAGTAGATAGATCGTAGACGATGGTTCGAGGATAAGCGGATATCTTAACTCAAGAGCCAGACGAGAATATGCACTGGCCTGTGTGCCCAACGATCCGTTTTCATATCCACGAAGTCCGATTGTTTCTGTTGCGTATGTGCTCGAATATCCCGACATACCATCACCCCCCATATAGAATGTTTCGAATGGAGATTTCTTATTTTTGTTGAAATAACCCACAAATCCATATTCGGCACGAGTCATCAATACAGGAGTTTTCACCACATCTGATAATGATGTATATGTTCTTGCTTTAAATTTCCATTTGTGATATTCTATCCATGTGAATTTTTCGCTTGGCTCATAATAACCATCGATTTTCTTCATCGACGCATAGTCTTTGCCATCCCACAACGAGAATGGAGGTGTTACCTGTAAGCTAAGAGATAGGTCTGTTCCGCGACGTGTGTATATAGGATTGTCGGTAGATCTTCTGCTCAATGTAAGATTCAAGCTTAGGTTGTTTGCAATACCATCTTTAACGATGAAGTATGCCCAATCTTTCATGCTATATCTTTGATAAGACAACTCTGTTTGGAATGTAAAATAGTCATCAGGCCATGTCAAACGTTTTCCGTAGCCTACCGATAGTCCGATCATTGTTATCGATTTGTTCGGGTCGGCTGCAAAGCTGTAATCTCCATAACCACTACCATAGCTACTACCATAGCCACCATAATAGCTGCTTAGAGCAGAATAACCATAACTGTTGTTTATGTAGCGGCTGTTTATATCTGTTTGACGAGAATAGTAAGCACCTACAGATAAGGAGTTAGGGCGTTTTCCTCCAAACCAAGGATCGAAGAATGAAACGGAATATGATTGATAATACTTAGCATTTGTTTGAGCGCTAAGAGTCAATGTTTGTCCTTCACCTTGAGGAATAATTCCTTTGTATGTACCCGGGTTGAATAAGTTTTTCAAAGAGAAGTTTGTAAACTTCAAACTTAATTTACCGATAATACCCGTTTGTCCCCATCCCGCAGAAAACTCTACCTGGTCGTTTGCTTTAGATACCAAAGGTAAGCCTACATCAACTGTTCCTGAATCTTGATCTGGTTCTATTTTCGGATTATTTAATTGCTCAGGGTCGAAGTGTCCCATTTGAGCTATTTCTCGTATCGAACGGATAATGTCATCACGACTGTATAGAGCTCCCGGTTTTATTCTTAATTCGCGGCGTACGATATCTTCATATACTCTATCGTTACCCGATATTGTTACTTTACGGATTTTAGCTACAGGACCTTCTGTAATACGTATCTCCAAGTCAATAGAGTCATTCTCTATGTTCACCTCTACAGGGTCGGCATTAGAGAATAAGTAACCATGATTTTGATAGAATACATTCATCACAGCTCCTTCGTCTACCGAAAGACGTTCGGTTAGTTTCTTCTGATTGTAAACATCACCTGGTTTCATATTCAACTGTGTTTGCAATTGCCATGTCTGATACACGGTATTACCTACCCATTTGATGTCTTTAATGAAGTATTGTTTACCTTCATCAACTTTTATGTCGATGTTTACCTTGTCAGGTTTGCCTTCTGCATCAGCCGTATATACAGTATCCCAAAGGATTGTAGCATCACGGTAACCCAATTCGTTATATTTGGCTATCAAGTTGTTCTTGTCTTCTTCAAAGCTTTCAGGTACATATTTTGTAGAACGGAGGAAGTTGGCAAGCCAAGACTTAAAATTGCTTTTATGTCTGGTCTTTTTCATCGCTTTTTCCAGCGTTCTGGTTGCTACCTCTTCATTCCCTTCTATGGTGATTCTGTTCACTTTGGTCTTGTTTTTCTTAACTACATCTATGTTAAGAATAACATGATTTTCTTTCGACAAATCAGGTGTCTCAGTCAGAGATATCTCTGCTTTGTTGAATCCTTTTTCGTCAAAGTATTTTTTTATGATTGTTTTGGCTCTGTCCATTTGGTATGGGGTGATTTGCAGATTTTTCACCATCCCAACCTTAGCGGCGATATCCTGACGTTCCGACTTCTTCATTCCTGTATACACGATATCAGAAATACGAGGCCTTTCTTTCAGGTTGATTTCGAGCCATATTTTATTACCTTCTATTTTTGTAGCGGCAATTTTTACATCCGAGAATAATCCTTGTCTCCAAAAGCGGCGAACTGCATTTGTTACTTCAGGGCCGGGTACCTCTATTATATCTCCGACTTGTAGCTGTGCAAAACCAAACAATGTGTAATCTTCATACATCGGATTCACTAAACCGGTGAGTTTAAGGTCGGCAATTTCATACTTCTTACTGGAGTTGTATGTAATTAGCGGTAAATCCTGAACATTTGCTTCAAGAGCCTTATTCACATTTTTGATTTCGGTGCTGTCTACCCCTTGTGCTTGTATTCCTGTGGATACAAGGCATAGAATAACAGTCAGAAAGAATAAACCTTTATTTAACATATTTGGTCTAAGAATTATTATCGAATAATATTTTTATTAGTATTAATGCTACTCTTGTTTTGTGAACTTATGGTTTTGTTGATACCTGTTCACTGGTTTTACCAAAACGGCGTTCCCGGTTTTGGAAGTCTACAACGGCCTTGAATAACGATTCTTCGTTAAAGTCGGGCCAAAGCTCATCTGTGAAATAAAGTTCGGAATAGGCTATTTGCCAAAGAAGGAAATTGCTAATGCGCAGCTCGCCTCCGGTTCTTACTAATATATCAGGATCGGGAATTCCTTTCGTAGACAAATACTCTGGAATTAGAGATTCTTCGATGTCTTCCAATTTTATTTTTCCGGCTTTCACATCACTCGCTATTGTCTTCATGGCCTTTGTCAATTCCCACTTCGAAGAATAACTCAGAGCCAGCACAACTGTGGTGCCTGTACATACCGATGTTTCATTCAAGCAGAAATCCAGCGCTTTCTGTGTGTCCGCGGGCAAACGGTCTATATCACCTATCACCTTTACCCGTATATTGTTTTTTATCAGATCAGGGGTTTCGTTGGCTACAGCCTGTATCATCAATGCCATCAGTGCCTTAACCTCTTCTTCGGGTCTCTTCCAGTTTTCGGTAGAGAATGTGTAAAGGGTTATATAGGCTATCTCGGCTTTGGCCGCTGCCTCAATTGTTCTGCGTACAGCAACAATGCCTTCTTTGTGCCCAAAAGAGCGATCCAGATTTTGACTTTTCGCCCAACGCCCGTTGCCATCCATGATTATGGCTACATGTTTGGGTATTCTAGTTTTATCTATTTGGTCAAAATATGACATTTATATTTTATTTTAAATTAATCAGAATTTAAGCAAGGACACACTCTACGTCCGAAATCCCATGTTATAGTAAACATTGTAAGGGAATACCAATCGTTGTTCTTGAATATGCTACCTTTTATCCCATAAGGGCTATCGAGGTCAAATTTACTGTTTTTCTCGGTCACGTCAAATGAGTCGCTGAATAATTTCCTGAAAGAGAATTCAAATCCTATATTCAAGCGATCTTTCATTTTGTATTTCAGCCCGATGCCTATAGGTATATTTGCATCTAAGAATTTCTTCTCTCCCGAAGCAAAAGTTATTCCTACACCTGTAAACACGTATGGTGTTATCCGTTTGGTGCCAAGGTAACTGAACTTATCACTATAATTAAATAAATTGAACTCAATCTGGCTTCCTAATTCGTAAAACATCCTGCTGAAGGATGCTTGCTGATCATGCGGAAATTTATTTCCCATGTTTTTGGTGTCGCCCGATACTTTGCCTATTACAAAGTTGTTTTTTACAGACCATCTTAAGTCTTTATTATATCTGAAAATAACGCCGGCCGATAATCCCGGGTTCTGATATAATTTTGTCTTATTGGCATCTCCCATATAGAAGGATGTGCCTGCCATTCCGCCAATCTCATATTTGTAGTCGTCTTGTGCGTTGAGTGTGATAGACGAGAAGAGAGAGGCTGAAATAAGTATAAAAATTAAAAGTATCTCTTTTCTCATTATAAATTTATTATTCAATATCTATCTTTATCTAACGCAAAAGTAAGACAATAAGTATATCGACTGCCAGTTTTTAATCTGGGGGAACTTACGGATTAAGACGATTTAAGCGACCTCTCCAAATCTCTTTGACTGGTGTAGATCCTGTTTTTGGTATTCCGCCGAATATCCAAATATAGTTCTCACTATCTACTATTACCGATTGCCCCGAGGCTTTAGGTATACTTGTACTTAAACTTTCTTTGGATGGAGCTAAAATCCATTTAACGCCCATGCTGTCACTTTTATATAGTATATTTCCGGTTAGCGCAAACAAGTAGGTGTCGTATGAGAAACAACTGATACCGTCATTCGCACCGAATAGTAAGTTAACTTGATTTGAACCTAGTTCCAGAAGATTGTCATCTCCCGCACGTAAAGACCATGTGAGGTTCGATTGCTGATTGTTGAACCCTCTACCTCCTGTGATGGTTAGCACATTGCTGCTCAGATTTGCCCTGTTGATAAAAGTAACCGGAGAGAAATCTGAAACCGGAAAGCTTTGGCTTATTTCGTTCGAGAATGGATTGCTGCTTAAGTTCTTCACAACAACTAACGTTTGCATGTCTGCTGTTTTAGCGAAGTAGTATTTACCGCCTTGTTCCGTAGCTACTAAGAGTGAATCTTTTGCTGCAGTGGCTCCCGGTAATACGCCATAAATAGCTTTTACTTCGTTATTCTTGGCTGTCCAATTGATACCGTCGTTAGAACTGTATGATTGATTGTTCTTGTCTACAACATAGAACGTATTGTTGAATAGTGTTATACTTTCTATTACAATATTTGCAGCCGAAGGCCCTGTTGTTATTGGATTTTTAGACCATGCAAGAGCTCCTTTTGATGCTTTATATACAGCTAGATTACCGTCTGCAATAGTAAATGTATAGAAATCGTTATCTTTCAATACTGTTTTTTGTTGTATTCCAACTGCATCTGGTAGTGTGGCTACCTTGTGCCATATAATTGTATCAGGGTCTATCTTGTGTATTCGTATATCGATTGTATATTCTCTGCTGTCAAGGCCATTTGCCGCATATACCTTGATTTTAGGATTTAATGCATAGTTGATAGAATCTGTACCGTTCCATTCTGCAATAGAATCGGGATATACAAGCTGAAGCTTACCGATACCGTAAGACGAATATGTGAGCGTTGTGGCAAATTTCTTTATTTTTGTTTTGTATGGCAATGAGTCTATGTTGTAAATGAGATTTCGACTCTGATCGATTGAAAATTTGGTGCTTGCCATTATAGGATAGTTGACAGAGTCGATAGAAGATACCGCTATGGCTGACAACTTGAACGAATAAATCTGAGCATCGGCAGAACCGCCTTCAGTTGTAGTAGTCGTATTATTATCATTACAAGAACTTAATGCAATGAGTGAAAAAGTTACGAAAAGTAGTAGGTAAGAAAATTTCTTCAACTTCATTATTTTAATCAGTTTTATTCAATATCAATGTGCAAAAATAGAAAGAATTTCGGCTTATGCGTCAACAAATCTAATATTTATATAATTTTATGGTTAGGCTAAACGTATATGAATGTGTTTAGAAGCCCCCCAATTTATTTCATTTAAGATATGCCCCGCAATGATGGGAGCTCGTACTCCATTGTTGAATGTAATGCCCGAAATTTCTATGAAGGCTTCATCCCACAATCGTTTATCTATAATACTTTGAAGCAATTCTTGTCCTCCCTCAACGAGTACCGAAATGATTTTCCGCTTTTTGAGTGTCGTGAATATATTCTCCAACAGGTTTTCGTCGAATGGAATTTGGATGAAAGTAACTTTCTCCAGCTTCGGAAAAGACTCCTTTTCGGTGAATACAAGCGTTTCTACTTTTCCATCAAAAATCGTATAATCGAGCGGTATGCGTCCTTGCCTGTCGAGTATGACACGTACGGGGTTTTTTCCATACCAATGTCGTGTCGTAAGCGACGGATTGTCTTTTATTGCCGTATTTGTACCTATCATAATTGCAGGAACAACTGCTCTTTTCTTATGTACAAGCATTTTCGAAAACTCATTCGATATCGGCGTTGGCTGAGGAATGTCTTTCTCGCCTCTGGCTTTGTCTATAAAACCATCCTGAGTCTGTGCCCACTTGAGGTATATATATGGTCTGCCTTTTGTTTGTATGGTAAAGAACTCTTTGTTTAGCTCCCATGCTTCCCGCTCCAATATTCCTACATCAACCTTTATACCGGCATCTTGCAGCATCTTTATTCCTCGTCCCGAAACAGCAGGGTAGGGGTCGAGACATGCGATTACTACATGCGGAATCTGGTTGTCGATAATCAGTTGTGCACATGGAGGTGTTTTTCCTTGATGTGCACATGGTTCGAGTGATACATAGATGGTAGACTCTTTGAGCAATGATTTGTCTTTCACGCTGGCGATGGCGTTCACTTCGGCATGGGCTTTGCCATACTCACGGTGGAAGCCTTCTCCTATTATCTTATCGTTGTGAACTACTACAGCACCCACCATCGGATTGGGACTTACAAATCCTTTTCCATTGAGAGCCAGTTGCAGGCAACGATACATATATTTTTCGTCAACAGTCATTCTTTTGAGTTTCTACAACAGAGAAACGCAATTATTACGAGGTTATTTTACTGTAAAGATTTTTTTATAAAATATTATTTGGCTGCGATTACTTCTATCTCCACCAATGCTCCTTTTGGCAGGTCTTTGACAGCAAAAGCCGAACGTGCGGGGAATGTTCCCGAAAACTGTGTAGCATACACCTCGTTCATTGCCCCAAAGTGAGCTATGTCGTTTAGCAATACGGTAGTTTTTACAATATTGTCGGTTGTAAGACCTGCTTCGGTAAGGATCGCTTTAATGTTTTTGAAACATTGTTCGGTTTGTTCCTTAGCGCCGCCTTCGGGAAAATCACCCGTTGCCGGATCGATAGGAAGTTGTCCGGAAAGAAATACCATCCCATTTACTTCTATAGCCTGGCTGTATGGCCCTATTGCCGCAGGTGCATTATTCGTTGAAATTATTTTTTTCATTGTATGCTGAGTTTGAATGATGAAAATTATTTTATGCCCTTCTGACGTATCACTTCATAAATCAGTACTCCGGCTGCAACAGATACATTGAGTGAGCCTATTGTGCCGAATTGAGGTATTTTTACAAGATTGTCTGCTATTCGCAAATTGTCGTTCGATACTCCCGTGTCTTCTGCACCCATCACAAAAGCTATAGGGCCTGAGTAGTCTACAGATGTATAGTCATCAGCACCACGCTCGGTGGCTGCAACTACTTTTATTCCGCTATTTTTCAGGAATTGAATTGCATTGGTAAGGCTTTGCTCCTTGCATACAGGGATTTTGAGCAATGCTCCTGCTGATGTTTTTATGGCATCGGCATTTACGGTTACACTACCCTTTGCCGGTATAACGATTGCATCTACACCCGCTACTTCACACGTACGTGCAATGGCTCCGAAGTTGCGCACATCGGTGATTCCATCCAGTACTAGAATGAAGGGGTCTTTCCCCTGCTCGTACAAGAAAGGAATAATATCTTCGATATGCTCGTATGTGATAGCCGAAAGGAAGGCAATTACCCCCTGGTGGTTTTTGCGTGTAAAACGGTCGAGGCGTTCGTTGGGTACACGTTGCACCGCAATGTCTCGTGATTTTAGCAAAGCAAACAATTCTTTCGAAAGGTCTCCTTGAAGTTCACGTTTTACAATTACTTTATCTATTTCTTTTCCGGCTTCTATGGCTTCTATTATAGCACGTATGCCGAAAATCATTTCTTTCTCTTTCATTCTGTTATATTTAGGGTCGCAGACCTATTTGTTATTTTTTGTATGTGTGGCAACTACTATTCGTTGATAATGATAATGTTATACTAAATTTTTCGGGTTGCCTACCTCTCGTCTTTGCAATGCTAATTTACTTTTTTTGTATCCATATCCAAAATATATGATCAATCCGATTGCAAGCCATATAAGGAACATTACCCAGTTAGACCATCCCAACTCTGTCATCAGATATAAATTGGTAAGGATTCCCAATACGGGTAGCAACGAAAACTTATACCTGAATGCCGCAACAGACAATCCCAACCATATAGCCCAAAAGACTATCAGTAAGGGTTTGCTGACAATAACTTCTGTATAATCGGTTTTACCAATAAACAAAGATACTCCAACTATGAATAATATAAAAATGATATATTGCCCATTTATGTAGGGAACCTTAAATTTAGCCTTTTTACTTTCTCCTTTATGATCGAGAAACAGTACTCCCGAACACACAAGGATAAATGCAAAGAATGTACCTACGCTGGTAAGATCGACTACAAATTGCATGTCGAGAAACAATGAAGGTATACAGACTACAATCCCTGTAATAATAGTGGAGAAGGACGGAGTCTTATATTTGGGATGAATTTTCGAGAACTTAGGCCATAGCAATCCGTCGCGGCTCATTGTCATCCATATACGGGGTTGCCCGATCTGGAAGACGAGTATTGCGCTTGTGATGGCAATTATCGCTGTAAAAGATATTACCCCTGCCACAAAGTCCATATTTACCAATTGGAATACGTATGCTAAAGGGTCGTCTACACCCAAGTTTTTATAGTTTACCATTCCCGTGAGTACAAGTGCTATTGCAACATACAATATGGTACATATCCCCAAGCAGTAGAGCATTGCACGCGGCATGTCCCGTTGTGGATTTTTGCTTTCTTCGGCTGTGGTAGATATCGAATCGAAGCCGATGAAGGCAAAGAAGACAGCAGCCACACCCCCGAGAACCCCTTGTATGCCATTTGGTGCAAAAGGAGACCAGTTTTCGGGTTTTACAAAAAATGCTCCGATAAGGATTACGGCAAGTATTATTCCTATTTTGAGATATACCAATAAATTATTGAGCGTTTTAGATTCCTTTATCCCCAAGAAGACAAGAAAAGTAAGTGCGGTAACTACAAGTCCCGCAGGCAGGTTGATCAATATTTTTGAGCCGAAAAGTTCGGGGGCATTCTGATATATTTGGGCAGCCTTTAGTATGTGTGCAGGCAGGTCTGTACCTCCATGCAGTACTGCATTATGGGCTTTGTACGCCGTGGCGTATCCTATGGCGAGCCAGTCGGGCCACTGTATGCCAAACCCTTGCAGCAGGGTGGTGAAATATTCAGACCACGAAATTGCTATCACCATATTTGATACAGCATATTCGAGTATCAGTGCCCAGCCTATTGTCCATGCAAATATTTCGCCTAACGACACATAGGTGTATGTGTACGCACTTCCACTCACTGATATCATAGATGCAAACTGAGCATAACACAACGCTGTGAAGATACAGGCTATGGCAACAAAAACAAAAAGGAGCGACACTGCCGGTCCTCCATGAAAAGCTGCACGCCCTATCGTGCTGAAAATACCTGCGCCTACAATCGCAGCAATACCGAAAAGCGTCAGGTCTCTCACACCGAGTACTCTTTTCATTCCCGAGCCGATAGAATCGCCCTCGCCGGAGATGCTATCGATGTTCTTTTTTCTTATAAAAGAATTTAAATTCATCTATGTAAATATTCCTTTTCTATATTATAAAGAATTTGCAGATATAACAGGAAGCTTAATTTATATCGCTAATTATAATTTTGATTTTTATAAATTGATTGTATAAATGTCATATACTGTGGCTCTCGCTCCAAAGCCTTCTTTTTGCTCTATGAGCCCCTCGTTGAGATACAATCCGTTGTCTTCGGTGGAAACCCCATAGTCGAAGTATTTCTTGTCGGGATATGCTTCACTTATTATATGGTCTACCAGCAAATCTGTAGCTCCCTTTTTCTTTCCCTCGTCTGATGCTGCAATGTATTGGATATGTGCAACTGTTTTGGTTTCGAAAATAAGGCAGCCTGCAACTATATCCTTATCCGCATTTTTTACGGTAAAGAGATGTATGTTTTTCGGGAATTTCTTTTTCAATAAAAGAATTTCTTCCAAAGAATGCACCGGCTGTTTGTTGTATCGTGTTTGCAGATTATGTTCCAAGATTTTCCAAAAACCTTCCCAATTGTCAGATTTCTTTACTTTCAGATCACTCTTTTCTGCTTTTTTTATTCCTCGTTTTCGGAGTTCAGAATATTTTATTTTTTCGGAGATAAGTATCGACGATGATATATTCCGTTCTGTAAGCTCCGCTTTGTTGCGAAAGAGGGCATACAGGTCTTCTTCTGCGGGTTGCTGATGATAGATATGAGGAATAGCTTTGTAAACAATCTTCTTTATCCCTTGCCTGCGAAATGTGACGGTCAGGTATTCAAATGCAGATAATATATTTTTTGCTTTTGTATCCTTACTCATTATCATACCGCCGTATGTCAATCCCTTGTGAGAATAAAACACTTTGTTTTCGAGATGTCCCGGCAGAAGGGCAATCAATTTCCCTTTTTCGAAGAAGAGTAGAGAATAGTCTTTAAAGCGGTTGCCGTGATATTCTATAAAATCCCGATATAAAAGAAATGTGCCATTTTTCGAATTGCGAACAAAATTATCCCATTCGAGCTTGAAGTCGGGCGTGTATATTTTAATTTCCATCCTGACGGTATTTGATGAAATCTGAATAAGAATGAATGTAATTCATAGGATCATACTCGTCGGATGCTAATGCCATACATCTTGCATTCGGCGAATACTCTGTCTCTACCGCCCATATACCCGGAGGAATATGAAGCCCGTAAGAAGAGCTATCAAGGGTGACTGTTTTTTTATTTATCCCGTCATTCAACTCTACTTCGAAATTGCCCTTTATGGCGATCAGTATTTCGTGACAAAGCTTATGGGCATGCATCCCTCTTCTTTCTCCTGCGGGGATATCATAGATATAGAAAACCCGCTTTACGGTAAAGGGGATATAGTTTGCTATATTTTTATTCTCCTCCAGAGGGATAAGCGCACAATCTGATACTGCATATTTTTTTGACGAAGAAGCCTTTTTAGTTGAAGTTATAGATTTCTTATCAGATGATATAATCAAACCTATTGCATTTTCCGATATGCATTTTATCTCGCCTTTGTCTTGAGTATAAAATGCTTGGTGAGGTTTATCGAGTGTATATCTTTTATTGTGAACGGATATTTCTACAACGCCTTGCAAAGCAATCAATATCTGTTCGTTCTTTTCTAAGTCTTGCTTTTGCGTAATCAGCGAAACACAAGAGATATCGAACGGTATATGCTGCCCTATTTCGGCAAAGGTAAGCTTGCCCCGATGGTCTGTGATGGTTGGTAATTCGATAAAACTGTCTCTCTCCATATCCATTATCTTAGCCAAGGTTCAGGATTCATCTTGTTTGTACCTTGCCAGAGTTGGAAGTGCATTTGAGAGTAGCCCGTGTCGGGATCGGTATATACTTTACCCAACGACTGACCTGTTTTTACGGTATCACCTTGTTTCACATATATGCTCTGTATATTGCCATAGAAAGTGTAATAGTTTCCATGACGGACAATGATACAGGTGTTGTATCCCGGAATTGCGGCTACGTAAGTTACTTCACCATTAAATACGGATTTGGCATCGGCTCCCGCTTGAGATCGGATGTCTATACCTCCGCTCGAGGTGGTTACATTCCATTTGCTGTGCTGGTGTGTACCAAAACGTGTGGTAATGGTTGCGTTTCCAGATATAGGGTAGGGAAGTCTACCCTTATTTGCCGCAAAGTTGTTCGATAATGTTATATTTTCGGGAGTAGAAGTGGCAACCGGAGTGCGTGTTGTTGTTCTGCTTTCACTCGATCTAGTCCGATTCTTACTCTTATTATTCGTTGTCGCATTATTATTTTTCGCTGCTTCTGCACGCGCTTTTTCTTCGGCTATTCGTTTTGCTTCACGTTCCTGACGGGCTACCTCTTCGGCGATGAGCTTCGCTATCTGTCTGTCGAGGGCTTCGGCTTGATTTCTCTTCTGAGTCAGTATTTTTTGGAGGTCTTTCTGTTTGCTTTGTGCTTCGCTAACCTCTTGCTGATAATTTGTTTCTTCTTTCTTTAGCTTGTCTTGTTCCGAAGAGCGAAGATTGATTAGCGTCACCTTTTCGGTCTTTACTTTCTTCAACGCTTCTTTTCTTTCTTTGAGCGTTTCGCTCTTTTCTTTAATCTCGTCAGCCTGCTGGCTTCTCCACTCCGAGTATTCTCTCAGATAACGCATTCTTCGGTACGACTCGGTGAGTGATTTGCCCGATAGGATAAACAGCAATTTGTTTTCTCCTTGCCTGTTGCGCTGCATGGCATCGATGGCTTTGGCGTAATTGGCTTGCTTTGCTTTCAGCTCGGCTTCGAGGATTACAATTTCCTTCCCTATCTGTATTTCTTCGGCAGAGATACCGCTCACCTCCTGTTCGAGAAGTCCTAATACTTTTTGGCGCGAAAATATTTGGTTCGAGATCAGCTTTATTCTGTCTAGCAGGTTTGTTGTTGTTTTCTTTGTTTCACGCAGTAGCTTGTCTGTGTTTGAAATCTCACGCAGGGCATCTTTCCTTTGCTGCTCCAGTTCTTTTATTTTGGCTGTTTGAGCAAAAGAAGAAATACTAATGACGAGTGTGAGTAAGAGAAGTGTTTTTCTCATTTCAATTTTATGTAAGCTCCTATAATATCCGAAAATCCAACTTTTTTGTATTTAGAAGGAATCGATGTATCTACACTAAAGTCTTTATCTATATCCAGATTGTCGTATGAAATATTGATGTTGGCTTGTTTTTTTGCAAAGCTAACCTTTGCTTCCATATTTGTCGGATATACATGGTTGTTGTCTTTGATAAAGTTGCTGTAATCCCATTGGATGGAAACATTCTTTTTTTCCTGACTGATAAGGGTAGATATAATTCTGTCGGATGCATCAACCTCGAAGTTATACAACAAATCGCTTTTACCTTTTGTTTGCATCAGGTACGTATCGTTTGTTGAGGTAACTTTAAACTTTCCGAAGTCTTTATTTACGACCTCTTTATATCCGGGAATAAATAACCTGTTGGTAAACAGTGCCTGAAGGTTGTAGTAATTGAAGTCGAAGCCTGCAACTACTTTCGAGTCTTTGTAGCGTTCTGCCATGTATTGTTTTTTTAGGCGGTCTATGATAACTATACTGTCGGGCGTGAAGTTGATGCGCATAGCCTCTCCTCCTATAAACGGTATTCGTACCGAAGCCTGAAGTATACTGTCTTTTATTATTTTAAATACCGCAGGAACTTTTTGTGACGATTTGCCCGATTTGAACTCGATGCTGCCCTTTGTGGTCAGCGTTTTATAATCGAGCTCCGATTTCAGGGCGTCGGCAATCACTTCATTGTTGTTCTTCTCGGCCAATGTGCCCCCTGTAGTCAGTGCTTTTTTCGATCCGCAACTGCTGATTGCAAAGGGTATTGCCAGAGTGACAAGTGCTATAAGTATATATCTGTTGGATAGTTTCATTTTTCGACAAAGTAAGTTTTTGTTTCAATTTTTTTGTCCAGCGTTTTCGATTTGCTGTCACCTTTCTCTTTTGCCTTTATCCAGTATTCCAGTGCTTTTTCGGTCTCTCCGGTTTTGTATAATACATCGCCGTAATGTTCCAGTACCTCACTGCTGATTTCTGTCTTTTTTTCTTCGCTATACTTTATGGCGTTTTCGATATATATTTTTGCCATCGTGTAAGCTCCTTGCTCAAACAATACCCATCCGTAGGTATCCAAATAGGTAGGGTTTGTTGGTTCTGCTTTTACCGTAACGCTACTCATTCTCTCTGCCTTGTCCAAGTTTTTTCTGGCTACGGAAAGGAAATAGCTATAATTGTTGAGTACACCCATGTTGTTAGGGTTATACTCTATCGCTTTGTCGTAGGTAAGGAATGCACTGTCGAGCTTGTTGAGGTGGTAATACAAGTCACCTATTTGCCCGTAGAAGTCGGATAGAAGAGATACGTTTTCTTCGTCTACATATACCACTCCTTTTTGCAGTGTTTCCAGCGCAGTATTATAATCATCTTTCATATACTCCGAAATACCCAAGTAGAAGTAAAACTGAGGTTGTTCGGGGTTGTATGATATGGCTTGCTTACAAACTCTGATTGTCATGTCCAGACTGTCTGGAAATGCTGTGCTCAGCAGTTGTTCCCATCCTACAGGATTGGTAGGGTTGGCTTCTGCAAATACCTGATATTGGAATCGAGCTTCTTCTTTTTTGTTTTGCATCATCAGGAGATTGCCATACATAAGGTTCAGCTTCGGCTCTTGCGGATGTTGTACCATCAACGAGTCGAACAGCTGATTGGCTACCTTTGTGTCCTGTCTGTTTTGCTGCAAAGTGCCTACATACTGAGCCAGAATAGCCAACTTGGTGTCGATCTCCATCTTGCGGCTCATAAGGGCTGTGTGAAGTTCTTCTTCGGCTGCCTCTTTGTTGTTTGTTCTTTCGTAATATTCAGCAAGTGACGATATCAGATAAGGATCTTCGGGGTCGATGGATTTTGCTTTGCTGTAGACCATGTACGCCTCATTATTTTTCCCCGCTTGTAAGTATAAGTTGGCAAGCAATATCTGATATTTTATTTCGTACGGATATTTGTCTATATACTTTTGTATTTCTGCAAAAGCCTTGCTCTCTTGTTTTATTGCTGTATACAGTTGGTACTTATGCAGGCTGATCTTTTCGTTCAGTCCTACTATTTGCTCCAGCTTGTCGAGGGTCGATATCGCCTTGTGTATGTTTCCATCCTGGCGATAGGCTTCCGACAGATATACATATAAGTCCGAGTTGTCGGGGTTGGATACAAGAAGCTTTTCGAACTGTTCTATAGCGTCGCTATATTGCTTAAACTCTAAGCAAAGGCTTGCATAGGCCATGTTGTAATAGAAGTTGCTTCCGTCGTAGCTTGTAGCCTTACGGTAAAAATCCAACGCCTTATTTTTATTATCCAGCGAATTGTAATAGTTACCCAATTCGTAATACACATTGGCATTCGTAGAGTCGATAGCCAAGCAGTATCCCAAAAGGTCGAATGCCGAGTCAAATTTACTTGTCGCTTTGGCATTCATAGCCTCGTGAAAGTAATAGTCAAACTTGCGCTTGTCATCTTCCGACAGTTTAGCCATCGGCAGGTTTTGAGCTTGAGATACGACACTGTTTTTGACAGTCTTCTTCTGTGCCGATAGATCGGAGAATGCTGAGACAACAAATAAGAAGAGAAGGACGCTGTATATAGTTCTTTTCATATAAGAATATAGTTCTTTTTTATTTTTTTCCTGTGTGCCCAAATCCTCCGTTGCCACGCTCAGTCTCACTGATCGAGTCCACTTCTTCCCATACTACTTGCGCATGCTGGGCTATAACCATCTGGCAAATTCGTTCACCATTGTTTATAACAAAGTTGTCGTTGGATAAGTTGACTAAGATAACGCGGATTTCGCCCCGATAGTCGGCATCTATTGTTCCCGGAGAGTTAAGTACGGTCAATCCGTGTTTAGCTGCCAATCCGCTGCGAGGGCGTATTTGCGCTTCGTAGCCCTGTGGGAGCTCCAGATAGAGCCCTGTAGGAACCATCGTTCTTTCGAGGGGTTTTAGTGTGATCGGATTTTCTATATTAGCCCTGAGGTCTACTCCTGCTGAATAAGGGGTGGCATACTCGGGAAGGGGATGTTGCGATTTATTTATGATTTTTACTTTCATTGCAATGATTTGTAATACCTTATTATATAGTGTGCGAAATTAGTTAAATCTTTGCAATCTACTTCGCTAATTGATAAAAATTAAGAATTAAAGAAGTTGTTTAAAGTTTTTAGATAAAGCTTTTGATGGATAAAGCTTTTTTGAGTTTTGGATATTTGTTTACAATCGGTATCTTTGCAGCCTAACAAAATATATAAAAAATGGCAACAGCATACCATAATTTATCATCGTACGATCCGGCTACAGTGCCCAGTGGAACAGAAATGACAGTCGGTATCGTGGTATCGGAATGGAACGAGAATATAACAAAGCCTTTGCTTGACGGAGCGTATAGCACATTGAAGAAGCATGGGGTGAAAGAAGAAAATATTCTGATCGACTTTGTTCCGGGAAGTTTTGAGCTTGTTTTTGGCGCAAAACATCTGGCAGAAAATAAGCCGGTGGATGCCGTTATCGTTATCGGATGCGTAGTAAGAGGAGATACTCCACATTTTGACTATGTATGCAGTGGCGTAACTCAAGGTATCGCAGATATGAATATTCGCTATGATATTCCATTCATATTCGGACTTTTAACTACCGACGACATGCAGCAGGCTATAGACCGTGCCGGAGGCAAGCATGGTAACAAAGGGGATGAATGCGCAATAACTGCGATAAAAATGATAGATTTTTACCGCAGAAATTTGGAGGAATAAATAAAAGTATTACCTTTGTATCCGCAAAGCAAAAAGGGCAGTTACCAAAGCGGCCAACTGGGGCTGACTGTAACTCAGCTGACTTACGTCTTCGGAGGTTCGAATCCTTCACTGCCCACTTTTTGAGATGCAAATTATACATTGCGGAAGTAGCTCAGTTGATAGAGCATTAGCCTTCCAAGCTGAGGGTCGCGGGTTTGAGCCCCGTCTTCCGCTCTGATAACAGAAAAGCAATTACAGAAATGTAGTTGCTTTTTTTGTCCTAAAAAAATACTGCTTTTAGGTGTAAAGTTAGCAGGGTATTGTAAGAACGTTAACACAACCACGATTATGGGTATTGAGATTGTACATGAATTTTACAAAAAGCAGATCGCTTACTACTGAAGTGTGAATAAAGTTGTCAATGTTTCTGTCTACAGAAATTCTTCCAATATATCAAATTCAGTATTTAAATAAGGGGGGGTATGTCTTCTGTTTGGAGATGTGACTTTTTGTGTGAAATTGCAAGCAAAATAAAGAATTATAAGGAAGCGTATAGCCAACTATTTGTTCATTAGTGAATATTGATATGATAATTTAACAAATTCGTTTTTTATCGAAACTATTGATTTGAAATATTTTGAAGGGTCGCGCATTTCGTCTAAATTTGTGTTAATTCTAATCTGTCAGCGGATTGTATTGGGATTATATAGATTTTAAACGAGAAGTGTTAAGGTATTATCCCATATTCGGAAAATCGCCAAATTTTAATCGCATAGGGGTAGTAGCAATTGGCTCTCACGTTCATTTGGTTTATACGTTTTTTAGTATGAATTATATATGAGCGTGGGGTTAGTTGTCTATCTATGCGATGGGTGTTTGGCGATACCTCTGAATGTGATAGTACGGCTGATTCCCACGCTTCCATATATATTTATCCTGTCTTTCGAGGGGAACAGAAAGGCGTAAATAAAATAAAAATGGACATTAAAAATGAATTCTACAATTGTTTACAAGAGAGAGGTTTATTTCCTGAGTGTCATGTTGATCGCTTTATCACTTTTATTTATAACGGAAATACATTTAGTATTCGTCCGCTTCATAATGTTGTTGGAGCCGATATCGAGAATGTAGTTTGTATACCTTTAGAGACTGAAATGTTCAGCCTGATCCTTTATAACCTGCATAGCTACGAACTACCCGAAGACAAGAGAGGGGAGATGCTTAATATTGCAGCAAATATTAATTTGAAATATAAAGGTATTAAAACAATTCTGGGTATCGATGACGATTGTCATGTTGAAATTCATCTGCAATTATTGAATAGTTTTTCGCGAGAATTGAAGAATAATTTGGAGAAAATTCTTGATAACATGATATTGGCGAATAATGAAATTTCCGGATTGTTAGAATCATAATAATATAATCCCAAGAGGGTTTGTTATATCTTATAAGAATCAAAACAAACTGGAAGGATAAATTCTTGTTTGTTATTTTTCTTACTATATTTTTAAAACTTTTACATTTAAACCTTTTCTTCGTATTTTTGTCTTAATAACAAGGATACATCATAAAAATACATACTATGAAAAGGATACTACTGAATAAATTCTTCCTGTTTATTTTATTCTGTACGGTTGCTCTATGTTCTTGTGGAGTGTGGAGTTTAGACTCGAAAGTAAAACAACTCAGATTGGGTATGACCAAGCAAGAGGTTGTGAATGTGTTGGGTACGAGCTATACACACCTTGAGGCTGTTGCGGTTCCCGAGGGTGACTTGGAGACAATTGCATACTCCGACAACTTGTATGGAAATAGCTATACAATTCGTTTTCTGAATGATAAATTAGTAGAATGGTTTGCCGGTACTCCCAATAGGACTCCTGTACCTGTTGTTGTGCCTGTGCCTCATTCCGGGCATAATTAATTGTATGCGATGCGGACTTAGCTTCAATAGCTAAGTGTTAAGGACATATCAAAAGCGATTACATTTTTGGTTTGAAATCGCTTTTGTTGTATTTATTATTCGTAGAAGAAACTGACGCTTGTTTTTACACCTTCACTTGTATAAGAATAGTGGTAGAGGTTGTATGTGATGTTGTATTGATTTTTATAATTTATTGTTTCTTTAAGTTGTCCGTCTTTGGTGTATGTAGTTACAGTTGTAATCTGTTGAGGATTTGCCTTGGTAGGTGATACTGTAAACAGGGATAACCATTGTTGCTTGAAACTGTCTTTAAATGCACCGTTTCTGTTTTCGAAAGTCATTGTTTCGAAGTCTCCGTTTGCGTGCGTATACTTTATTATATTTCCCTGTTTGTCATATTCAAATTTTTCGGTATCTCCATTGCTTTTTGTATACTCGGTTACCTTTCCCCAATCATTCAATTTTATTTTAGATACCGCATTTGTTGCTTTATCAGTGAGGTTAACCGTATTATTGTCGGGATAGGTAACATTCAGATCGGATATAACACTTATTGCTTCCGGCTCGTTTTCTTCAGTAATGAGTATCTCACTTACTTTTCCCTTGTCGTAGATAAATTTGGTTATAAGTCGTGGTGCTGAATGCCCGGTGGCATATTCTTGTATTTCTCTTGCCCAGTTGTATGAAAAATAATAGCGGGTTGACTCTTTATTCACTGTTTCTATCATTGTAGTTACTGCAACGGGGGTGGCTCTTGAAATAGCATCATATATTGTAACCACATACTCAACCTTGCTGCCGTCTTCTGCTGTAACAGTATATTTTACGGGATTCGTAAAATCAACTTCTGTTCCCGAAGCAGGATATATTGTCGCACCTTCCGATACTGTTATTGTAGGAGTTATTTTAGTCCAATCTGTATCCACAGGAACTTCGGCGTCTACCGTGTTTTTTTGCCAATCTACGTCGCCTGAGTTCTGACCGATCTTGAAAACAAGGATGTATTTATCTGATGATTTTGCCGTGGTTATCGTCACAAGATACTCTTGCTGAGAGCCATCCTCTGCCGTTACTGTGTATTTTACAGGATTGGTGAAATCCAGTTCCATATCTGAATTCGGGCTGATGGATGATTTGGGCTATACTTTAATCGTTGGCTTTATCTTTTTTAAGTCATTTCCCTTCGGCAGGGTTAGTCTTACCGTTTTATTTGTTTGGTCTATTGTAGCTTCTATAGCGTTTACACTAAAAGCTCGGATCTCTTTAATGTTACTTTGGGTATCGTCATCGCAGGCTGTAGCTGTTGCAATCAATAATATCAGATACAAGATTTTTTTTAGTCTCATGATTAGAAAATTTAAATTTTAGAGGTATTAGGCTCTGCTAATTTCTATATGCTTAATTCTCAATTAGCGGTTAGGTTGTCGGGTACTTTTGTGTATCTGACATGAACGATGGTTATGCAAATTTAAAACTTTAAGGTTGTTTAGCGAACTATTTGTGTGTTTGTTTTTATTGTAATTTTCGAATTTGATAAAGCATAATCGTACAAAGTGTCCGAAATCGAACACTAATTAGTTGTTTATTTATTTGTTTATTAGGTATTTATATTTTTGGCAGGACGTTTGATTATATACTTTGAAATAAATATATCGACCGATGATTAAGTAATAATGTATGAGGATAAATATAAGCAACTCTATTTTGTTGTTCGTTTTACAGAGCAGTAATAAAATAAAAAGCATTGAGTATGTATAAGCAGTATTTTAAACAAGCAATCGCCGGGCTGAGGGAAAATCCTCTAGTAGGCTTTTTTACTATTTTGGGTACTGTTTTAGCTGTAGCCACAATGATGATTTTGGTCTTGACTTATCAGATAAAAACGGCTTCTTTTTCACCGGTTTCGGAACGAGATAGAATGCTTTATATAGACGTAATAGAAGGTCTTAATAAAGATAATGTAGGGTATAGTGGAGGCGGAATGGGATATAATATCGTGCAGCAGTGTTTTTATAAAATGACAACTCCGGAGCTAGTGACAGCTGTTACCTCTAGTGTGACACAAAAGCAAGCCTCGGTTCAGGGCAATAAAAAGATCAGGGAATGTGATGTAAGAGGAACGGATGTAAACTTTTGGAAAGTATTCGATTTCCATTTTATAAACGGAACCTCTTATACAGAGTCAATGTTTGCTTCGGCTATGCCGGTAGCCGTGATAAGTGATAAAGTGGCACGAGAATTTTTCGGAACAACAGATGTTGCCGGTAAAACCATACAATTAGACTATGTCGATTATAAAGTCTTAGGAGTTGTAGCTTCTGTAAGTGATGCCGTAAGTGAAGCCTATGGTGAAATCTGGACTCCTTATTCGCTGAATGATGAGGTGATGAAGGCTGACTTTACCGAAGGGATAGGTGGTGAGTTTCACGTATTTATATTAGCTAAATCTAAGAGTGATTTTGATGCCATACGCCAAGAAGCCCAAAGTAGGGTGGCTACTTTTAATTCGGGACAGAAAGAATTCAAAGCCAATATATGGAAGCAACCCATTACGAGTATTCAGCGCATGTTTTACTATGTGCAGGGCGACCATCTGGATGGCAATTTCTCGGGAATGCTCTCGCTTGCTGCTTTATTTCTTTTCTTGCCTATATTTAACCTCTTGGGTATTATGTTTTCTCAAATAAAAAAGCGAAGCCCCGAGATTGGGTTGAGAAAGGCTTTTGGTGCAACATCTACAAAGATTATCGGGCAACTTATTATAGAGAATTTTGCAATCACCTTTATCGGAAGTGTTATCGGGGTGGGGGTGTCTATCTTATTCTTATATATGGCGAAAGATAGTTTGTTGGGGTATCCCGATGTTAACGTGCATTGGTCTATGATTCTGAAACCTACTCTTTTTGTTGCCGCCATATTAGTTTGTCTGCTCATTAATATCCTGTCTACCATCTTGCCTGCATGGAGAATAGCCAAAGCAGAAATCGTAGAGTCATTAAATACTGAGAATTAAAAAACAATTAACGATGATAAAGAATCTTTTTAAACAAATATGGATAGAGCGTCGGCATAATGGTTGGCTGATATTGGAGTTGATTGTTGTGTTTCTCTTTCTGCTGCTTATGTCCGACTTTTTGTATGTCAGGGCTAAAAACTATCTGGAACCTAAAGGCTTTGATATAGATAATACTTATGTGCTGAAACTAAAAGCACTATCTCCTATTGCCCCTAATTATGTTGCGCCCGAGCAGATTACACAAACCCCAACGGAATCATTACTCAGCTTGCTGGATAGGATAAAATTATATCCCGATGTAGAAGCTGTGGCAATATCTTTTCATTCGGCGCCTTACTCGATGGGAGGTGTGTGGGCCTCGTTGAAAGTGGATTCTGTTATCACAAAAGCTATTCGCAATAGGTATGTCACTCCTTCTTACTTTGATGTATTTCGTATCCGTACAGCTGATGGTAAGCCTATTCGGGTTCAAGAAAGCGGGCAGAATCAAATTATTCTGACACAGGATATTGCAGAGCAGCTCTATGGGAGCGCAGATGCTGCCATAGGAAGGGATGTTTTTTTTCCCGAAGAGGGGGGGCGAGGAACGAATCCCAACCGGGTTATAGCTGTTAGTAGCATAATGAAGCGTCAGGAGTTTTTTCCATACGAGGGAGCTTTCTTTGAGATTATAACAAATTCAAGGCTCGAAGATTGGAGCAAAGATAATGATGTAACCAGAGTTGATATTTCTATTCGTGTTAAGTTGGGGAGTGCACAGCATTTTCAGGATAATTTTCAGAATGAGATGGGCGACCGTCTGCGAGAAAATAATCTTTATGTAGCGTCTGTTACACCTTCTTCTAAGTTTAGAGAGGATGTTGTAGGAAAAGAAATCAGGGAGTCTATCCTGCCTATGGTTTATGTCGTCGTTTTTGTGCTTATTACTGTGTTTCTGGGTGTATTCGGTACATTCTGGTTGCGAACATATCAGCGTCGAAGTGAGATTGGTATCCGTATGGTGGTAGGAGCAGATAAGGGAAAAGTACGTCTCCATATGATATTGGAGGGGTTGTCCCTGATGTCTTTGTCTATCGTTCCCGCATTTATTGTGTATATAAATATGCTTATCGGTGATGTTTTAGACGTTTGGCGAGTTCCTGTTTCTGTCGAGCGTATATTGATTGCGTTGGTAGTTGCACTGATGGTGATGATATTAATTATTGTAGCGGGGATATTGTGGCCCGCCAATCGGGCAGCTTCTATACAGCCTGTTGAGGCTTTGAGAGCTGACTAGGTATTGGAATTTAGATTGCATTGATCATAAAAATAGTCGCAAAAGAGAATGTATTCATTTAAAATGACAAAGTAAGTAATACTATCCTTCCTTTTGCGACTCTTTATTTTATATCCTAATACTTGAAGCTGCTTCCTCCAAGAAACTCTCTCAATAAAGATGTAGGAGGTAATTCTTTGTCGTTGATGTAGTTGAAGTATCTCAGGAACTTAAGTAGCCGATGGGCTTCCGCATATTCGGGTGCGCTGTTGGGTACTTGCATCAATACAGGTTCTGCATGACGGCGCAGTGCTGCCAGTTCGTACATCATAGCCGAATTGAACATTACATCAGCATTTTCCTGATATGGGAAAATCCATTTATCCTCACCTCTGCGTACGCTCTGCCAACGCGAAATAGTGTCGATTGCCGAATAGCTTCGGTATTTGTAGTCGCGTATCAGCCTGCGTAATAGTCGGTTGTCTGCCGTTGGTATCCAGTTGTGGTTGTCTAACGAAATGGTAGTGAGGGCAGATACATATATCTTGTATTTCTGGTTGTCAGGTATATCTCTTGTCAGTTCGGGGTTAAGTCCGTGAATGCCTTCGATCACAAGGATTGAGTTTTCTTCAAGCAGGAGTTTGTCTCCTTTATACTCTCGTTTTCCCGTTGTGAAGTTGAATGTCGGTAAATCTATTTCCTCCCCTTTCAGTAATTTCTGAAGGTCTTCATTAAACTTAGCTATATCTAACGCATATAGCGATTCGAAGTCATAATCTCCATCTTCGTCCAAAGGGGTTAATTCCCTATCTACAAAATAATTGTCGAGCGATAGTCCTACCGGTTTTAAGAGATTTACCATCAGCTGCACTTCCAGCCGCATTCGGAATGTTGTTTTTCCCGACGATGAAGGGCCGGATATAAGTGCTACCTTGACACCCTCTTTTGCCCGTGCTGCTATTTCGGTAGCAATATTTGCTATCTTCTTCTCTTGATAGGCTTCCGATACCTTTATGATATTAGGCATTGTACCCATCTTATTCGCTTTGTTCATATCGCCCACATTGTCGAGCCCAATGATATTCAGAAACTTGAGATGCTCTTTGTAAACATTGTACATTTTATCTTGCGAAATGACAGGTTCAAGTTCAATCGGGTTGCTTCGGTTTGGTACACGTAACAACAAGCCATCATTGTAGAGTTCGAGCCCGAAGAGGTGAATATATTTTGTAGAAGGTACGAGGCATCCGTAAAAATAGTCGACCGATCCGTTGAGCCTATAATATTTGGAGTACAATTCTCCCGAACTTTCGAGAAGCAAGGCTTTGTCTTCAAACCCTCTGTTTCGGAACATTTTTACTACCTTATCGGTTTCTTCCTCAACGGCTTCGAAGCGCATATCGGCTTCGATATATTGTTGCATTTTTGTCTTTATGGCCACTATTGCATTTTCGTCGATTGTACCCCGGTCGCTGATCTTGCAAAAGTAACCCAGCGATATGGGATGCTCGATATAAAGCTGAGCTTCGGGGAAAGTTTCGGAAACAGCTTTTGCCAACAGAAAGCAAAGCGAGCGTACATAAGCCCGCATGCCCGATGGACTTGTTAGATCTACGAAGGTTACCGTTTTGTTGTGATACACGCAATAGTCTAGAGGCTCGGTTTTATTATTGACTTTTGCGTTTACGATGGTAGATTCTGACTTGACGTCAAAGCCTTCCAGTATTTTTATAAGATTGCTTCCTGCAGGAAAGTCCTGATATGTATTTGTGTTTGTACAAAAAATCGTTACTTTTTTCTCCATAATCTGAATGTAAGTTATAAACATATCGAAGGATGTTCTTCGTTATAAAAAACATCCTCCAGATTATAAAGTTAAGTAAAAATATTTATTTAAAAAACATGCCTGTGCAGAACTATATTAATGGCATGCCCAGCTTTAGTGCTTCAGAGCACATTTCTTTAGGCCATAGTCCGGCTTGTATCTCTCCGATATGCCCTTTTCTGAGGTAGAACATACATAGTCGCGATTGTCCTATTCCTCCGCCTATCGATTGTGGGAGCTCTCCGTTTAGCAAACGCTTGTGGAAATAAAGTTCTTTTCTCGATTCCTGACCTGATATCTGAAGTTGCTCCAATAGTACTTCTCTATTTACACGGATTCCCATCGATGACAGCTCCATGCCTTGTTCCAAAACAGGATTCCATACGATAAGATCTCCGTTCAGTCCTTTGTATCCGTTTTCGGATTTGGTAGTCCAGTCGTCATAGTCGGGGGCTCGTCCATCGTGTGGTTTGCCGTTGCTTAGTGCTCCACCAATACCAATGATGAATACGGCTCCGTATTCTTTAGCTATTTTGTTTTCTCTCTCTTTTACAGGGAGGTTCGGATACATTTGCAATAACTCTTCTGCATGTATGAATTTTATGTTGCAAGGCAAAATAGGAGTGATAGTAGGGAATATCTCGTATACTAAATACTCTGTTCTTACCAATGCTGCATATATTCTGTTTACAATTTGTTTCAAGAATTCTAAGTTTCGGTTTTCGGGAGACATAACCATTTCCCAATCCCACTGATCTACATATAGTGAATGCAAGTTACCCAGCTCTTCGTCTGCCCTGATGGCGTTCATGTCTGTATATATGCCAAAGCCTTCATTTATATTGTAGTCGGCTAGGGTCAATCGTTTCCATTTGGCTAATGAATGAACTATTTCGGCACGCTCGTCACCCATGTCTTTTATCGGGAAATTTACAGCTCTTTCTACGCCGTTGAGGTCATCGTTGATGCCCATCCCTTTGAGAACGAACAAAGGAGCTGTAACCCTTCTTAAGCGTAATTCGGAAGATAGATTTTGTTGGAAGAAATCTTTAATTTGCTTGATGCCCATCTCTGTTTGCTGTAAATCTAAGAGGGCACGATAGTGTTTGGGTTTAATTAAGTAGCTCATTTTTATTAATTTGCCTATTTGCGTGTTAAATGATTTGCAAAGTTAGGCTTTTTGTGTTAATGTGAAAATTTTATGGGCTTAAAATATGCATTTTGATCGTTTTAAAGATCTGTTATTATTTTCTTTGTGAAGAGTTTATCGTTAAATTATCTTACACTATTTTCTATATATTCTTAATATTGCGTCGAATAGACAATCCTGTCTTATGTCGATATTGTCTTTGTTTTAGCTTGTTCACTTACTTTATATATTATGCGTTAGTAATCTTGTGTATATTTGTTGTTTGAACTTTATTTAGATAAATTTGTTTAATTTTTATACTATATACGAAGTCGATATAGTGCTATCAACTTGTCGAAATCTTGTCAGTTTTAATGAAATTTAACTTCTATTTTTGTGTTTGTAAGTTGATCTTAAATAATTGTCTCAAAATGTTAAGATGCTTTATTTTTGATAATTAGCTGTTGTATTGTTTTTTATGCAGGAATAAGCATTGGAGAGGTGGTTTAGGAAAGTTATAGAGTGAATTTAGAGAGTTATACCAAATGTAGTATAGCTTTATTCTTAAAAAGATATTGTGACTAGTAGTTTTATTAAATATGAAAACAGCATGTGGGTGAAATTGTTTTCGTTAAATAAAATCGGATAACCTTTTTGTATTGCTTATTAAGAAGCTTACTCAGAGCTTTTGAGCAATCAATTTTATTACTTCTTTATTATTAGTGAGGAACTTTAATTTTTTTTATTATGAATGATTACCTAAAGGAAAGGAAAGTTGGTAAGGGCATATTCAAAATATTGCTTTTGTGCAGTATTTTATTTTGTTCTTTTACCATTGTTCAAGCTCAGACAGTTACGGGTGTCGTAAAAGATGCTAACAATGAGCCTATTATTGGTGCTAGTGTAGCCGTGAAAGGTACTACTACAGGTACTTTGACGGACACAGAAGGGAGCTATAAAATATCAGCAGGGACTAACTCTGTTTTGGTATTTTCATTTATTGGTTATACTTCGAAAGAGGTACCGGTAGGTTCTCAAAAAGTTATAAATGTAACTTTGGAAGAAAGCAGCCAGCAGCTGGATGAAGTTGTTGTGACAGCTCTTGGGATGAAAAGATCTACAAAAGCTTTAGGGTATGCGATGACTGAGTTGAAAGGGGATGATTTAGCGAATAACTCAAATAATCCGATCGATGCTCTTCAAGGTAAGGTTGCCGGACTTGAAATTTCAGGATCCGACGGTGGTATGTTTGGATCATCTAAAATCCAACTTCGTGGTATTCCAACATTAAATGGTGTTAACAGACCTATTTATGTTGTGGATAACGTTATTTTGAGTAACTCAAATGCAGACGCAGGTGACGCAGACTGGAGTTCAGGCGCTAACGACTGGGGTAATGAACTAAAGAATCTAAATCCAAGTGATTTCGAGACAGTATCTGTTTTGAAAGGAGCTGCTGCTACTGCTCTTTATGGATCTAGAGGTTTGTTTGGTGCTATCGTTATTACAACAAAAAGTGGAAAAGCTACAAAAGGATTTGGTGTTACATTCAACCAATCTTTTGGTATAGATCATGTGTATAAACAACCGGATCTTCAAAATGTGTATGGTGTAGGAGCTTTATCCGGTTATGTAGACTATGGTAAAACCAACTCAAGTGGTGGTTACTACGGATGGGATAACCAACATCAATTTAAATACAATGGAGATGGAAAGGCTATGTTCAATGACTGGGGTATGGGATATGGACCTCGATTTGACGGAAGCGCTATCCTTGGATATGACAATGAGGAAACTACTTACAGAGCGATAAAGAATAACTATAAAGATATGTATAATTTAGGTTTCACTACCAACTCTAACCTTACAGTGCAGGGTGGTAATGATAAGACAACATTTTATACATCTCTAGCCTACAGACATCAAACAGGAACATTGCCTAACAATGAGTTTAACAGGTTAACTTTATTGACAAAAGCATCTCATAAGATTTCTGACAAAGTAATGCTTGATGCTTCTGTAAACTTTGGAAAATCAAATCCTAAAAATGTTCAGCCAAACGTGGGTGAATACTTTGCTAGCGGAACATTTACACGTGAATATGATCCTTCTTATTATCGTAACAAATATAAAGGAACACATGGCGGTTTGGCTAACTCTTCTTACGATGATAAATATGGAAATGTACCGGGACGCGACTTATGGTGGAGTATTTATGAGAATAATACGACACAGGAAGAGGTATCGATCCGTCCAAGCTTAGCATTAACTGTTGACATCTTGGATTGGTTGAAGTTCAAAACTGAAGGTAATTATAATTACTATTATACAAACCGTGAAACAAAAAATCCTAACTCAGGATATGCTAGAACTTATGACGGCGGTAACGGTTACTATGCTATGACTAGCACAAAGAAAAGACAAACAAACCTGAATGCTAGCGTACTATGGGATAAGCCTCTAAATGCAGATTTCAATTTTACCGGATTTTTGCGTGGTGAGTACTATGACAACTGGCAGAGCTATATGACAACCAGTACAGATGGAGGTTTAGTTGTTCCGGATCTTTATTTTATCAAAAACTCTGTAAAAGCAGCTAAAACTGAAGCTTATACATTGGGCACAAAGAGAATGTTCTCTGTAGCCGGGCAAGTTGGAGTGAGCTGGAAGAACAAATTATATTTAGATGTAACAGGACGTAACGACTGGTCTTCTTCATTGGTTTACTCTGATGGAACAGGTAACTTCTCTTACTTCTATCCGTCAGTAAACGGCTCAGCTATTCTTTCAGAATTGTTGACCTTACCTGAATGGGTTTCGTTTGCAAAAGTTCGTGCATCATGGGCACAAGTAGGTAATGATACCGATCCTTATAGTTTGAATAATGCTTATTTCTTGAGAACTACAGTAATGGGCGACAGATATATAAGCTCTTTACAGATAGAAAATCAGGACGGTGTTGATATTCTTATCTCTAAAAACTTGAAGCCGGAACGTAAGAATGCATGGGAAGTAGGTCTCGATTGGCGTTTTTTCAACAATAGAATAGGTGTTGATGCGACATACTATAAAGAGAATACTAAAAACCAGATCATGACAATTGCAGTGCCTGAGGTATCAGGTATCTCTCGACAAATAGTAAATGCCGGTAATATTCAAAACTCAGGTATCGAGTTAGCTCTTCACACTGTTCCTATCGAAAGCAAAGACTGGCAATGGGAAGTAGACTTCACTTATACACGTAACCGTAATAAAATAGTATCTCTTCACGAGAATGTGGCAGACTATATTAGCCTTAAAGGAAATACTAACTATGGTAACTACCGTGTTGGTTCAGTTGCAAAAGTGGGTGCTGAATATGGTTTGTTGATGACAGACTCTAAACCTAAAATTGATGAGGCTACAGGCTTAGAAGTTTTAACTTGGTCTAACGGTAGACGTATGGCTTATGCACAACGTAGTGGAAAAGAAGAAATAATAGGTTCTGTTAATCCGGACTTTTTAGGTTCAGTTTCTACAACATTGCGTTACAAGAAAATGTCTTTGAGAGTAGGTTTAGATATGCGTTTTGGTGGTTATGTGGCTTCTTATAACTCTCGTTATGGTACTGCATACGGATTTACAGAATCATCTCTAGCTTATTCTGATGCTAGCCATGGTGGTGTATCTTGGCAATCGAAATTTGATGGAATGACTTACACTGACGGATATATCCCTCAAGGTATTTTCCCTGCAGGAACTGTAATCAATCAACCGAATGGAGGTACATATACTGTAGCTGCAGGAGGAGAAACATTCCAAGACCTATATGATAGAGGACTAGTAGAGCCGGTACATGCTTCAGCGTGGACTTATTTCAGAAACAGCTGGGGACAAGGTGTGGTTAACGACGATTGGTTCAAGAAGCTTAATTATATAGCACTTCGCGAGATATCATTCAATTATGCATGTCCTACAACTTTTGCGAATAAATTAGGAGCAAGAGCTTTGTCAGTTGGAATTACAGGAAGAAACTTAGGTTACTTATTGAACAGTATGCCTAATCATGAGAATCCTGAAGGGCTTCGTGGTACATCAGCTGCTGAATTCCGTTATCGTTCTTTCGCTGGATTTACAGCAAGTTATATGTTGAATATATCAGCCACATTCTAATTTTTAAAAAGTACAGATATGAAATTTAAATCTATTATATTTATTTCAGCTATAGCCGCCTTATCCTTTGTTACATCAGGGTGTAGAGATGATTTTGCTACAATCAATACAGACCCTCAAACGGTGGCTCAAGGTGATGTTAACTTTTTGTTGACAGAAGGAATACGTAAATTTGAACCTTCGGGGTATCTTTTATGGTTCTATAATGCTCCTATGATGGTTAAATGGGCTCAATTGGGAGCTGCTTCCGGAGGGTTTTCTTCTAACTATCATCTAACTACAGCTACTGGAGATCAAGGTCAGATGGCATATAGAGTGATGAAATATCTTCGCGATGTAGAATATATTCTTTCTAAAAAATCAGAAACAGAAGCTGCTACTTATAAACAACATGTGGCTGCTTTGAATGTTCTTACTATCTATATGGGTATATTCGATACCGATATGTACGGAGATATGCCTTATAAAGATGCTGTGAAGGCTCGTTATTCAGACCCTATTATCCTTACTCCTGATTATGATAAGGTAGAAGACCTATATAATCTTTGGTTGACTCAGTTGGAGGAAAATATGGCGACATTTGCCGATCAGGATATTACAAATAATAGAAACAAATTGTTTAGCCAACAAGACCTTATTTATAGTGGTGATGCTGCAAAATGGGCTAAATTGGCAAACTCTCTACGTTTGAAAATAGCTGTTCGCTTATTGTCTCAAAACAAAGCAAAAGCACTCGAAATTGCTGCTTCTGTAGCTAAAAGCCCGGTGGGTGTACTTGATGGATCAGGTGATAACTTTATTCTAAACAAGGGTACAACTGCTATTTCTGACAATGATAAAGATTTTGTATACCACTTTGGTAATGGAGTATTTGGAAGTTCTTTATGTCCTTCTGCAACTGTTTTAGACTTTATGCTTTCTAACCAAGACCCTCGTGTTCGTTTCTTCTATAAGAAAAACGGTTACAATTCTAAAGTTGTACAGGCATTCTTCGATCAGGGCAAAGACCTTCCTAATTTTATAGCAGCCAATGTAGAATATACTACAGTGGATGGTAAGAAGAAATTCTCTAAATGGAAAGGTCTGGGTGAACCATGGGTACGTTACTATGGATTGCCGGTAGTATTAGATGCAAATCAGAATAGTGCTTATGATGGTTATTTCAAAACAACTCCATATACATTAACTTCTGCGAGCGGTACTCAATATACATATAATGCTGTTGCTCAGTATAATGAAGAAATGGTAAGAGGACGAGTGGATTATACTATTCCGGTAGCTCCTGGAGATACACCTCCAACAGATACGAACGATAATCCTTGGTACGGAATGTATATGTCAACTGCAGAAGTAAACCTTTACCTAGCTGAGTTTGCTTTGCTGGGTGCTAATTTACCTCAATCGGCTGAAGTATATTACAATAAGGGTGTTAGAGCTTCGGTAGAAGAATATAACCGTTTGGCCTCATTGAATAAGATTCCATATTATGGTACAACTTATGGTTATGACCCTAATGAAAAGGTAATTGATCTACAAAGTGGCGAAATTGATGCGATGATGGCTAATGCTGGAGTTAAGCTGGAAGGAACAACTGCAGAAAAACTTGAAAAAGTTTATATACAGGAAATTCTTCACCTTACATTCTTCCCTTCAGATCAGTTTAGTGTCGTGCGTCGTTCGGGTATACCTGCAAGAAATAGCTCATTGTTCAAATGGGTAGATTTCTCAGAGCCGAAAGCTACAGAAATACCACGACGCTTCGAAATTGCTACACCGTCTGTTACAGACCTCATGTACAACAAATCAAAAGCTGCTTACGAAGCTCAAGGATTTACTACAGGAACAAGTATCTCTACATCGTTACTAAACAGCGAACGTGTATGGCAAGATAAAGGCGCTCCAAACTTTGGAGATGGCCCTAAGTAAGTTGTTCAAACACTAATTTTAATAGAATGACCCTAGGCTCTGAGCTTAGGGTTATTTTTTTAGAGGGTATTTTTTCAGAAATAACTTGTGAAGTAATTAGATTTTGATATATGTTTTTACTATATTTAACATTGTGTTTAACCTATAAATTTTGTATCATGAAAAAGTATAAATGTTTTTTGTTCTTGACCATTTCCTTCTTGTTTTTTTCATTAGGAAATATGTCATTGTCTGCTCAATGTAATGGATCTTATGATTGTTTGGGAATTATGGATACAGGCTTTAATTGTCCTGAAAATTCTCGATATTTAGTTGACTATACATTTCGGTCTCCATACAAAATATTAAATGTGGATATTCCATTTATGCATGAAGTGAGGATAACTAATGACAAGGATTTAAATATTAAATTGCTTAAATCGAAGCCCTTGTGGGTTGATCTTAATTCTTTTTGTGAGAACCTTCAAAAGCCAACACCGCTTGTCGTGGAGGTAGAGGTTGATAAAGATGCACCTTTTGGCGGAAAAATGAGATATTATATTAATATTCATTGGTCATGTGCTGATTCATTTGTAACAACAGGAAAATAGGATTTATCATAACGAAAAAAGCCTCTTGAAAATTTCCAAGAGGCTTTTTTTATTGAGATATTTACATTACTGTTTTTTCAGTATATAAAGCTCTGCAATGTCTCCTGTTATTTTTTTACCCTCCATATCCAATTGGGTCAAGGTATTTTCACCAACAAAATATTTGCTCGGAGCGTCTTTTATTCCTTCCAAGATTACAGTATTGCCTTCATTGTTCCAGCTATATTTGCCTTTTTCCTCAAAAGTTTCTTTCTTCCCAACATATTGAGTCTTCTTAACGAAGGTGCTGTCACCCAGCTCGATGGTTACATTCATGCCTTCTCCGCTGGCTGTAGGGAGCTTACCTGTGTATGAGCCCATATAGTCTAACGAGGTTCTTGCATTGTGCGTATCAGCTATCAGCGTGCTGTCAGCTTTGGGCTCTTCCTGTGGTTTTTGGGAGCTGCCTCCGCAACTGTACATTAGTCCCACTACTGCAATGGCTATTAATAACTTTTTCATTTTTTCGCTTCTATTTTCTTATCCGTCTTTACTGCTACTTCATATCCCAGCTTCTCGATAGCTGCCTTCAGTTTATCAACAGTGGTTTGGCTATTCTTAAATTCGATAGTCACCGTTTTATCATCAAGGTTTACCTTCATATCGGTTACACCTTTTTCAAAAGCAATATTCTTTTCGATACGCTTCTGGCAGTTTTCGCAAGTCATCGACACCGTGAAAACTACTGTTTCTTTGTCACTCTTCAAACCTTTCTTATCTTGTGCATTTAGTGTAAAACCGGCACTAAGCATCAATATAAAAGAGATTATAAAAATTTTAGCATTCATAGTTCTAAGTTTAGTACTCTGTTATAAAACAGATGTTTATTTATAAAGTTTAAAATAATAATACTTTTTAGAGTCTGTTAAAATTTATACAGACTCTTCGTCGCTGATAAATATATATCATCTTTGCCTATTCAGCGGCTACAAAAAGTATCTCAAATATCTTTTATCCCATGTCGCAAAGACATGTCACCAGATTTCTATCACCATACGCATTATCTACGCGTGCCACGTTGATCCAGAATTTGTTTTGTTTTACAAATTCGAGCGGATAAGCAGCCTTAGAGCGTGGATAAGCATGTTTCCATTCGTCGGCACATACTTCATATTCGGGGTGAGGTGCATTCACAAGAACATTGTCTTCTTTCGAGTATGTTCCGTTTTCTACCTCCTTGATTTCTTCCCATATCTGGTTCATGGTATCCACAAAACGGTTTAGCTCCGATAAGCTTTCACTTTCGGTAGGTTCTATCATCAATGTGCCATGTACAGGGAACGAAAGAGTAGGAGCGTGGTAACCATAATCCATCAATCGTTTTGCGATATCCGATTCTGTGATACCTGATGTTTCCTTCAACTTACGACATTCAAGTATAAGCTCGTGACCTACTCTGCCTGTTGTACCTCTGTAAACTATTCCATACGTATCTTTTAGGCATTCTGCCAGATAATTGGCATTCAATATAGCAATTTTTGTGGCATGCGTCAAACCTTCTCCACCCATCATGCGGATATAGCCGTAAGTAATAGGTAATACTCCTGCGCTTCCGTATGGTGCCGATGCTACCGTATTAACGGTGCTGCCATCCACTTCGGGATGATGAGGAAGGAAGGGTATAAGGTGTTCTGCAACGCAGATAGGGCCTTCGCCCGGGCCGCCTCCACCGTGAGGAATGGCAAATGTTTTATGCAGGTTCAGGTGACAAACGTCGGCTCCGATAAAGCCCGGATTGGTAAGTCCTACCTGTGCATTCATATTCGCTCCGTCCATATAAACCTGTCCGCCTTTCTCGTGTACAATTTTGCACATCTCTCTGATCTCTTTTTCGAAGATACCATGAGTAGAGGGATATGTGATCATACAACCCGCCAGATGATCTTTATGCTGATCTGCCTTTGCTTGCAGGTCTTCTACTGCTATATTTCCGTGGCTATCGCACTCTATCGTTACGGTTTCGTATCCTGCCTGAATTGCCGATGCCGGGTTTGTACCATGTGCCGATGCCGGGATAAGGATAATATTGCGATGCCCTTGTCCGATACTTTCCAGATATTTGCGGATTGTCATTAATCCTGCATACTCTCCTGCTGCACCCGAATTAGGCTGGAAGCTTACGCCTGCAAAACCTGTGATTTCTTTCAGATATTCGCCGAGTTCTTCTATCAATTCGTTGTATCCCTGAGTTTGTGACTTAGGTGCTAGAGGGTGAATATTTTGAAATCCTCCCAACGAAAGTGGAAGAAGTTCTGACGCTGCATTCAGCTTCATCGTGCATGACCCCAAAGAGATCATCGAATGAGCCAAAGAAATATCTTTCCTATCGAGGCGTTTGATGTAACGCATCAATTCTGTTTCGGTATGATAAGAGTTGAAAACCTCGTGTTGAAGGAATTCGCTCTTACGAAGGAACTGATCATTTATTGTTATTTTTTGAGGAAGATCGTCTATCATAAACACTTCCATACGTCCTGCTGCCATAGAGAATACGGCGAGCAATTCGTGAGCCTTGTACTCTGTTATTGTTTCGTCTATGCTGATACCTACTTCTCCCGCTTCATAATAGCGCAGGTTGATGTCACGCATTTCGGCAAACTCACGAACTGTATATTGAGATACTCCGCTCGGTAAGCCTATTTTGAGTGTGTCGAAATATTGTTCGTTCAGTATTGTATATCCCAGTTCTTTCAGCTCGTCTGCAATAAGTGCTGTAGCCGAATGTATCTGAGTAGCTATGTTCCTTAAGCCTTTTGGTCCATGATATACAGCATAGAATCCTGCCATTGTGGCCAACAGTGCTTGTGCTGTACAGATATTTGATGTTGCTTTTTCGCGTTTGATATGTTGTTCACGAGTTTGCAGTGCCATGCGATAGGCCGGTTTGCCATAGGCATCTTTCGATACGCCGATGATACGTCCCGGTACATTGCGCTTAAACTCCTCCCTCGTTGCAAAGAATCCTGCCGAAGGACCTCCGTAAAACATAGGAACACCAAAACGCTGGCTGCTGCCGAATGCGATATCTGCACCCCATTCTCCGGGAGGAACAAGCAGCGTAAGTGCCATCAGGTCTGTAGCTACAGATACCTTACAGTCGAGGCTGTGTGCCTTTTCGGCAAATGCTTTGTAATCTACAATATTCCCGTTCGAGTTAGGGTATTGGATAATTGCGCCAAAAAATCCGTCTGAAAGATCGACGGTATTATAATCGCCAACTACAACTTCAATGCCCTGTGGTTCCATGCGTGTGCTGATTACAGCCAAGGTTTGCGGGAATATATTTTTATCAACAAAAAGTTTATTTACATTATTCTTTATCTGGTCGCGTGTACGGAGATTAAACATCATTGTGGCAGACTCTGCTCCGGCTGTGGCTTCGTCAAGTAGCGAACAGTTAGAAAGAGGCAATCCGGTAAGATCGCTTACGGTGGTCTGGAAGTTCATCAACGCTTCCAGTCTTCCCTGCGAAATCTCCGCCTGATATGGAGTATATGAAGTGTACCATACCGGGTTTTCGAATACGTTGCGGAAGATAGGGGCAGGGCATACGGTATCGTACCATCCCATGCCGATGTACGATGCGCAAATACGATTCTTCGACGCCATCAGAGCCATTTCCTCAGCATATTCGTGTTCGCTTAATGCTTCCGGCAGATTAAGACCGTTCTGTAATCTTATATTTGCAGGGATGGTTTGATCTATCAGTTCATCCAGCGAATTGACGCCGATTTTAGACAACATTTTTTTTTCATCTTCTGCATTGATGCCGATGTGGCGGTGTTGAAATTTTTGGGTCTCCATGGATTCTAAGTATCGTTTTATTGTAAATAAAAATTGTTTCTAGCTTCTTCTCTGATTGTGGTCAACGGCCCGTGACCCGAATATACCACTGTGTCGGGTGGTAGTTTCATCAATTTCTCTTTTATGCCGTCTATCAGTTGTTTGTGGTTGCCTCCCGCCAGGTCGGTACGTCCTACACTACCTCTGAACAATACATCGCCTACAAAAACACAACCGGCTTCCTGATTGTAGAAAACAATGCTGCCCGGCGAGTGTCCCGGTATTTGCATTACTATCAGCCTTTGATTGCCAAAGGTTACAACATCATTTTCGTTCAGATATTTTCCCACCTTGGGTATTCTCGTGTCTTCATTTGTGAAGCCAAACATTTGTAATTGGGTAGGGAGTTGTTCGAGTAAGAACTCATCACCCTTGTTGGCCATTGTTTCCAGTTTGAATTGTTCGTAAATAAAATTATTTCCGAATACGTGATCGAAGTGTAAGTGTGTATTTAGTAGATGTTTTACAACTAACTCATTGTCTAAGATGAAGTTCAGCAAAAGCTCTTTCTCATCTTGAAAAAAACAACCCGGATCAATGATAACGCACTCTTTTGTTTCATCATATGCAATATATGTATTCTCACTGATGGGGTTAAATTCAAATATTTTTACTTCCATATATATATTAGTAACTATCTGTTAAAAAAGATTCTACAATGTATAGTCATTGCTCTCGCAAAGTTACCAGTTTTTACTCAGAACTAATATTGTAGGCTTGACTTTTTATCAGTTTGATAGGAAGTTTACAAGTTGTTAACTAATTTATTATCGTCATTCTTGAAATTAGATGTTATGACAAATGGTTTAGGTGTAAAATGTTTATATTCATTTGTTTAAATCAAGTGTAATTAAGTGCTGTCTTTTAGAACTTATCCTTATCCCTTTTATGAAGGCACAGTATATTATTTCTGTTTTATTTTGTATGCACCGGCAGCGATTATTGTATTAATAGTTGTTTGGTTGTACGCCCATTTATACTTAAAAAAAAGAATGTTCTATAAGCATTAAATAAATGCGTAATGTGAATTTTGTTTAAAAGGAGTAATTTCTTAAAATATTTTTAAGCCTCAGTAGTCTACATAAATAGAGCGCTCTTAATAAATAGATTGTAAAATGTAAAACTGAATAAATTATGAGAACAAGAGGTTTTGGAATGGGATTCTTTGGTGGAAACCCTTTCGATAAAGATGCAAGAAAAGAATTTAAAGAATCATGGTCTAAAATGACAGATAGTGAAAAGTTGGAGCTTATGAACAAGCGTATGGAAGGTCTTGATAATCACGAAGACCATTTCTCTGTTGAGGCAATAGACTCCCGTTGTGAAAAGTGGATGAGTATGTCGAGCGAGGAAAAACAAGCCTTTGTTGACGAAAAGAAAAAAGCTTTCGAGTGTCGCATGCATGGTATGCACGGTATGCACGGACATTTTGGTTTTGGTCACTAATCAATAATTATATCAGAGAATCGGTTGTGATGGCATCATTGCAACCGATTTTTTTTGAAGACTAACTTCGATATCGAAACAATTTCAAAGTGTTTGAATCGGTAAGGTTTTAATTAAAAATACATGTAAATTTATCGGTTGTAAAGAAATATATCTATTATTAGCTTTGCTATAAAAATAGAATATGAAAAAAGACGATATATTTTATCAGGCATTGGTCGCTAAAGACCCTTCATTCGAAGGAACATTCTTTGCGGGAATAAAGACGACGGGTATATTTTGTCGTCCTACATGCACAGCCCGCAAGCCAAAAAGGGAGAATGTAGAGTTCTTCGCTTCTGCAAAAGACGCCATACTAAAAGGTTACAGAGCCTGTAAGGTTTGTCATCCGATGGAGAAAGCAGGGAGTACCCCCGAATATGTAGACCGTGTATTAAGGTTTTTGGACGAAGACCCATCTTTGAAGCTCAAAGATTATGATCTGTTGAAGCTGGATATAGAGCCAAGTAAAATCCGTCGTTGGTTTCTCAAGAATCATGGTATCACTTTTCATGCCTATCAGCGTATGTACAGGATAAATACAGCATTCAAAAAATTGCAGACCGGCACATCTGTCACCGATATTGCTTTCGATTCGGGCTATGAGTCTCTCAGTGGCTTCAACGATTCGTTTAAGAAGGTGTTTGGTGTATCTCCCAAAAATAGCAAAGAAAAGCAGGTCATAGACTTCACCCGTATAGAAACAGATTTGGGTACAATGGTAGCTTGTGCTACGGATAAAGGAGTCTGCTTACTCGAGTTTTCGGATCGGAAAGGATTGGAAACCGAACTGAAACAATTAGCCAAGTATCATAATGCTAATATTGTGCAGGGACAGAACAAATATTTCAAACAACTGAAAGAAGAATTGGACGCCTACTTTGAAGGGAGACTGAAAGAGTTTAAAGTTCCGTTGGATATATCCGGCACAGATTTTCAGAAACAATTATGGCAAGCACTTGTTGAAATTCCCTATGGCACTACTTCTTCTTATCTCAGACAGGCGGAAGTTTTAGGAAAGCCATCGTCGGTAAGGGCTGTGGCTAATGCAAACGGGATGAATAAAATTGCAATTATCATTCCTTGTCATCGGGTTGTGGGTTCCGACGGGTCGTTGACCGGCTATGCGGGAGGATTGTGGCGCAAACGGAAGCTTATCGATCTGGAAAAAGATAATAAACAAAAATTATCCTGAACGAAAAGGAATGTCTCTTTAGCGAGAGAGTCCTCAGTACGCTCAGGATAATGAAATTATATAGGATTAATATCCTGCGGTAAAGCGTTGGCGGGGAAATTTATGGTTCTCTATTTCGTCAACAATAGCTACAGACAGATCCTCAACAGACAGGATAGATTCTCCGTCTTTGTCGAACACAGGTTCGTCTGTACCCAATCTATACTTGCCTGTTCGTCCTGTTTTGATGCCTTGGTGCATATTGATGGCAGGCGAAAACATTGTCCAATCCAGTTCAGTCTCTTTTTTCAGGATATTCAGATAGTCTCTTGCTGCGGTAGCTCCAGGTTTTATTTCTTCGGGAAAACCTTCACTGTCCACAAGTTGTTTGCCGTCTATGTAGAGGCTGCCTGCTCCTCCGATTGTGATATAACGTTTTACACCCGCTTCTTTTACAGCTTTCTGTATTGCTTCCGATCCTTTAATGAAATCGTCGTATATATTCGGGTTAGTCCATCCGGGATTAAATGCGCTTAGCACAAGATCGTTGCCTTTAAGTGCTTCTACCAATGCTTTCGTATTTGTAACATCCAACGCAACGGTCTTGGGATTTCCGTTTTTTACCGGAATTTTATCTGTAGAGCGTGCAAATGCTGTTACTTCATAACCTCTGTTTACTAACTCTGTCAACAAGTGTGAACCTACGAAGCCTGTGGCTCCTATTAATGCTATTTTCTTCATGACTTTCTTTTTTATTGATTAATTAATTTCTTTTATACTGTATGTTTCCGTGTTACAGTTATGTTTAAATTTTTTTATTCAAATCTATTACTGAAATCAGCTAACGTTTGGTTAGCCAATCGGCTTATCATTATATCTTCAGCTTCTTTATTCAGGTCGTACAAATGCTCATTTATTTGTTTGCCAACAGGGCACTTCGGGTTGGGCGATGCCAGTTCGTTGCCCAGAATGGAATGTGTGCTTACAATCTTATATACGTCCGAGATGAATATTTCGTTGGCAGGTCTGGCAAGCATACACCCTCCGTTTTTACCCTCCTTACTTATAACAATATTATGCTTGCGAAGGTTTGATAGCTCTTTCCTTACCAATACAGGATTGATATTCATACTCCCCGCTAAAAAATCGGAAGAGAGCAGCTCGTCCGGAAACTTGGAGAGTAATACTAATATATGCATTGATATGACAAATCTGCGATCGTTCATTCTGTAATTATATTTATTACAGTACAAAGGTAGATAAAAATTTTACACTACAATATAAAAGTGAAGAAAAATATACTTTTTTCTTATAGGGAAAAGATGTTTCCTTTGTCGGTATGACAGGCAACGATCATTCGTGTAAATATTGCAGAAAACGCTTAAAATATTTTAATTGCACGGGTCTCTTGCAATTCCATCTTTACTATTTTCTCATTTAGGAATGTAATTACAAAATCTTTGGTAGGTGAATTTGTTCCGTCTGTATATGGATATATTACGGCGATAAACTCTTGTGTGCCTCCGATACTTTTACTTACGGTCTTTGATACTCTGATATTCGATTTGTCTGGGAAAATATACTGGTTGAATGTGGGTTTCCATATTTTTATAAAGGGCTTAATCGCTTTTTCACTCACATTCGCACTCTTGTCAAACAGGGTTAATAAACTATCAATCTGATCTGATTCCGCAAAGCGTAAAGCTTTTCTGCCTATTTCCACTTCATTTCCCGGAGCAGAGTCAATACTTCTTGTTGTAGTCTGATTGAATTGGCATCCGACAAAAAAGAGGCATAGAAAAACAACGAGTAGATTTTTCATCACCGATAAATTTAAGGTTAGTAATAAGAAGTATTTTCTTATCTCAGATCAGCACATAAACGATCTTCTTTGTCTTAAAGTACTCTTCTTCGAAGTACATCGACAAGTCGTCAGCCTCGGCTGTTTTCTTAAATGGTTTTAGTTCCCCTTCCAAGTTTCCTCCTTTGAGACATATCAGTCCGTTTGGCAGAGCATTTTGCTGTTCTTTCGATACGTTTTTCCGTATGATTTTCACCAAATCGGGTAGAGGCATTACTGCACGGCTTACCACAAAGTCGAATTGTTCTTTTACCTCTTCGGCACGACAATGGCGAAACTGAATGTTTTCTAATCCGATGGCGTTCGAAACTTCTGTGGCAACCCTAATCTTCTTCCCAATGCTGTCTACCAACAGGAAGTTACACTTAGGAAACAATATGGCGAGCGGTACTCCCGGAAAGCCACCTCCTGTACCTACATCCATAATTTTCGAGCCGTCTTTGAACTGAATCAGTTTTGCTATTCCCAACGAGTGAAGTACATGGTGAGTATACAAATTTTCGATGTCTTTGCGTGAAATTACATTTATTTTAGAATTCCAATCCGCATACAGATCGTATAGAGCAGCAAATTGTTGTTTTTGCTTTTCTGTAATATTAGGGAAGTATTTAAGAATTATATCCATTATTTTCCTGAGAAGCTAGAAATTGGAGAATTATCTTTTAATATCGGGTACAACTCACTGTATGTAAACGGAACTTTTATCGTGCCCAGCGATGGTGCTGAGTATTCGCCCTGATTGAATAGGTAAGTTATTCCTTTATCGTCGATCGAAAAATTATTGTTGGCTGCTATGTCTTCTATTCCCCAATATCCGAATTCAAGAAGGTCTTCGGCTGTTTTCACATTATTCTGTGCCACGATCTTATCGGTAAGCATTGTGTTGAGCAGCTTTTTATATTCGGGGATAAATATGTCTTTCTCTGTAATTACACTTCCTGTCTTCAGGTCTATATTCACATTTTTGTAGAATGTAGACGAATTAGCACCACCTTTAAAGTCCATCGATGATGTTTGGTACGATATGATACCTCCTCTATCGAATATCACTTGAGAGTTTAGCGTTTTATAGAACGAAAAATAATCTTCACTATCTTCCGAGCTTTCCCAGTCGGGGAACTGCACTTGTGCCGCCTCCTTGTAGTTCGCAATGTAATTGGTTACATATTTGTCTACCGCATTTGCCGGCGAGAGTGATTCCGAAGACTCGTCTTCAAACAGAGCATAGTTAAACTCTTTTTGTATCTTGGCGAGCATAATACTGTCTTCATATTTTGCAGGGAAGATATAATTTATTTTTATAGAACACGAAGGCTTAGTGGAGTCGTTATCCAAATGGTAAATCTTTGACACACTAATAGAATCGTACACTATATTGTTTACTGTATCCGTTTTTTTGTTTTCGCATGAAAAAAATAAAATGGAAAATATAAATAATAAACTGATATGTGTAGAGGTAAATTTCATATGAACATCATTTAGTTTCTACTGCTGTATATACTACTAACGTTAAATCTGTGCTAATAGTTTTTTATTTCTTTTCATGAAGCAAATATACGACAAAAAGGAAAAGGGATACCTTTTTTTGTTAATCTTTTATGAAGTAATTTTTCAATAGAGTGCCTTTAAGGCGTATTTATATTAACTTTTTGGTAGTATGAAGTTTCTGTCAATTAACAGCTATTTGCTCCTATTTTTATATCTTTGTGGCATCTAAGTAGTCAGTAATAATTATTGACGTATCTTGTAGGGGTAACTCTTGTGGTTACCTACTATTGGTCGGGCAGGGACAAGCCCAGCCACTACATATAGATAAATATGGCTGTAAATTTTACAACTTAATAATTCTTATCTAAAGCAATTTATATGCAATTAATCGATGGTAAAGCCATATCGGCTCAAATGAAAAAAGAAATAGCCGAAGAGGTCACAAAAATAAAAGCCGCAGGAGGTAAAACCCCTCATCTGGCAGCAGTATTGGTGGGGCACGACGGCGGAAGCGAAACTTATGTTGCCAGCAAAGTTCGTACATGCGAAGAGGTAGGCTTTAAGTCGTCTCTTATACGTTTCGAGGATAACGTAAGCGAAGAAGAACTTTTGGCTTGTGTAGATAAGCTGAACAAAGATGCGGACGTTGACGGGTTTATCGTTCAATTACCATTGCCAAAACATATATCGGAACAGAAAGTAATAGAAGCGATTGACTACCGCAAAGATGTAGACGGATTTCATCCGATCAATGTGGGGCGTATGTCTATTGGTTTGCCCTGCTTTGTGTCGGCAACACCGGCGGGGATACTCGAATTGCTGAAACGATACGATATTCCTACTCAGGGTAAACACTGCGTAGTGCTCGGTCGTAGCAATATTGTAGGAAAACCGGTTGCAAACCTGATGATGCAAAAAGGCTATCCGGGCGATGCCACAGTAACCGTATGCCATAGCCGCACACCAAATATAAAAGAAGTTTGCCAAAGTGCCGATATTATTATTGCTGCATTGGGCGTTCCCGAGTTTCTGAAAGGAGACATGGTGAAAGATGGCGTTGTAGTGATCGATGTAGGTACTACCCGTGTGCCTTCTGCTGAAACTAAATCAGGATTTAAGCTCAAAGGGGATGTTGCTTTCGATGAGGTAGCCGCCAAAGCATCGTTTATCACACCTGTACCGGGTGGGGTAGGGCCTATGACAATTATTTCCCTGATGAGAAATACATTGCTGGCAGGGAAAAACGAAATATACAAGTAATATTTTTCTGAGAAGAATGATCTTATAGAGTGGAGCGATCGTTTCACTTATAAAAAAAATAAAGGCTGCTTTTCACAAAGCGGCCTTTACGATTATTTATCCAATAGTAAAATCACGGACGACCTCCGTTCCCTCCTGTTGAGGTTCCGATGCTGGTAACCATCGAACTTGGTGTGAAAGTTATAGCTGTCGTTCCTTTTGAATATGTTGCCGATGAATACAGTCCGTGGAAATTGCTGCCGCCTGACACACTGCCCCCTTTGTAAACCGTATACGTTACATCCGACTTCATATCGGGAGAGCTGAATAATAATGTCATTTGGTTGTATGTTCTAGGTACTTTGTAAGTTAATATTCCCGTACCATCGGACGCCTCTATATGTATCAGATCGCCCGAAGTCCCCGTTGTTCCGTAAATAACAGATCGCTGAGTACTTACACCTGACGTAGGAGTACTGGTTGCTCCACCCGTACCAACAAGAATACCACCTGTGATTTTGAACGTATTGTTGTCGCAGTCGAAGCCTTCTTCCGGTGCAGTTGTCCCCGAGGATATGATGGTGCCACCAGTTATAGTCATTGTTCCGTTCGAGTCTATACCATCATTTGAAGTGCTGTAACAATATATGTTTCCTCCGTTGATGGCTATGTGATTGGAGGCATTGATACAATCGTCGTAGGCTTCAATTTCGATTGTACCATTGTTGATTGTCAGAATTTTCTTGCTTTCCAATCCCTCGGCTTCTTCTTTGGTTGTTTTGATGATTATAGTACCACCGTTTACGGTAACATTGCCGTCGCTTTTTATGGCTTTGGCTGCCGTATCGTCCGAGCCGTATTTGAATAGATCTCCGGTAGTAGATACATTTATAGTTCCATCGTTGATGATGAGGTCTCCATCTACACTGATGCCTTTTCCTCCTGCGCCGGAGGCTGTTATATTTATTACACCTTTATCTATTGTGAGGGCGCCATCGCATTTTATGCCCGCCGCAGATGATATATCTTTGTCGTCGGTATCGTAATACGCACTGCCTGTTGTTGCCAGTGTAAGCTCACCGCCTCCGATGGTCATATTGCCTCCGGCATTGAAAGCTTTTGCCGCAAGCCCCGAAGTATTGATGTTGATTGTGCCCCCTGTAACGCCGATTGAGCCGATGTCACTTTTTATACCTGCCGCTTTTTGACCTGTGGTAGTGATATTTATAGAGCCTCCACTGATGGCTATAGACGAGTCTATCGATGTATCTGTGTCTTCGTAAGAAGCTACAATGGCATCGTCATCGCTTTTTATAGTGATATTTCCATCATAAATTTTGATGTAACCTTCGTCGCAGTCTATACCATCGCTCGAGGCTTTGATGTTGAGCGTACCTCCATCCATTCTGAAATAATCTTTGGCATGAATACCGTCACTTACTGCACCCGATATGGTGATGTTGCCTCCTTTTATGCGAATGTAGTCGTCACTGCTGATTGCGTGCTTGTATCTTCCTATAACAAGTAGGTTTCCATTTCCCTGAAAATTGAGTTGTCCTTCGCTGAAGAAAGCCCCTTTCATGTCTTCGTCGTTGTAGGCTGTGTAAGTGCTGCTGTCTACCAGTCGGTTAGACGTTCCTCCCACTAACATTACGGTTACTTTTTTGCCTGATTGTACGTTCAGTGCAGGGCCGTCTGTGCTTATTATACTGACTCCATTGAGTCCCAACCCGAACTTGTAATCGCTATAAATTTTGAAAGAACCACTCTTTATCGTTCCCGAAAGTACATAGTTGATTTCTGTGGTTGTATTTGTAGATGTTACCACCACATTTCCGTTCGATTGGGTTATGCTTACCCCTTCATTTTCGTAAGGGTTTGTAATCGTTACAATGTTGTCGGTATAGGCAATAGTTACGGCATCCACAAAGGTTGTATCCTTTGTGTTGGTGGCGAAGTCTTCATCAATAACGATTTCTTCATCATCATCGTCATTAACAGGATCATTGTCGTTACTACACGCTATTAGAAGCATGCAACATGTTGTAAAAAATAAAATAAAGATTTTTCTAGAATTCATATTATTGGTCTTATGTGAATTAAGACAATAATATTATAATCTTTACGAAGAAAATACAAGCAAGTTCGACAAACAAGACGATTTGTTCGATGAATATTGCTAAAATGAAGGATGAAATATAGAGTTACTTTTCCGAAACCGCTTCGGATTCGGTTTTGGCTTCCGTCTCCACTTTCGTTTCCGCTTTGTCTTGCATATTCACATATACTTCGTTTTGCAATTGCTGTTGTTTCTCGTACAGTTGCAGTATGTGGTTGCGGAAATTGTTGTCACGTTGAAGCTTGTTGAAAGCTTCTTTTGCTGCCTTTTGTTGCGATTCTTTCTTCGAGTAGCCTGTACCCAGTCCGGCTTGCTCGCCGAGTATCACAACGGCAGTTTTGAAAATAGGGGTGTTGTTTTCGTCTACAAAGCTGTCGACGAGATCGAAGCTGACCGATATTTTTTGCTTTTGGCTCCATTCTATCAGTCGCGACTTATAGTTTGCCTCCTGCTCGGCTACTGTATCTATATTCAGGTGTTCTTTGATGAGGCGTTCGAGAACAAACTTCTTTGACACCCTATATCCCTGATCTAAATAGATAGCACCTATCAATGCCTCCAGTGCATTGCCATACATGTGGGTATTGGGTGTTGTGTTGCGGGCAGATGTTTTTATCAGCTTGTCGATACCCAGTTCGAGTGCTAATTTGTTTAAAGTTTCACGTTGGACGATCTTCGAACGCATATTGGTAAGGAATCCCTCCTTCTTGTATTCAAACTCCTTGAATACAATATCGGCAACAATAGCATCGAGGATGGCATCGCCCAAAAACTCGAGTCGCTCGTTGTTGATCCATTTGCCGTCTTTCAACTTTATAGAAGACGATTTGTGCAAAAGAGCTTGCTCATAGAGCGTTATGTTGTACGGATAGAAACCAAATATTTTGTAAAAAGAAACATAAGGCTCCTTCCCTCTTTTAGGAAGAAGCCTTATTCCACGATATATCTTTCTAAGCACGCGACTTATTTCTTGAACTTCTTTACTATTATACAAGCATTATGTCCTCCAAAACCGAATGTGTTTGAGAGTGCTGCGTTTACAGTCCTTTTCTCAGCCTTATTAAATGTTAGGTTCAGCTTATAATCAATTTCAGTATCTTCGTCTCCTTCGGTGAAATTGATTGTTGGCGGAATTATATCATTCTGTACCGACAGTACGCAGAAGATTGCTTCCAATGCTCCCGCAGCACCTAAAAGGTGACCTGTCATGGATTTTGTAGAACTGATATTCAGGTTATAAGCATGCTCACCAAATACCTCTTTGATTGCTTTGATTTCTGATGGGTCGCCAACCGGAGTTGATGTTCCATGTACGTTTACGTAATCAAGCTCACTTGGGTTCATGTGGGCATCTTCAAGCGCATTTTTCATTACTAGTTTCGCTCCCAGTCCTTCGGGATGTGACGCTGTGAGGTGATAAGCGTCGGCAGACATTCCGCCTCCTACAACTTCAGCATATATTTTTGCTCCACGTGCAAGTGCATGCTCCAATTCTTCGAAAATAAGACATGCCGAACCTTCTCCTATTACAAACCCGTCGCGGCTCTTGCTGAACGGACGAGATGCTGTTTGAGGAGAATCGTTACGTGTAGACAAAGCTGTCATTGCATTAAAACCACCAACACCCGCTGGAGTGATTGCTGCTTCTGCTCCTCCGACTACCATTACATCTGCCTTGCCCAAACGGATTTGGTCGAATGCGATGATAGAACTATGTGTAGATGAAGCACAGGCAGAAACAGTTCCAAAGTTAGGTCCACGAAGACCGTGACGTATAGAAATCAATCCGGCTGCAATATCCGAAATCATCTTAGGGATAAAGAACGGGTTGAACTTAGGTCCCATATCTTCGTGTGTATAGTAGTATGCAACTTCTTCTTCGAAAGTCTTGATACCACCTATACCTGCCGAAAATATAACACCGATTCTGTCACAGTTTTCATTTTCAAAATCAAGTTTTGAATCTTTTATGGCTTCTTCGGACGAACCGATAGCCAGTAATGTATATCTGTCACACTTGCGGATTTCTTTTCTATCCATCAATCCAGACGGATCGAAATCTTTAACTTCGCAAGCAAACTGTGTTTTAAATTTTGACGCATCAAAATGAGTAATAGGTCCAGCCCCACTCATTCCTTTCAAAGCATTCTCCCAAGTAGTTGGGACATCGTTGCCTAACGGAGTTACCGAGCCTAGACCTGTTACTACTACTCTTTTAAATTCCATAAATGACTATTGGAAAAAAGATTATTTTGCATTTGCTTCAATGTAAGAGATAGCATCTCCCACTGTAGCGATTTTTTCAGTCTGATCATCTGGAATAGAAATACCGAATTCTTTTTCAAATTCCATGATTAATTCTACTGTGTCAAGTGAATCTGCTCCCAAGTCATTTGTAAAGCTAGCAGTATCAGTAACTTCAGACTCTTCAACACCTAACTTATCAACAATGATTGCTTTCACTTTTGATGCTACTTCTGACATAATTTTTAGTTTTGATTAATAATAAATTTTTTATTTTTAATTTTGTCGATGCAAAGTAACAGTTTTTTATCTATATGTTACAAATATTTTATGGATAAAATAGTTAAAATTGCACATATTTTTTACTTGTGTGCATAATCGCTAAAAAACACTCATGATTAAAATCGCTATTTTTGCCTCAGGTTCAGGGTCTAATGCCGAGAACATAGCAAACTACTTCGCAGAGAGTAATACTGTTTCCATTCCGCTTATAATATCAAATAAGAAAGATGCTTATGTGCACGAGCGTGCAAAGAAGCTGGGAATAAAATCGGTTACCTTCTCCAAAAACGAGTTCGAAACATCTGATACTGTGCTCGATTGCCTGAAAGAGAATAAAATAGACTTTATTGTTCTCGCAGGTTTCTTGCTCAAAGTCCCCGACAATATATTAGAAGCATATCCCGGTAAGATAGTGAATATCCACCCCGCGCTTTTACCCAAATTCGGCGGTAAAGGTATGTATGGCGACAATGTTCATAAGGCTGTGGTAGAAGCCGGAGAGGCAGAGTCGGGCATCACTATACATTATGTGAATGAAAATTACGATGAGGGGGCTATTATTTTTCAGGCAAAATGCCCTGTGCTGAAAAGCGATACCTATGAAGATGTCGCAAAAAAAGTGCATACACTTGAGTATACGCACTTTCCTGTTGTTATTTCCAGTGTCTTAGATCAGACCTTCTAATTCGATTGGTTTTCTGTATTGCCTTCAGGCTCGTTTACTTTCACCTCTTCGTTGTTCACCGTTCTGGCTCTTACGATAGTCCGGCGGTCGCCACTAAGTACTGAGGTGTTATCTTTTTTTGTTTTAATATTCTTATCTGCTTCAGCTTGTGTCGGTTGCTGAGCAGGATTGTTCGTTTTTTGCTCTGTCGTTGTCGGTTCGGATTGATATACAGGGGATGTTACAGTCTGTTGATTGTCGTTATATTGCTCTGCCCTGTCTGTCTTTATTCTTCTTACAGAACGTTTAGGTGCTTTTTCCTCTTTTCTGTCTGTTGTTTTCGTATCCATCGTTGGCGTTATCGGTGACGGATACACGTAATTGTCGGAGCTCTTTTCGGTTGCCCACAGATTAAGCTTATTGATTGCCTTGTCGGTAACGGTAATCCATACTTCGCCATTCGGATTGCCCGATGCTGCATTTTGTATTATAAAATCACGCTTAATTACATCGTTAGGTGATAGTCGATCTACAACTTCGGACTGCACTCTTGTACCATTGATAAAGTATAAAGGTTTGTTGCCATACTTAACATATTCCTGAGCCAACTCGTCGGCAGATTTTTTCAGCATCTCCTGCTGGATGCTATCCGCTATTATGCGTGCTCTCTTTTCTTTGTCGCGGCTATCTATATTTGCTCTCGATAGGCGATAAGCTAAGCTTGTGTTGCCCGTTTTCAATAGAATTTGGTCTTTTTCTATTTGTCCTATCAGCCTGTCGATATCCATAAGTGCACCTTCCAGCGAGTTATAGTCTGACTTTAGGATAGCTGAAACGGAATCTGCATCCGCTCCCATTTTATTAAACAAAAATTTGTTCTGGGGATCTTTTTCGCCTCTGTTGCTAACGATCAGCGTTGTGTCTTTTGTAGTCACTATATATTTGTTTCCTTTTTTCTGGGCATAAGCTAAAAAAGGAAGGAGTGATGCTATCAAAACGAGTATGATATATTTGCTTAAATTCATTTGTTTGTGTTCGCTTTTGAAATTTATATATACGTCAATATTCTTTTACTTAAGTATATAATGCGCAAATATACAAGATTTTTCGTGAATGATAATGGGTCTTACATTTTTTAGTATAAATAAGGTGGCTTTTTAATTTTTTATAAACTTCTTATGCTTGAAACACTGCCTTTATTTTCGTACTTTTGCGTAAAATAAATCAACTATTAAAATATTAATCATGGCAACACCATCATTTAAGTACCAAGAGACGTTTCCATTAGAGAAGGATACCACAGAGTATTATTTACTCTCGAAAGATCATGTTTCTACAGCTAATTTTGAAGGACAAGAGATATTGAAAGTACAACCTGAAGCTCTTACTTTACTCGCACAACATGCTTTTCACGATGTAGAATTCTTATTACGCCCCGAGCATCAAGAGCAAGTGGCAAAGATATTGTCTGATCCCGATGCCAGCGACAATGATAAATTTGTGGCGCTTACATTCCTGCGCAACTCCGAGATTTCGGCAAAAGGGGTGCTCCCTTTCTGTCAGGATACAGGAACAGCCATCATTATGGGTAAGAAAGGACAAAATGTATGGACAGGCGGCAACGACGAGGAAGCCTTGTCGAAGGGTGTGTACAATACATTTACCGAAGACAACCTGCGCTATTCGCAAAATGCGCCTCTGGATATGTACAATGAGGTGAATACAGGAACGAACCTGCCTGCACAAATAGACCTGTATGCCGTAAACGGAAATGAATATAAATTCCTTTTTGTAGCTAAGGGTGGTGGTTCTGCAAACAAAACATATCTCTATCAGGAAACAAAAGCATTGCTTACGCCTGAGAAACTAGAGCCGTTCTTGATCGAAAAAATGAAATCGTTGGGTACAGCAGCATGTCCTCCTTACCATATCGCATTTGTTATTGGCGGTACATCAGCCGAAACCAATCTGAAAACCGTTAAGCTGGCTTCTACTAAATATTATGATGGTCTTCCTACTTCGGGTAACGAGGGCGGACGTGCGTTCCGTGATTTGGAAATGGAAGCCAAACTATTGAAGGCTGCTCAGGAGCTTGGGCTTGGAGCGCAATTTGGTGGTAAATTCTTTGCTCACGATATCCGTGTGGTTCGTTTGCCTCGTCACGGTGCATCTTGCCCTGTGGGTATGGGTGTTTCTTGTTCGGCCGACAGAAATATAAAAGGAAAGATCAACAAAGACGGTATATGGCTCGAAAAAATGGAAGATAATCCAACAAGGCTTATTCCAGAAGAATTGCGTAATGCCGGCGAAGCAGGAGGTGTGAAAATAGACCTCAACCGTCCGATGAAAGAAATACTTGAAGAGCTGTCTAAATATCCTGTTTCTACACGTTTGTCACTCACAGGTACAATCATCGTAGGACGTGATATTGCCCATGCTAAACTTCAGGAGCGTATAGATAAGGGCGAAGGGCTTCCTCAATACATTAAAGATCATCCGATCTACTATGCAGGGCCTGCAAAAACGCCTAAAGGATATGCAAGCGGTTCGATGGGACCAACTACAGCGGGGCGTATGGACTCGTATGTAGACGCATTCCAAGCTAATGGCGGCAGCATGATAATGATTGCTAAAGGTAACCGTAGCCAGCAGGTAACAGACGCTTGTCACAAGCACGGCGGATTCTACCTGGGAAGTATCGGCGGTCCGGCTGCAATACTTGCTCAGAATAGCATAAAGAGCCTTGAGTGCCTCGAATATCCTGAATTGGGAATGGAAGCAATATGGAAAATAGAAGTAGAAGATTTCCCTGCATTCATCTTGGTAGACGACAAGGGTAACGACTTCTTCAAACAATTGAAACCGATTAACTGCTCTATGAGCTAATATATACTATAAGCAAGCAGTCTATGTGTATGAATAAGCGGATATCAAATGAATGATATCCGCTTATTTTTTTATACCGAAGACGCCACTTTTACATAACTTAATATCTTGTTTTGAGGGCTATCTTGTCCAATTCCTTTATTTCGTCTTGCATGGTGAAAAATACTTTTCCGCCTTTCGATACCACTTGCCATGCTATATCGCTCACAATATCATCGATTACGTCCGGCTGATTCGCCTCTTTTACGAGTTCGAAGTTCCGCTCATCTATCATCCTCACGGGTTGCGAAAACTTGTCGTATACGATCAACATCTCGCCATTTCCATCTATTGCAGCCCGGTAGATTTCCTGCAAATCGGTAAGAACTTTATGCTTCGATATTGCTTCTTTCATTTCTACAATGGCTTCCGACCTGTGTTCATGCATATACTGCTTCATTATCTCCCAGCCGGGTTTGACTACATCGTGCGGCTTCGAGTTGTTGTAGTCTATCGATGTGTATCCTATATAGATGTCGGGCTTATCAGCTACCTGCATCAGTTTGCTGAAATTGTCTTCGGTAGAAACAACGACACACTCCAGCTCGGTTTCCTGATTCACTTTCACCACTGCTTTATCAACCTGATTGAAGAACTCACGGATGAGGTCGTCTACACGTTTAGCATTGCTTCTCTCTGCCCTGTTGGGTATGTAATAAGGCGATCCTTCAAACGGAAATCCATCGCTCTTTACTTCTTCTTCAATTCCGTCTCCTAATGCTTTATATAGCTGTACCCCTCCTTGCGATAATACAAGTATCAGGTACTCTTTGCTGCGGTTGTACGCTTTTATCAACGGGCGCAGATTGAACGTGCTGCGAATGTTTAGCCTATCTTCGGGTACAGTCCACGACGTTCTGATGATTTCCTCCGTATCGTTCGATAAGAATACATGAAGGCTATCAAGATTATTGTTCTCGTTCACTCTATTTTCTACAGTCGCTATCTTCTCCAGAAGGGGAGCTACTGTTCTTTTTCCATATTCGGCAACTATTTGCTTTTCTGCTTGCGAAAGCAGGTTTTTCAACAATATTTTATCTTTATCGCTGGCAGGGCGTGTTCTGTGTGTATTAAGAGAGATACTAACACAAGGCCCTGCTGTTACAGTTGCCAGTTTTTTTATCTTTTCTTTTAATGCCATAATATATTTATTTTTTAATCACGCTAGTAATATACGAAAAAAAGCCGTTTTTTACAATCTGTGAGATTGAGAACCCCTCTGAAATAGTTTCTTTTTCATAAGATTATGTTTTTTTAATCTCTTTTTCTGTCGATGGATAGAGAAAGATATCTTTCTTAAACCAGTTTAAGATTCTAGTCTATCGGAATGGCTAATTTTGTATTACTAATTCAAAAAAGATATCTAAAATGGAAAATAAAAGATTGAATATGTACAAAGCTGCACCCGAGTTATACAAAGCAATGATGTCTCTGGAAAATGCTTTACAACAAACATCTCTGACTCCTATCGAAAAGGAGTTGATTAAAATAAGAGCTTCCCAAATTAATGGTTGTGCCTTTTGCCTGAACATGCATACCCGTGATGCTCGTAAAATCGGAGAAACCGAACAACGCATCTATTTGCTGAACGCATGGCATGAGGCAGGCAACTTGTATTCTGAAAGCGAAAAGGCAATACTTCGCCTGACAGAAGAGGTTACCCTTATCAGCAAAGGCGGTGTTTCTGCTGAAACATATCAACAAGCAGAAAATGTATTGGGAGTATCTAAACTCGCTGAGGTAATAATGGCTGCGGTGGTTATCAATGGCTGGAACAGGATTGCCATATCCACAGAACTGCCGATAGACTAATCGCCTAAACAAACAATAGGGATAATCTTTACCGATTATCCCTATTTATTATATACAAACTTCAATATTTTACATCAAACTGTTATGCAGTCTTTATCGGAATCCTCATCCGATAGAATGAACGCCAAACAAATACCAAGCCCAGAATTAAGAATGGTATAGCGATAAATATAGAATAATCGCTATCAGGGTTGGAGCGCATTTCTATACAGATTTCTGTTGCCAACAGACCAAATAGAGTAGAGAATTTGATGATAGGATTTAGTGATACGGACGAGGTATCTTTAAATGGGTCGCCCACTGTGTCTCCTATTACTGCCGCTTCGTGCAGAGGGGTATTCTTTTCTTTCAGGTCTACTTCTACTACTTTCTTAGCATTGTCCCAGCTTCCTCCCGCATTAGCCATGTAGATGGCTTGGAACAATCCGAATACGGCGATAGACACAAGGTAAGCCACAAAGAAGTTAGGGTCGAGGAATGCAAATGCCAATGTAAGCGAAATAAGGGCGATAAATATGTTCCACATCCCTTTTTGTGCATATTGGGTACAAATCTTCACCACGGCGATAGAGTCCTTTATATCGGCTTCTTTTTTTGTGATGTCGAATGTGCGTTTGATGAACTCTACAGCACGGTAAGCTCCTGTGGTAACGGCTTGCATAGAAGCACCGCTAAACCAGAAGATAACAGCTCCACCACAGATCAGCCCGAGAAGTACCGGCGCATCGGTTAGGGACAGTTTTAATAGTCCTACTTTTTCGAGTAGTAGAATAATGGAGAATATCATCGTTGTAGCACCTACTACGGCTGTTCCGATCAATACCGGTTTGGCTGTAGCCTTAAAGGTGTTACCTGCCGAGTCATTTGCTTCGAGAAAATGTTTTCCGTTTTCGAAATTAGGCGTAAAACCATATTCATTCTTTATCTCCTCAGATATATTCGGAATGCTTTCTATTTGCGACAATTCGAATACCGATTGGGCATTGTCTGTTACAGGGCCATAGCTGTCTACGGCAATGGTTACAGGGCCCATACATAAGAAACCGAATGCAACCAACCCGAATGCAAAGATAGAGGCGTGAGGGCCTAATATGGCGTCCAATCCCATCTGTGCGGTAAAGAATGCACCTGTCATCAGAGCTGCGATGAGCAATCCTGTCCAGAATGCTCCGAAATAACCGGCTACAATACCCGATAGAATATTCAGCGACGGGCCTCCTTCGCGAGAAGCGGTTACAATTTCTTTTACATGTTTCGATTTGGAACTGGTAAAGAATTTCGTAAACTCAGGAATCAATACCGCAGCAAGTGTACCGCAGCTGATAATAATTGCCAATTTCCACCAAAGGCTGCCATTTGCCGGGTTGCCTGTGATTTCTACCATATCGCCTAGCAATAGGTGGCTCATAAAGAAGCTCGCCGAGATACAAAGAACAGCAGCGATAATGATGAGGCGCATCAAAGGAGATTCGAAGTCAAATTCCTTTTTATTTCCGTATAGTCTTTTCGATATAGCTTGATTGATAAAGAATGCACAGCCTGACAAAAAGTCCATCAAGAAACGCATTCCGAATATCCATACTATCAGTTTAGCCTGAATATGCGGATCTTCTACGGCTAATGTGATAAATGCAATCAGAGCAACCCCTGTTACACCGTATGTTTCGAATCCGTCGGCTGTTGGGCCTACACTGTCACCGGCATTGTCGCCCGTACAGTCGGCTATCACACCCGGATTACGAGGATCGTCTTCTTTCACCTTGAAAACAACCTTCATCAAGTCGGAACCGATGTCGGCAATCTTAGTAAAGATACCTCCGGCAATACGCAAGGCACTTGCTGCAAGCGATTCGCCAATAGCAAACCCCAAGAAGCAGATACCTACTATTTCGCGAGGCACAAAAAGAAGAATAATAACCATAAGTACCAGCTCAAGAGAGATGAGGAACAGACCGACGCTCATGCCGGCCTTCAACGGTATATTAACGACATCCAACGGACGTCCTTTTAACGAAGCAAATGCGGTGCGTGCATTGGCATAGGTATTTACACGAATACCAAACCATGCTACAGTATAAGACCCTGCCATACCCACAACGGAGAATAACAAGACTTGGATAACAACTCCGAAAGACTGCCCGATCAATCCGAAGAAGTAGATGCATAGCACAAGGGCAATCAATGCAAACAACATCAGAAGGAATTTACCTTGCTGGATCAGATATGTCCGGCAAGTGGCGTAAATAGTAGCAGCAACTTTGAGCATAGAGTCGTGAGCAGGTAATCTCTTGACCTGACGGAACAAGAGAAGACTGAAACATAATGTTCCAGCAATGATCAGTGCACCATAAAATAAAAAATCCCATGAAGTAATCGCAGTTCCAAAGATGTGGAAGGTGCCCTCATGGAGATCAGGAATCGCCAGGTCGGCTTCGCTTGCAAACGTAGATAGGTTAACACCAAGAAGCAGACCAATCAGTAGACCAACATTTTTTAGTTTTTTCATGATAAAAAATTGTATTTAGATAGACAATAACAAACATACTCTCTCCCTAAAATACCAACTGAAAATATGTTTGTTTATCAGTTTCCGCTCCGAACTAAAAATTGTTTTGAATTTACAAAATTTAATCCTTTTACTATCTATTTTTTGTTGATTTTCTTACCGTTAAAAAAACGTTTTAAGTAAAAATAACAATGCAGGAGTTAAATTAACATTTAGCTCGTTTTTATGCTTGTCTTATGGTGTTTTTTATATGTTAAACAACATATTTTGCTTAGTAATAAGCTAATTACCTTGATGAGGTGATGGATACCTTCAAAAATTATTATTGCTTGAGATTGTTTCGATTTAACAAATTGCAGTTGTAAGAAATAAGAATTTTTTGCAATAAAGGGATGAGATGCTTCGTCCCTCCGCTTGACAAAATCTTATATTAGTTTAAATTGATCTGCGTCTTGTAACGCAGGAAATTTACTTCTAAACCTGATTAAATCCTGCATATCGATTGTTCCGCTTACAATACCTTCTTCTGTTCCGGCTTCGGCGATGGTTTTTCCCATAAAGTCATAAAGGGCTGTTCCTCCGCTGTATTTTACAAAAGGGTCGCTTCCTGTGCGGTTTACGGCTGCTACATAACAAACGTTTTCTATGGCACGAGCCCGCACTAGGGTATTCCATGCATCCAAACGTACGGTAGGCCAGTTGGCTACATATATTATAATGTCATAGTCCCCCCTGTTGCGCGAATAAACAGGAAAGCGTACATCATAACATATCTGCAACAGAATGCGGAAACCGAGGTATTCTACAACGACTCTTTCTTCTCCGGCGGTGTATTCTTTATGCTCTCCCGCAAAGGTAAACAGATGGCGTTTGTTGTATGTCACATAGCTTCCGTCGGGTTTGACGAAATATAAGCGGTTATAGTATTTTCCATTCTCCTCGGTGGCTACACTTCCAGCCAAAGCCATATTTCGGCGTAGGGCAATGGATTGCATCCACAGCAGTGTGTCTGTGTCAGCCTTTTCGGCAGCACCTTTGGGTGATGTGCAAAAACCGGTGGTGAACATTTCGGGTAAAACGACAAGGTCTGTAGAATCTGATAACGAATCTATCAAATTCTCGACATGATCTCTGTTGGCTTCAGGCTTCTGCCATACGATGTCGGTTTGCAGCAATTTAATGTTCATGTATATCAGATATTTATTTGATGATATTAGCTTCGAAGTTAAAGATTTTCTATAAAAGAAAAAAGTTACATTTTCTAAAAGTCTATTTTAATTTCAGGCAGAAATGAATTTTGCTTTTGCTTCGTATCATCTGTAACGATTTTTTGTAGATTTGTATATTGTTAAAACGAATGAAATCAATACCGGCATATAATTTTCATAAAACAAAATACGGAGAAGAACTCCTTATCGATGTTGTCAGGCTTGCAGATATACAGAAGTATATACAAAAAGATCCTGTACACACATTATCTTATTATGACATTACTTTTATAGAGAGTGATAATGTGGCGTTTGGTCTCAACAATAGCAAATACACGTTGGATAGTGGCGATGTCGTTTTCTCAAAGCCCGGAGATGTGCGTGCATGGATAAAAAGCGAAAATACGCCGGATGGCTATGCGCTAATCTTTGAAGGTGAATTTCTACTTTCTTTTTTCAACGACCCACTCTTTCTGCAAAGCCTTTCGTATTTCGGAACACAAAGAAAGATTCATAAGATAAATATTGCTGCTATAAAGGAACGGATAGTATATCTTGTTGGCAATATAACAGCCGAAATACAAGATTATCAGTCGAAAGACAAACATATATTAAGGGCATTGCTTTATGAAATACTCATGCTCCTCGACCGTGAATATAAAAAGCAAAATGAAGGTGAAAGCGAAATGCAAGTAACGCCGAGCAGGCATGTCGACTCTTTTGTAGAAGCGGTAGATAAAGATTTTAGGGAGTTTCACGACACAGCGTATTATGCCGACAAGCTGTGTATAACACCCAATTATCTGAATGCAATCGTGAAAAAGGCGATGGGTGTAAATGCAAAGCTTTATATTCAGAATAAGATACTTGCGGAAGCAAAAAAGAAGCTTGCCTATTCCAGTTTGTCTGTATCTGAAATAGCCGAGCATCTTAATTTTGAGACTTCTTCTTATTTTATTCGCTTTTTTAGAAAATATACCAACTCCACACCGCTGCAATATCGCAATAGTGAAAAACGTTGAAAAGTGCTATTTTCTCCGTAGTTTATATCCTGATAAATAGGTAAACGATCTCTATTTTTGTCTAATAAATATCTCTTTTATTAAAATGAGTCGGGAGTCTTTCTTACACTCAGAATGACAGAGATGCGAAATGATAAAGAATACATAATCTAATAATAAAAAACATGGATAAAGAAATCATCAAGAACAAGATTATCGAAATGGAAGTTGCAGCTTTGGAGTTGTGGAACAAAGGAAACCCTGACGGTTATCTGGGTATTTACTCCCCTGACTTTACTTATTTTGATCCGTATCAAGAAAAAAGGCTTGACGGCTTTGAGAGAATAAAAGAGTTGTATGAGAGTATGAGAAATAATTTTCAGGTAGAGCGCTACGAAATGATAGACCCTGTGGTGCAAGTATATCCGCAAACGGCTGTACTGACATATAATCTGATTTCTTATTCCGGCGAAGAGCTTTACCGATGGAATTGTACCGAAGTGTATCAATTGAACGACAAGGCTGAGTGGAAAATAATCCATAACCACTGGTCGCTGATAAAACCGTTGGGGTAATAATATTTCTAGTCCTCCTGAGTGTAGCGATAATCATTGAGATTCTTCGCTTCGCTCGGGAAGACAAAGAAGATAGACTTTTTATAGTTTACGTTTATTTTTTTAGTAAGAGTTTTTCCAGCATCGCACTTATCTCCTTATCATTTTCCTCACTCGTTCCTTTCCATTTTCCTATTATTATTCCATTCTGGTCGATAAGTAAATAGGTTGGAAAAGAGTCAATATAATATTTGTTTTTTACATCTTCTTTATTTGTATTCCCTTTTGCTGATTCTTCGATATTTTGTACATCTAATATTTGAGGCCAGTCTTTCAAATTATGCTTTTCTACTGCATCTAGATAGGGCTCTTTTTTTGATTCTGATGCTATACCAATGATGGTAAGGCCTTTTTTATTGTATTTTTTGTGTATCTCTTTCAGAAACGGAATACCTTGCAGGCAAGGCCTGCACCAGCTACCCCAAAAATCGAGTAGCACATAAGATTTTCCTCTATAATCGGACAATCTTACCGTATCCCCACTAATAAGACTATAAGTAGAAAAGTCTACGGCTTTTTGCCCAATATTTGTTGTTTCTTTCAGAGCTTTTTCATCATCAATATCTTGTATCTGTTTCAGGGCGAGGAGTCCAAGTTGCGATTTTTTTACCTTGGCAGAGAGTTCATTATACAATAGTTTTGCACTGTCCGTAGGAGAATCATAGACTTCGGCTCGCTTTATAATGTAAAGCAGTTGTCCCGCCGCTATAAATGAATTGGGATGATTTTTTATATATTCTATATTTATCTTCTCTAATTTATTATTGAGAAGCAGTCTGATTGGATCTAGTTTCTCTCTCTCTTCTTGAAATGCTTTGAAATTCTCTTCATTTGGGTTCTTCTCAAGCTGTCGCACCAATGGTTCAATCTTGTCATAGACTAAAACTCTGAGGCTGTCTTCCAAACTAGCTATTTGCTGTTTCAAAGGTTGGTATTCTTTTTCCGAATCGGTTCCTGTCAGCTTATAGTCGAATAAGTTTTTGGCAGATAGGGATAATTCCATCTGTTTGGGTTCTATGTATATAGATATGGCATGAAATGTATTAAATATAAGATCGGCTTTAGTCAAATCATTTATATGCAAATCGAATGAAAACTTTCCGTCAATAATAGAACAGGTATCCTCGATATGCCTCCATTTGTCATTCTCGAGAGTCCAGTATGAAATGGCAACAATATCGGAGATTGGATTGTCAATTTTGCCTACCAGAGTAGCTTCTTGCTTAGAAGAGGTGCAGGCGGAAAAAAATAGTCCGCAAAAACAGATAAGGTATAAGAGTTTTCTCATGATAATAAATAATTAAAGCCTTACATAGCTCTAAATGTAAGGCTTTATTTGAAAATAAATAAATATTTCTTTTTTTATCTATTATGTATCTCTACTTTTTGAGTAGGAGCTTTTTCTGCATTACGTTTCTCTACCGAGCTGATAAAGTTGTCGGCAAGATGCGCAAACGCCATTCCCGTGATCGTATTTTCGTTCAATGCTACAGGCACACCCTTGTCGCCACCTTCGCAAATGCTTTGTACGATAGGTATTTGTCCTAGTAATGGTACATTCATTTCTTCTGCCAGATTTTTTGCACCTTCTTTGCCGAAGATGAAATACTTGTTTTCAGGCAGTTCGGCAGGAGTAAACCATGCCATGTTCTCTACCAGCCCGAGGATAGGCACATCTACCTTTTCGTTGGTAAACATATTGATTCCCTTGCGGGCGTCGGCAAGCGCTACCTGCTGAGGGGTGCTGACCACTACCGCCCCGGTTATTGCAAGCGTTTGCACCAGTGTGAGGTGAATGTCGCTTGTTCCGGGCGGGAAGTCGATAAGGAAATAATCGAGTTCGCCCCAGTTGCCGTCGTTTATCAGTTGCTTCAATGCATTTCCTGCCATTGCTCCACGCCATACCACGGCGTCGTCTCTGTTGACAAAGAAACCTATCGAAAGCATTTTTACACCATACTTTTCTATCGGAACAATGTATTCTTTTCCGTCAATCGGTTCAAGAAACGGGCGAGCTTCTTCTTCGTCAAACATTTTGGGTAACGAAGGCCCGAAGATATCGGCATCGAGCAAGCCCACCTTGTAGCCTTTCTTGGCAAGGGCAACCGCCAGATTTACCGATACGGTGCTTTTGCCTACACCGCCTTTCCCGGACGATATGGCAATTATATTTTTTACCTGAGGCAGAGCTTTCACCGGTTTGGGTGCTTCTACCTGTTGGGTTTTTACTTCAATATTTCCTTTTATGTCGACATTGGGGTCGACGTAAGTCAGGATAGCTGTTTCGGCAGCTTTCACTATCGATTTGATAAACGGGTCGTTCGCTTTTTCGAAAAGTAGAGAAAAGCTTACTTTCATTCCGTCGATGTGGATATCGTCAGACACAAATCCCATTTCTACGATATCCTTCCCTGTACCGGGATAACGCACATTGCGCAGTGCGTCGATAATTAATTTAGGATATATATTAGCCATTTTTAGTTGATTGATTTAATATATTACTTCGCCCAAAGCTGCGATAGTCGTCTTTTTCGATCTCTATGTCGGGTTCTATCCAGTGGTCGCGATGTTGACATTCAAATTTTATATACTTGATATTTAAACCCCTTGCCAGCCATTGTTGTTCATAGTAGGTTTGTATTTTAAGTATATCGTCCACAAGCTGAGAGTGATACAGATCATCCGTTTCGAACAGTACAGGCAAAGCGTTTACTTTCACCATCTCGCTGGTGTAGGTGTACATAAAGTTGCTGTCTGTTTTGAGGTGTACAATACCCTTGTCGGACAAAATCTCACGGTACAGCTTCATAAAGCGGGTAGAGGTCATCCGCTTGTTTACCTTGCTCATTTGTGGGTCGGGGAAGGTGATCCATATTTCCGATACTTCGCCCGCTGCAAAGAAGTGCGTTATCAGTTCGATGTGCGTGCGCAAGAATGCGACATTCTGCATACCGGCTTCGAGAGACTGCTTTGCCCCTGTCCACATGCGTGCGCCTTTTATATCTACTCCTATGAAATTCTTATTTGGATACAGCTTTGCAAGCCCTACGGTATATTCGCCTTTGCCGCAGCCCAGTTCGAGGACTATCGGGTTGTCGTTTTTGAAGAAAAGCGAGTTCCACTTTCCTTTCATCTCAAATCCTTTTTCCTGCAAAACGGCAAACGGATATTGGAATACGTGCGGGTATTCTTCCATGTTGGCAAATTTGGCAAGCTTATTTTTTCCCATTGATTATTAATTAATAATTGGTTAATGTGCCGATCTGCCAATGGTATAAGAAATCAAAATTGGCAATAGGCATATTTTCACATTGGCATATCAAAACTGTTGCATGTCGCACAGTTTACGGTAGTAGCCATTCTTTTCGAATAGCTCGTCGTGATGTCCACGTTCTACAATCTCGCCTTCGTGCATCACACATATTTCGTCCGCATTCTTTATTGTAGAAAGGCGGTGAGCGATAACCAGCGTGGTGCGGTTCTTCATCAGGTTGTCGAGAGCATCCTGCACCAGACGTTCCGATTCGGTATCGAGTGCCGATGTGGCTTCGTCGAGAATCAGTATCTGAGGGTTCTTTAGGATGGCACGGGCAATGCTGATGCGTTGGCGTTGACCGCCCGACAGTTTGCTGCCGCGGTCGCCTATATTTGTGTTGTATCCTTCTTCGGTGGCAATGATAAAGTCGTGGGCATTGGCTATCTTGGCTGCCTCTACCACTCTTTCCATTGTGGCATCATCTACGCCAAAAGCAATGTTGTTGTAGAATGTATCATTGAAAAGGATTGCTTCCTGATTTACATTACCCATCAGCGAGCGGAGGTCGTGTATATCGGCATCCTTGATGTTTACATCGTCGATATAGATACCTCCCTTGTTTACGTCATAAAAACGGGGTAGGAGGTCTGCCATCGTCGATTTGCCCGAGCCCGATTGTCCCACAAGGGCAACTGTTTTCCCTTTAGGTATGGTGAGGCTTACATTCTTGATAACCCAATGGCTGGTTTCGTATTTGAATTCTACATTTCTGTAGGTGATCGATTCCTTTAGCGATATTGGTTTCGGATTAGCAGGATTTTTAATGTTATTCTCAGCTTTCAGTATCTTGTCGATACGTTCAACCGAAGCCATCCCTTTTTGTATGGCATAAACCGATTTGGATAGGTCTTTGGCCGGATTGATGATCAGATAAAATATAGTCAGATAATAAATAAACTTAGATGCGTCCATCGATCCCGATCCGTCTAATATAAGTGTTCCTCCAAACCAGAGTACACAAACCACAGCAATCGTTCCCAGGAATTCGCTCATGGGGTGTGCCATCTGTTGGCGGCGAGCGATCTTGTTCGACATGTTTCTGAAAATATTGTTAGACGAGTCGAAACGGGTTTTCATTTTCGGCTCGGCATTGAATGCTTTGATGATACGCAATCCGCCCAGCGTTTCTTCTATCTGCGAAACAAGGCTTCCCCATTGGTTTTGTGCTGTCACCGACCTGCGTTTGAGGCTTTTGCCTACCTTGCCCATAATATATCCGGCTATAGGTAATAGTATCAGTACGAAGATGGTAAGTTCCCAACTGATAAAAAGCATTGTGCCCAGATATACGAGTATCATGATCGGGTTTTTGGTAACCATATCGAGCGAACTCATCACCGAGTTTTCCACCTCGTTTACATCCCCTGTCATACGTGCAATAATATCGCCTTTGCGTTCTCCCGAGAAGAAACCGAGAGGCAGCGATAGTATTTTGTCGTTTATCTGTTTGCGGATATCCCGTACCACGCCTGTGCGTACATCTACAATATAGTGAGCACTGAGGTAGGTGGCGCCGGTTTTGAATAGGGTCATCACCACAAGGGTTAGTCCCAAGCCAAGCAATACTGCTCCGCCCGAGTGTGTGGCCATCATATCCGAGAGGTATGCGTAGAAGTTGTTTTCAAGAACCTTATAATTGAGCATCGTGCTGATGCTTGAAGTATCCACAGGCATGTATTCGTATACCTTTTCGTCTACCTTAAACAATATGCGGAGTATAGGTACTATCAGCGCAAAAGAAAATACATTGAGGATAGCACTCAGTATGTTGAATACAAGATTTAGTACTACTTGCCTTTTGTATGGAGGTACAAACCTCCTTATCAGTGTTATAAAGTCTTTCATCAGAAAGTTTTTGGGTGAAAAAATGTCGGGGTTTACGTCCCGGCGAAAAACGGCTGCAAGTTAGCCATAATTCTTTATTTATAGAATAGCTTTCAGGTATTTTAGATAATTGGCATATATGTTGTTTTAATGGAAATGTTTTGTGATATTTGACACTTAATTGGGTGAAGCAAGGCAAATATAGAGTATGGTAATGATATACGGTACGCAGCAGTTGTGCCGACTCTTTTTACTGTGAGATTTTGTGTTAATATTTCCGTTGTGAAAGATTTACAAAAAAATGAAATCTTACAGTTGATATTTTAAGAGTCTGTTTGAATTTTGCTCGTTCCAATTTTTAGAACTATTTTCAGGATGATTTATTCTTTTGAGAAACCATAATAGCGAGCTATTAAAGTTGAACAAAAGGATAAAGCGGACAAAAAGAGACTAAAAATGAACGAAGAAAATCGGAGAAATATTCATAGAAAAATATTCGTGGAAAATTTAAACAGGTTCTAAATAGTTCCTACTTTTGTATTGTCTAAATGATGTATGAATGGTTAACCCTGTAAATCCAAAGTTTAATAGTTTTTTCACGAAATACTATAACCGCTTTGTTCGTTTTGCTAATTCGTATGTACGTAGTATGGATGTTGCAGAAGACCTCACCACAGAGGCCTTCATGATTTATTGGGACAATAAGGATAGCCTGAGTGCAGATTCTAATATAGAGGCATATATATTGACGATAATAAAAAACAAATGCCTCAACTACCTCAAACAAACAGAACGCAGAAGCCAGATACTTACCGATATGGGTAGCTACGCCCAGTGGGAGCTCGATGTGCGTATCAGTTCGTTGGAAGCATGCGACCCCGAAGAGATATTCTCCGAAGAGATACAGCAGATTGTGAGAGATACACTGGCCAAACTACCACAGCGAACAATCGATATATTTGTTGAGAGCCGTTATAAAGAAAAATCGCATAAAGAAATAGCCGAAATGTTTGGCATTACTACCAAAGGAGTTGAATTTCATATCTCAAAAGCCCTGAGCTTACTTCGGCTAAACCTGAAAGATTACCTTTCGGCGTGGATTGCGCTTTTCTTTATTCTGAATAAGTAGCTCTTGTTTATAACCGAATTTTATTTTTAATATTTGTTAACAATATTTTGACTAGGGATGTACTGCCTTCGGTTGTTATTCTTATACACGACATTCTTATAGAAAAAATATAAATAGTCGCAAAAAGTAAATGGATTCAGAATTGTTATTTAGGTTTTTTGAAGGTTTAACTACTGATAGTGAAGATCAAACAATAAAAGAATGGTTTGATGCATCGCCTCAGAATCAGGAGCAGTTTTATCAGGAGAGAAAACTTTTTGATGCCTTGATCCTGCATCACGACCAAAGCAGCATCACTGCCGATAGTAGCATATTGGTAGAAGAACCGTTGGCAGACCGTAAACGGATACTGTTCGGTACATTTATGAAAGTGGCGGCTGTTATTGCTATATTGCTTATGAGCGGATTGCTGTACATGCAAATAAAAAACAGTAATGAAGACTATGGAATGCAGTCTATCAGTGTTCCTGCCGGGCAATATGTAAACCTTTCTTTGCCCGATGGTACACAAGTATGGCTCAATGCCCGTACCAAAATAGAATATCCGGTATCTTTCAATAAAAAACAACGTATTGTGAAGCTCGACGGACAAGCCTATTTTGAGGTGGTGCACAACGAGGATAAACCTTTTATCGTAGAAACATCGAAAGGAAACGTGAGCGTACTGGGAACCAAGTTTGATGTGATGGCATATTCGGGTGAAGACGATTTTGTGGCCACACTGATGGATGGTAAGGTAAAAGTAGATCTTGCGTCCGACCCTAGCCAGTCGTTGATCCTCAGCCCCAACACCAGGGCAGTTTTGAGAGATGGCAAGCTCGAGGTTTCGGGTATCGAAGATTATGATGCCTACCGATGGAAAGAGGGTTTGATCAGCTTCAACAATGCATCTTTTGGCAGCATTATGCGCGACTTTGAAAAAATATACGGACTAAAAATCAATATAGAGAATACGCACGTAGGTAAATATTCGTACACCGGTAAGTTCCGTTTTGTAGACGGCATCGACTATGCGTTACGGGTTTTGCAAAGAGATATAAAATTTGAATACCAAAGGGATCCTGAGACCCATATCATTAATATCAAGTAAAAATACAATCACTCTAAAATGTAAGCCAATGCAAAATACCTGATCGTAACAAAAAGTGCCAAAAAATGCTGCAACATTTTTTGGCACGTGAAACCAATACAGTTTTAATAAAAAAGAGTATCAATCTCATTAACAAAACAAATCTATGAAAAATAATGATTTGAAGGATGTTTTTTATTTAAAATATCCGGAATTAAAACAATTGACAAAAATCATGAGGGTTTTTATTTTATGTCTATTATGCAGCATCCAATTTCTATTTGCTGAAAACTCTTACTCTCAGAGTGCAAGAGTGACAATGAACCTGAAAAATGTTAAGTTAGCCAAAGTCTTAAACGAAATCGAAAGCCAAACCAGCTATTTGTTTATTTATAACAACAAGGTTGGTGTAGATCAGACAACGACTGTGAACGTAAAAGACAAGCCCACTGCGGAGGTGCTTGATCATGTGTTGAAGAATACAAATATCAGCTATAGCATGGAAGGTGCGCATATTATCCTTTCGGCGAATGCAAATACCAAAGAAACCGGTGCAACTCAGCAAGACAGGTTGGTAACAGGTACTATAAAGGATAAGAATGGCGAACCGCTTATCGGGGTTAGTGTAGCCATAAAAGGTACTTCTACAGGTACAATGACCGACATTGACGGTAATTTCTCGATAAAAGTTCCTGCAGGAAAAACGTTGGAAGTAACTTATATTGGTTATGTTTCGCAAACGCTGAATGTAGGAAGTCAAACGTCGTTCGATGTAGTATTGAAAGAAAGCGACGTGAACCTTGACGAAGTGGTGGTAACCGCTTTGGGTATCAAGAGAGCACAAAAAGCATTGAGCTACAATGTGCAGGAAATAAAAGGCGATCAGCTTACAGGTGTAAAAGATGTAAACCTGATGAACTCCCTGTCGGGTAAAGTTGCCGGTGTAAACATCAATGCGTCTGCTGCCGGTATCGGTGGAGCTACACGTGTAGTAATGCGTGGTTCTAAATCTATAACAAAGGATAACAACGCATTGTACGTGATAGACGGTGTGCCTATCTTCAACGCTAACAAGGGCGGATTGAATCAGAACAATGAGTATGCCGATCAGCCTCGTGGAGAGGGAATCTCAGACCTCAATCCTGATGATATCGAAAGCATGTCGGTGCTTACAGGTCCTGCCGCTGCTGCCCTTTACGGATCTAACGCTGCAAATGGTGCGATTGTGATCACAACCAAAAAAGGAGCAACAGGTAAACCAAAAGTTACGATATCAAACCAGACTACATTCTCTCGTCCGTTTGTGATGCCTGACTTCCAAAACAAATATGGAAACAAAACAGGTGAATATAAGAGCTGGGGCGATGTGCAAAACAAATACGCTTACAATCCTTCAGACTTTTTCGATACAGGTGCTACTTCCCAAACATCGGCTACACTGTCGGTAGGTACAGACAAGAATCAGACATTTATGTCGTTGGGTTCTACTAAAGCCAATGGTATAATACCTGAAAACGATTATATGAAATACAATGCAACGTTGAGGAATACAACTAAATTCTTGAACGATAAAATGATCCTCGATTTCGGCTTTAGCTATATCAAGCAAAAAGACCAGAATATGATGGCTCAGGGGCAATATTACAATCCGCTTACTGCAATATATACGTATCCGAGAGGCGAAGACTTCAGCTATGCTAAAAACTATGAATTATATAGCGATGCATTGGGATACAACGTACAACAGTGGAAGTTTGGAGACCAAGGCTTAGGGATGCAAAATCCGTATTGGATTATCAACCGCAACAGAATGGTAAACAAACGCGACCGTTATATGATGAACGTGAACCTGCAATACAATATCTTCGACTGGATGAATGTAATGGGACGTGCACGTCTCGACAATTCGCAGAATAACTTCACTCAGAAGAATTATGCTTCTACTCACCAATTGTTTGCATCCGAAACAGGACGTTTCAAGTCTACAAAAGAAGACTACAAGCAAGCGTATGCCGACTTGTTGTTAAACATCAACAAGTACTTCGGCAGCTACTCTTTGTCTGCCAATATCGGTACAAGTATCTCTGATATGCGTTCCGACGAAAGCGGCGTAGATGGTGCATCACTGATGATCCCTAACTTCTTTGCGATAACAAATATCGACAAAAATGCTCCTAAAACCAGATTGATACAAGATGGCTGGCACGAACAAACTCAGTCGGTATTCGCCAATGTGGAACTAGGCTGGAAGAGCATGTTATACCTTACATTGACAGGTCGTAACGACTGGGCTTCTGCTCTTGCAAATACAAGCAACAGTTCATTCTTCTATCCATCAGTAGGGGTTTCGGGTGTGGTATCCGAAATGGTGAAATTGCCAAGCTTTATTTCATACATGAAAGTACGTGGGTCTTACTCTTCGGTAGGTTCGGCTATTCCTCGCAACCTGTCTATCCCGACATACGAATATGACGAGCAGGGCGGTTTCTGGAAAACCAACACATATATGCCGATTACAGACCTTAAACCTGAAAGAACAGGATCGTGGGAAGCTGGTTTGAGCTCTAAATTCTGGGGTAACAGATTAAGCTTCGATATGACATGGTACAAGTCTAATACCAAAAATCAGACGCTAAAAGTACCGGTATCACCTACTACAGGATACACATCGATGTATATACAAACAGGTAATGTAGAAAACCAAGGTGTGGAAATCACATTGGGAGCTGACAACAAATGGGGTAACTTCAACTGGAACTCGACATTTACTGCCAGCTACAACAAAAATACGATTAAGCAGCTCGGTAAATATGCTGATCCCGTTACCGGTGAAATGGTTACACTTGAGTCTATTTCTCAGGGCGGTATCGGAGCTTCAGAATTCCGTTTGATGGCAGGCGGTACAATGGGTGACTTCTATGTTAAGAAAAAATTGAAATATGATGATAAAGGCGCTGTCGTTCTGAACGAAAACGGAAGTCCTGAACTTGAAAATACAATGGATAAAGTGGGCTCGGTGCTTCCAAAATGGAACCTAGGCTTTAGAAACGACTTCAGATGGAAAGATATCAACTTCGGATTCCTCGTATCGGCACGTTTGGGCGGTATCGTTGTTTCTCCTACACAGGCTATTTTGGACGGATTTGGTGTAACTAAAGCTACTGCCGTTGCCAGAGACAATGGAGGCGTAATGATAGGTAATACGAAGATCGACCCTTACAAATACTATTCTGTAACAGGACAAACCGAAGGCTTATTGTCAGATTATATCTACAAAGCCACCAACGTTCGTTTGCAAGAAGTATCTGTAGGTTATACCCTGCCTAGTAAATGGTTCAACGATGTAATGAAAGTAAATGTATCGTTCGTTGGGCGCAACCTGTGGATGATCTACAACAAAGCACCTTTCGATCCTGAAGCAACAGCTTCTACCGGAACTTACTTCCAGGGTATCGACTACTTTATGCAGCCAAGTCTTCGCAATTTGGGATTCAGCGTTAAGGTAGAGTTCTAATATTAATTCATTACGATTATTGTTCATACAATATTAAAAGTTAAAATTATGAATAACAATATATTTCAAAAGATAAAAACAGGACTTGCTTCAGCACTGTTGTGCTCACTTGTTTTGGTATCATGTACCGACAACTTCGAAGACATGAACAGAAATCCTGCTCAACCTACCGACAAAGAAATTCTTGAAGGTTACTACAAGCTGGGTGCCTTTTTCCCTCAGATGCTCAATTATGCGTACCCTGCACAGGAAAATGCTTACCAGATGGGCGAAAACCTTATCGGTGACCCATACGGACGCTATCTGTCTATTGCAAATACATGGTCTTCAAACTTCTCTACTTTCAATGCACCTGCCGGATGGATCAACTCTCCGTTTAAGGATGCTTTCGAAAAAGTATACGGAGGATGGACACAAGTGAAGGAGCAAACCAAAGGCGAAGGACCTCTTTATGCATGGGCTCAGATATTGCGTGTTACATCTATGCAACGTATCACAGACCTGTACGGACCTATCCCTTACTCCAAAGTGGGTGGTGGAAGCCTTGGTTCGGCTTACGATAGTCAGGAAGATGTATACAAAAATATGCTTACCGATCTGGATGCTGCTATTGCCGAGCTTACAACATTTGTTGCTGCCAACCCGAACTATACGGCGATGGCTAAGTTTGACAAAGTATATAGCGGAGATTTTACCAAATGGATAAAATATGCTAACTCGCTTAAGCTTCGTATGGCAATGCGTATCGTATATGCAAATCCTGAACTTGCTAAACAAAAAGCAGAAGAAGCCGTAAAACATACGTTGGGAGTAATTGTAAGCAATAATGATATTGCACAGAATGCATTTCCTCAAAATCCAATCTGGACAGTAACGACATCATGGGGCGACTCGCGAGCTTGTGCCGATATTATCGCCTATCTGTCGGGCTATAGCGATCCCCGTTTGTCCAGATATTTTACAAAAAGTCAGGTGGTAAATGGTCCTGAATATCTTGGTTTGAGAACAGGTATTGCTGTTCCGGGAAAAGACTGGGCCGATAAATATTCGTCTGCTACTTATACCCAAACAGCACCAACATTGTGGCTTCCTGCTTCGGAAGTAGCATTCCTAAGAGCCGAAGGAGCACTAAGAGGCTGGGATATGGGTGGTACAGCTAAAGAACTTTATGAAGAAGGCGTTAAGCTGTCATTCTCTCAGTGGTTGGCAAGCGGTGCCGACGCATACTTGCAAGATGCAGTAAGCAAACCGGGCGACTATAACGATCCTGATCCTGCGTTGGCAGCAAAAGCCATAAGCACGATAACAATAAAATGGAATGATGCAGATCCGTTCGAAACCAAATTGGAGAGAGTTATCACTCAGAAGTGGATTGCAATGTATCCGCTGGGACAAGAAGCATGGAGCGAACAACGCCGTACCGGATATCCACGTTTCTTCCCTGTATTGTTAAATTCGAATACCGATGCAAATCTGAAAACAAGATTCGCTTCTCGTATTCCGTTCCCGCCTGATGAGCAGAACAATAATACACAGAACTACAACGAGGCTGTGAAACTGCTAGGCGGACAAGATAACTATAGTACAAAACTATGGTGGGATAAGAACCCGAACAAAGGATGGTAAAAGGTAAAAGAAAGATGATTGCCCTTTTATATGTAAATGCCCGTTTCGGCATCTGATAGATTTAATATTGGATTTCGGATTAGTACAGGCAGTAAGACTCGTTCTTGCTGCCTGTATATATTTTAAGAAAGACTTGTATTGTTACGATTTGCATGCCGACCGAAAACAATTGTTGTTTCGTGATGTTACAAATGTGGAGATGATTGATTAGTCGGTATCAAAATTATGCTGCAAAAAAGATGAAGCAGTCAAAAGAAATGACACGCTTATTATATTTACTTCTTTATATTAGAGGGAAATAAATATTTTTTCTACCTTTGCCGAAATAATATGGGAAGATATTTAGCTCTGGATTATGGAACAAAGCGGACAGGTATCGCAGTATCGGATACACTTAAGATAATAGCTAACGGACTGACTACCGTGCCCACCCATACTCTTTTGGATTATCTGAAAACATATTTGCAGAAAGAAGATGTAGAGCGCATCATTGTGGGTTTGCCAAAACAAATGAATAACGAATATTCGGAGAACATGAAGCACATCCGTCCATTTGTTAAGAAGTTGCAATCTCTCTATCCCGATATGCAGATAGAATATTATGATGAGCGGTTCACTTCAGCCTTGGCACACAAAACAATGCTGGACGCAGGATTAAAGAAAACAGACAGACAGAACAAAAGCCTTGTAGACGAGATCAGTGCAACTATTATACTGCAAGGGTACATGGAAAGTTTACGATTACAAAGCAAATAATTAAACAATGATATTACCAATATACTTATACGGACATCCGGTGCTTAGGAAAGTCGGAGAAGATATTACAAAAGATTACCCAAATCTGGAGACGCTTATCGACAATATGTTCGAAACCATGTACAATGCCGATGGCATCGGACTGGCAGCACCTCAGATAGGATTGGCTATTCGCCTTTTTGTGATAGACCTCGAGCCGCTGGCCGAAGATGAACCCAAATACGCAGGATTTAAGAAAGTGTTTATCAATCCTCGGATAGTAGAAGAGTCAGGCGAGCCTGTGAAGTTGGAAGAAGGATGCCTCAGCATACCGGGAATCAACGAAATGGTGGAGCGTAAAGAGAGAATCCGCATTCAGTATCTCGACGAAAATTTTGTAGCTCACGACGAGGTGTATGAGGATTTCTTCGCACGTTGCATTCAGCACGAATACGACCATATAGAAGGCGTACTGTTTGTAGACCTTATCTCGGGCATCAGAAAACAATTGATAAAATCTAAATTAAATAACCTACTAAAGGGGAGGACAAATTGCCGATATAGAGTAAAACCGGTGCAAACAAAAAACTAAGACCTGTTATTATGAAAAGTGTGATCAAGGTATTTTTAATACTTGTTTCTATTTTTTACAGTCTTAGCTCTTGTGTAACAAACAAGGACACAGACTTTTTACAAGACATAAAACTTAAATATCCCGAAACGTCAGTCAAGCCCGATCAATATCGTGTGATACCGGGCGACCAACTCAGTATTGTTGTATATGCATGGGATGAACAGACCAAAGCCATGTTTTCGGCTTATACCCCTCGTTTTTCGGGGCAAGGTATCAGCGAGCGTACAGGTGTCGACGCTTACTCGCAGACAAGAGGTCTCGACGATGCAGCCGGAGTGCCTCCTGTAACCGTATATGCCGACGGAACGATAACATTTCCCTACATCGGTAAGGTGTATGTGCAAGGGCAAACGATGCTCGAAATAAGGAATGTTATATCCAACAAGCTGAATGCCTATGCCGACGGAACTACTGCCGAAGTGTCTCTCTACAACAGATACTTCAGCATACTTGGCGAAGCGGGGGCAAATCGCATACACATGCCCAGTACCACTATGACTATCTATCAGGCTCTCTCTATAGCAAGCACGATAGGGGCATACGCCGACAGATCGAAAGTGAGCATTATCCGCCAGACGGAAACAGGCTCTACCGTAAAAACATTCGACCTCCGAAGCAAGGATATCATAGATTCGGAATATTACTATATACAGCCCAATGATGTGTTGTATATCCCTCAGATGAAACGTAAGTTTCTTGGTACAACCACTTCTTTTGCCGGTTTGTTCGGTTTGCTGACATCAGTGGCCGGGGTTATTGTATTTACACTTAGAGTATTTTGATATGAAGGCTATAATATATTACATGTTATCCGGTTTGATGATGGTTGGTATATTCTCTTCCTGCATCTCGAGCGAAGAAATAAATTATCTGCAAAATATCAACTTGCAATATCCTCTACAGCCCTATACCGAATACAGGTTGGCTGTGGATGATAAAATATCATGCTCTATCTCTACCAGCGACGAAGAAGTATTCCGTGCTTTCAACTCGGTGGTGGGTCCCAATCAGAATGCTCTCAAAGCATATACCATATACAGCGACAGTACAGTTATTCTCCCTTTCTTCGGCAAAGTGAAGGTCGCAGGCCGTACGGTTCAGGAGGCAGAAGATATTATCCAGAAGCTGATACAGGAGTCTATCCTCGATGCACAGGTAAAAGTGACATTGTCAAGCAACTATTTTTATATACTTGCGTCTAACAAACAAGGCTTCTATTCTGTTTATAAAGATAATATGACCATTTATCAGGCATTGGCCATATCGCAGCAGACTACGGGTACGATGGATTTGTCGAAGGTAAGTATCATCCGTAGAGACGCTTTGGGAAATTCGATAGTAAAAACTTTCGACCTCAGAACCCAGGATGTGATTCAGTCCGAGTTTTACTATATACGTCCCAACGACCTGATATATTTCCCTACAAACAAGAATTCGTTCTTTAATATAGAATCGTTAGGCTCGTTTGCGGCAACGATGATGATCCCTCTTACATTCCTCGTGTATACGGTGATGTATCGCTGGTGATCGATATAAATACAAAAGCAACCCTTTCTAGCACAAATACTTTGTTACGATGGACATAAATAATAAACCTGGAGCTGATACGGACCCGTATTTCGAAGAGATAAAGGCCAAGACGACCTTGTCTTTCGACTTCGTACTTTGGTTTTACCGCATATTGAAATACTGGTATCTCTTTGTTATTTCGATAGCGCTGTTTATGGCATACGCATTTATAAAAAATAAATCGTGGGTGCCTTTCTACGGAATTCAGGCTATGATAATACTCGAAGACCGGGGGTCGAGTATGATATCAGGAGCAGTGCCGCTGGGAAGTATCTTGCGTAATACCGAAAATCAACAGATTGTATTGGAATCGTACGGGCTTACCGAAAGAACGGTAAAGAACCTGCCGAAGAAGATGCATATCGACTACTTTATCCAGACAAGGTTTAAATATATCAGCCTTTACACCGATTCGCCCATCGAAATTGCTATCGACAGCCTCGAAACAGATATTACGCCTCAGGCGTACAGCAAAGTCTTTGATGTGGCATACGTTAGCGATAGCCAGATACGTGTGAGCTACAAGGATGGCTTGGACGGAGAACCCGAAGAAGCCTTCAATATCGTGTTTGATAGTCCTGTAGAGAATAAATTCTTTAAAGGCACGATTCGTAAAACGAAAAACTTCAAGCGCGACTTTCTGCCCTTTAGCTTCCGCTTTTTTACCAATAGCCAACTCACAGGGATGTATAGCGGACGGGTGTCTACTGCCCTCAAAACCGAAAACTCTACGGCTCTTACCGTCAGTATGTACGGAACGGATCCGGCTAAGGATATGGATTATCTGAAAGCTCTTTTGGATGAGTTTCAGGATTATAATCTGGCTTTGAAAAATCAACAGGCCGACCTGACGATCAAATTCCTTGATGCCCAGATAACCGTTATCAACGACTCGCTGAATATATCACGCCTCAAGCTCGAACGATTCCAGAAAGAGACGGGAGTATATGAAGTGTCTTCGGCTACCGTGAGGCGGGAGCTTGATGTTGCCGATGTGGATAGAGATCAGGTGGCGATGCGAGAAAAAACAGTGTTGTTTACTACACAGAAGATCAAAGAAGGCATTATGGGTAGTGCAGAACTGATAGATCCTATAAGTATAGGGTTGACAGACGAAATAAAATTGTCGAGATACGTTGAGGAATATAATCAGGAGCTTAGAAAGTCGAAGAACTTAGGGCCTAAGAGCCCGATTTATATGACGGCTATCAACAAGCTGAACGAGAGCCGTGTGCAGATATTGAGAGAGCTGCAACTTATTCAGGTGAAGCTTCAGGATCAGAAAGACCTTTTGGTGAAGAAATATCAGAACCTCGATCTCAAGCTCGACAACCTGCCTCCGCAGGAACGAGACCTGATAAAATATCAGCGAGAATACAATGTCAACGAGATGTATCACCAGTTTCTTACCCAAAGGCAGTACGAAGCCAAGATACAAAGAGCATCCAATACACCCGACAACTTTATATGGGAATATCCACGTATGGTTGGCGGAGCGATGAATACGGGTGAGAAGAGCAAAAATTATATGTACTTCTTGATGATAGCTTTGGTTATTCCGTTGATCTTTGTCGTAGTCAAAGAAGAGGTTCTCAATTTTGCGATCACTTCTAAAGAGGAATGTGAAAAAATATCGGGATTGCCTGTTATCGGGACTATCGAGAATATCTCGAAAAAGCTCGCCGGTGGTGTCGTACTGGTGAAGAATTTCCCCAAATCGAGCTTTGCCGAATCGTTCCGCAATATGCGTGTACGCATAGAATATATGGCTCAGCGTGAAAATAAAATCACCATATTGGTTACCTCTACCGAGCCTGCCGATGGTAAAACGTTTATCGCTACCAATGTGGCTTCTGTTTACCAGTTGATGGGTAAGAAGGTAATTATCGTCGACCTCGACCTCAGACGTCCTTCGGTAGGAAAAACACTACAGATCGACGCACAAAAGGGAATATCCAACTATCTGATAGGGCAGGTTACTTTGGACGAGATCATCATTTCGCACCCCGACTATGGATTCGATATTATCCCAGCCGGAACGCTGCCTCCTAATCCGAGTGAGCTGATCAAGACTGCCAAAACAAAGCAACTGTTGGAACACCTGAAAGAAGAATACGACTATGTTATCGTAGACTGTAGTCCGGTAGGTCTTGTTTCAGATGCCTACATCCTTTCTTCTATGGCTGATACAACACTGTTTGTGGTGCGGCGTGCCAAAACCAACAAGGCGTTCTTTAAGAGCGTGATTACACAGCTTGGGTTCGATGGTGTGGAAAACATAGCCTTGGTGTTCAACGATGTGAAGGGTAGGGAAGGTTATTATGGAACATCACGCTACTATGGTGACAAGACATACTATCTGAAGAAGAATTCGTATTATCACGACGACTATTTTGAAAGTTAAATTTCGAAAAACTAAAAAATATAAAAAAGAGAGGCTCCAACGGTCTCTCTTCTTTTTTGTTAATGTATTATTCATATATTTGCCAATCGTTGATTAATACACTATAATCGTGAAAAAGTTTCTATTCTCAATATTCCTTTTATTCAGCAGTCTGTCTAGTTTTGCCCAAATAAATACGGATAGAGTAATCCTCATCGGCCGAAATTCGCTTTATTATGAAGATTACGTGCTTGCTATTCAGTATTTCAATCAGGTGATAAAAGCAAAGCCGTATCTTGCCGAGCCTTATTTTTACAGGGCAATCGCAAAATATTATCTCGACGACTTTAAAGGAACGGAAGACGATTGTACGCTGGCATTGGAGCGAAATCCGTTTATATCGAAGGCATATCAGTTGAGAGCCGATGCCCGTCAAAATCAGAATAATTACGACGGGGCGTTGGAAGATTATAAAGTGTCTTTGGATAACTATCCGAACGATAAGTTTACGCTCGTAAATATGGGTATTGTCAACATTCAGAAGAAAGATTATGACCAAGCCGAGAAATATCTGAACGAGCTGCTTCGCATATACCCGACATATACTCAGGGCTATCTGACACGTGGCGCCATGTATCAGGAGAAAGGAGATACTATTCAGGCATTCGAAAACTACAATGAAGCCATCAAGCAGGATAAGTATATGGCTCAGTCGTATTCTATGCGAGGATTGCTCCATTACTATAAGAAAGACTATGATAAGGCTTTGGCGGACTTAGACGAAGCCATAAAGATAGAACCTCTCCAATCGGGCAACTATATCAACCGGGGGCTTATTCGTTATTCCAAAAACGACCTTCGTGGTGCTATGGCCGACTACGACAAGGTTATAGAGCTTGATGCAAACAATATAATTGCTCGCTTCAACCGAGGCTTGCTACGTGCACAGGTGGGTGACGATAACCGTGCCATTGCCGACTTCGATGTAGTACTCAAATTTGAGCCTAACAACTATATTGCTTACTTCAACAGGTCTCTCATAAAGAGCAACATCGGCGACTACAATGGAGCGATTTCTGACCTCAATGTGGTGCTTGCCCAGTATCCCGAATTTTATCATGGATTTTATAGCAGGGGTGAAATCAAACGGAGGCAAAACGACCTGAAGGGTGCGGAACGTGACTTCAATTATGCCCGAAACGAAGAGGCCCGTAAGAATAAAGAAATGGCAGCCAAAGGCATTACAGAAGAGGAGGCTAAGACAAGGGAAACATCCGATAAGGATATCGATAAATTTAACTTGCTTGTTGTTGCCGATAAGAAAGACGAAGAAAAGAGCAAGTACGAAAGTAACTCTCGTGGACGTATTCAGAATAAGCAAGTGCGCCTTGAGCTCGAACCTCGCTTTGTGATTACTTATTACGAAAAACCGAACGACATCAGACGTTTTGTATATTATAGCCAGTTGGTAGACGGTCTTAACCGCAAGTCTACATTGCCCAAAAAGTTAAGGATAACCAATAGCGAGGCCGCACTGAATGAGCCTCAGATAGCGGATCATTTCTGGTCGATAAACGAACTGTCGAAACGGATAGAGGAAAGCCCTGCGAATGCAGAGTTGTACTATGCTCGTGCATTGGATTACATGCTGGTTCAAGACTTTGGCAACTCTATTGAGAATTTCAATAAGGCGATTGCTCTCGACCCTCGATTTACGTTGGCTTATTTCGACTTGGCGGTGGTATATACCAAGCAATTGGAGTTGAAAGAGAACGTTCCTGAATATGATAAGAAATCGGAACAGCCCGATGCCCTTTCTTCTTTGACAGGAGCTAATGCGAAGAAAGATGCTACCTTGACAGGTGCAGGAGCATCGATGCTCGATCCGGGAAAGATGGAGTACGACCTCATTGTGAAGAACTACAGCAAGGTTATAGAGCTTAACCCTGAGTTTGTATATGCTTACTACAACAGGGCGGAAATACGCTACAAGCAAAATGACTTCCGTGCGGCAATCTTAGACTATAACGAAGCCATCAGACGCGACCCTCAGTTTGCCGAAGCATACTATAATCGTGGGTTGGCACGCTTCCAGATCAAGGACAAAGACCGTGCTTTGGACGATATGCGCAAAGCCGGAGAGCTTGGTGTGATAGAAGCTTATAGTATTATCAAGCGTATGACCGAGTAGTCTTCTCCTTATTAAGTAACTCAATTGAAATCAAATGATAAACCTTTTATTAGCTCCGAGTTCGGAGCTAATTTTTATTATATCTGCGACGGGGATTTGCCGGTGAGAGGTTATGACTAAAAATAATCGGTTGAAATGATCTCTCGAAAATAGGGGATACACTCAACCTTACTTTCCTTAAACAACAAAAGAAGCCTGTATCTCAACAGGCTTCTTTCTAATATGCAGTAGAAGTGTTTGTCCCCCACTTCTTCAATAATATAAATTTACGGCGTATTTATCCCATTAAATTGTGCTTGCTTGATTGCCCAAGCTAAGGCATTTGCCATAAGTCGTGCATTTTCTACATTACCTCCGGTCCATCCCGTACGCGTAGTAGGTTTGAAGCTGGCGTCGATAGCTAGAGGATATGTAGAGGCCGATCCACCGGCTCCTGATCCTGTCGTACCATTGAAGTTGGCTGCAAACCCGCCCTCACTGATGAAGAGGAGGTTGTATCTTTTGTGCTTCAATATCATTGGTGTTCCACTGTTGTTTTTAGATATAATTACTATATCGTCATCATCAGGTAAGCCTTGAGCACCCGAAGCACCATAACTGTCATTACCCCACAAAAGCCCACGTATGTCGCCAAACGGACCATTCACAACGTCGTCATTCACAAAGTTAAGAGACATCACATTGGTTGTTGTCCAGTCTGCCGTGATAGTATATCCCGGATACAGAGCTTCAAAAAAAGCTTTCACCATTGCCTGACGTTCGCATACAAAGATAAGTACACCTCCTTTTTTCAGATAATCGACCAAATTGCTTGCCATAGTTGCTTTATCGAGAGGGTCGAGGTCAAAACCAGTGATAACAATATCGGGTTTTGTATCCAGATAGCTTTTAACAGTGGCTGTATTGTAGGCCGCTCCTCCGCTTACAACATTGTACGGATAGAATGTTTGATTCGCTGAATAAGGTACTATCTTAACGGTGCTGTTTTCTGTATTACCAAAGTTGACAGAAGCATCCATCATTTTTCTTAGTCCCGATCCGGGCTGACCTAGATATCCGGCTGTATTTTCATAATATCCGAACGCAAATACCGATTTTGTAGGATAGCTTACCACAACGGTTGCCTTACAAGTGGAAACATTTGAAGAACTGTTGGATGTGATTGTCATTACCTTGTTTTCTACACTGGTGGGAGTACCATAGCCTTGAAGTTTTACTGTTTGGCTGGCAGTACTTAGCAGACCCGAGCCTTTGAAGTAAATGCCATCTACTGCGTTTGTTTCAATAGAGTAGGTTGCTCCGTATGGGGCTGTTACATTCAATGTCACTTCAATGTAATTTGCATCAGGGTCGAGCGGTTTATTTAGCTCATATACACCTCTCACCTTAGTGGCGCTACAAGACATATTGTAAACAGGTTTCACCGAAGAATCTTCCACATTGATTCGCAAAGGGTCGCAAGAGGTCAGTTGTTTTCCGTTAAATGTTATTTTTATGAGATCACCTGCTGTTCCTACTGTATGGTTGGTTGGAGTTCCTGCACCGGGGATAGAAAGGTAATAATAACCCGTAGTCAGAAAAACGCCCGAAGCGGTAAAGTAATATCCGTTAGACGGATCGGGCATTGTAATTATATTGTATGCCCCTGCCTTTGTTACGTGCAATGGTATAGTCATGTAATTGCTTGCGTTTAACGATACATTGTTTTGGTATATCCCCGCAAAGGTCAAGGAGTCGCAATTACCTATTTCTACAACGGCGTTACCAAGCTTAGATTCGAAGCAATTCCATTTTTCACCGTCCCATTGGTTTAGTCCCAGACACAGTTCCTTATCGTCGTCTTCTACCAGATTATATACAATCAGTCCGGTGTGCATCTGATCTATGCCCGTCTTGTTTGCCGCATAATCATCGCTAGGTCCGGAAGTCGGATTGCTCGAATCTTTCAAAAACATAGGGAAGAGCTGATTCTTCTGTGAGAGGTTTACACGTGGTAAGGCTAATCCTTTGGAGGCATTGGCTGTACCATCAATAATATTGTCTTTATCTTTCAGCTGCAATAATGCTCCGGTAGCAGAAGGTTCACCCGAACCAATGGTTACTTGTGCATTTGTTGTCAGATTTGTGCAGAAAATTGCTATCAGCAATAATAATACCCCGAAGGATATACGTTTTGGCATTTGTCTCATGTTTGTCTGCTTCATGTAGTTTTCAATTTTAAGTTTTATGAATAATCGTGTATAATCGCATAGTCTTGTTTGTTGTAAGTATCTATTTTTTTATCGTTTTTTTCTTTTTTATGAAAATAGCAAGTTGTGCTATTTATTCTCTGGCATAGAGACAGAGGAATAAGATTTTAATTTTTATAAAATACAGTATTTGTTTGGTATACACTTTTGTAAAGTTTTATGTCTAATTTGTTTATGACAAATAAAAGAGAAGTAAGTGGATTGAAAATAAAGAAAAATTATATGTAAACTGACTTTATGCTACCAATGAAATAAACATATCTTGTGCATCATCAGAAAGAAATATATGCTCAATAAACATATTGTTCTGGTCAGAATTCATAAATAAGTCTTCCGTATTACCGACTTGTGTTGCCTCGTTTAATAAATGTTTGTCACAAATATTATGCAAAGATAATAATATTATATAAAAAAACAACCCTTTAATAATCATATAACTAAATATATAAGAAGAGTTTATGAAGAAGGCTTCAATAACGTAGGTTTCGGAAAGATGGATGCGGGGCGTAAATAGTGTAATTGAATAAAATCTGTGATGGCTAATTATATTAATCTGTAAAAAATGTTTATTTTTGCAAGTTCTGGAGAGCAGCTTATTTGTAGGAGCTGCATAACTAAAAAAAGAGAAAGACGAATATGATTAAAATTACATTTCCGGATGGTTCCGTAAGAGAATTCGAAAAAGGAACAACATCTATGCAGGTTGCTGAGAGTATCAGTTCCCGTTTGGCGCAAGACGTGCTTGCCGCAAAGGTAAACGGGGAGGTTTGGGATTTAACAAGACCAATAGATACGGATGCGACGATCGAATTGCTGAAATGGGAAGATGAAGACGGAAAGCATGCATACTGGCATTCGTCGGCACACCTTATGGCCGAAGCGGTGCAGATACTTTACCCTCATGCAAAATTTGGGATAGGCCCTGCCATCGAGAATGGATTCTATTATGATATAGACTTTGGTGATACTCCTGTCAAAGATGCCGATTTTCATAAGATCGAAGCTAAAATGATGGAGCTGATAGCCAATAAGGAAGAGATCAAACGTCAGAGTATAACAAAGACCGATGCGCTCAAAATGTTTGGCGACCGTAACGAGGGGTATAAGGTAGAACTTATCAACGACCTTGCGGACGGAACCATTACAACATATACACAAGGGGTATTTACCGACCTTTGCCGTGGACCTCACTTGCCCAATACATCGTATATCAAGGCAGTGAAGATACTTAGTGCGGCGGGTGCATACTGGCGTGGCGACGAAAAACGCAAGCAGCTGACACGTCTTTACGGTATCACTTTCCCTAAAAAGAAAATGCTCGACGAGTACCTTTTGATGCTCGAAGAAGCCAAGAAGCGTGACCACCGCAAGATAGGAAAAGAGCTTGAACTGTTTGCCTTCTCCGAAAATGTGGGTAAAGGCCTTCCGTTGTGGTTGCCTCGTGGTACACAGTTGCGCCTGAAACTCGAAGACTTCCTGAAGAAGATACAGAAGAGATTCGAATACCAACAGGTGATGACACCGCATATCGGTAGTAAATTGCTTTACGTGACTTCGGGTCACTATGCAAAATACGGACAAGATTCTTTCCAGCCGATACATACACCGGAAGAAGGAGAGGAATTCTTGTTGAAACCGATGAACTGCCCTCATCACTGCGAAATATACAAAGTTGTTCCGCGCTCATATCGCGACCTGCCTTTGCGTATGGCCGAGTTTGGTACTGTATACCGTTACGAGCAAAGTGGCGAGCTTCATGGACTGACAAGGGTACGTGGATTTACCCAGGATGATGCGCATATTTTTTGTACACCTGAGCAGCTCAAAGAAGAGTTCCTCAAAGTGATGGATATTGTATTCATTATTTTCAAGGCTCTTAATTTTGAAAACTTCGAAGCACAAATCTCGCTCAGAGACCCTAACAATCGTGAAAAATATATCGGTAGTGATGCAAACTGGGAGAAAGCAGAGCGTGCCATTATAGAAGCCTGTGAAGAAAAAGGCTTGCCGGCACGTGTAGAGCTTGGCGAAGCGGCTTTCTATGGCCCTAAGCTCGACTTTATGGTGAAGGACGCATTGGGGCGCCGTTGGCAGTTGGGGACTATACAGGTAGACTACAACCTTCCGGAGCGTTTCGAACTCGAATACACAGGAGCCGACAACCAAAAGCACCGTCCGGTGATGATTCACCGTGCGCCGTTTGGGTCGATGGAGCGTTTCATTGCCGTGCTTATAGAGCATACCGCAGGAAAATTCCCGTTGTGGCTTGCTCCCGATCAGGTGGTGATATTGCCTATCAGCGAGAAGTTTAACGACTATGCTCACCGTGTGTCTCACTATTTCAAGCAACAGGGTATCAGTTCGCAGGTAGACGACCGTAACGAAAAGATTGGACGCAAAATCCGTGACAACGAATTGAAGCGTATCCCTTACTTGCTGATTGTGGGAGAGAAAGAAGCCGAAAGTGAAGAGGTTTCGATCCGCAAACAAGGTGATGGGGATAAAGGCTCTATGAAGTTTGTGAACTTTGCCGCACAGCTAAATGAAGAAATGGAACAGATGATGAATGCTTGGGAACAACAGGCTTAAGCGTCGTCATTTTTACTACGTAATATAAAAGAGTCCCAAAAGTTATAAGAACTTTTGGGACTCTTTGTATTTGTACAAGATTTCAGCTTTCTTGTTGTTTCAATTCTGAGAGCATTCACTTAATTATCGTTGCCTCGAATATTTGCTGTAAGTCTTTTTTGCTTCTGATGCTTTCAAACTTAAATGCTCCTATCGTTAACGCACATCCCATAATCAACATTACGTAAGGAATTAAAGAAAATATGCCGAACTCATTCTCCTTTATTAAAAAAGGAAACAAGATACCGATGAGAATAATGAATGAGAACCAGAAGCCCAAAAAAATAATAACATAACCAGGAAGTTTCATTTTTACTCTGATTATGGTCTTGCCCCATTCGTTTTGAAATTCGCCTTTGATTTTAGGTGAAAAAGAATTCTGATAATTTATATTGCGTTTTATCTCAAATGCATTATTTGTGGAGTATCCTTTGTACGTATTCTGTATTCTAATAATGTCGTTTATTCTATTTTGTATATCATTTTCGGACAGATGGGTCTCGTATACAATGTTTTCGTAAGGTAAAATGTTTTTCATCTAGCGTATTTTATTCATTCTTTTGATAAAGTTAACAATTTCCGATTAGATACGATAAGGCAAGAGTACGATTTTGTGTAGTTTAATCTTTGCTACTTACTCTTTGTATTCTCTTTGTTTTATGGATATGCTGATGATGCTCTAAAGGTTACATTATATATACTGTAATATATAGAGTGTAATTTGATCCTGCTTTTTAGCTAAGTTTGTCTGTTCATGCGGTATTTAAGGTTTTATTTCGTATATTAGTTTTTTAATGCAAACATAAAAGACAATACAATGAAAAAAACTTTATTAATTACACTCATTTTGGGAGTGATCTCATTATCCTGTTTTTCGCAGCAATTTGAATTAACCCCCGAAGGGTTGAGAGACGCTGCTGATACATCGAAAGACTTTTTAGTTATTCCTGTTGACGGAAAATCTGCATCAGACTTGTATAGTGTGTCCAAGCGGTATGTAAATGAAAAAATGTCGAATCCCAAATTTGCAATAAAATCCGATTTAGATGGAGATTATTTGCGATATAGTCTTTATTACCCAACGATGTTCAGCTTTTCTAAAATGCTGGTTAGTCTCAAAATAAATGGCGCTTATCAGATAGAAATGAGATTTCGGGATGGGCGTGTTCGGTATAATATCACAACTCTGAGTTTAACCTTCGAGGAGGGTGGCAATGAGTTTTATATTGCAGCCAGTAAAATGAAAGGCTGGGCTATTTTTGATAATAAGGGAAAACTTTTGATGAAAAATGAAAAGCGAAAACTTGAAGACCATTTTAATAATGAAGTGAAGATGTTTATTGATTTCATTCAATCGGATGGAGCTAGTGTAAATGATAATTGGTAAATAAGAGCCGTTATACAAAACGAAATCTGATTAATTGAAACTAAAGTGATGAAGCTGTGGCAATTTTGGATGTATAAGTAAGAATAGAAGACATCCCCCTTTGAATTAAAAAGATAGGGAAATTTATACAAATTCAATAAGTTTTTTATTACCTTTGCACCCAGCTTTGTTTTAAAAATAAAAATAAATAAAAATAAAGGAAAAGAATCTAACATTTTTTGAATGAGGAACAATAGATTTAATCAAAAAAAAGAAGAGTTACACAAGATCAATAATAACATTCGAGCTAGAGAAGTTCGTTTAGTCGGAGATAATGTCGAGCAAGGGGTATACTCTATTGGTGAGGCTTTACGATTGGCTGATGAGCTTGAGCTTGACCTCGTTGAAATCTCTCCAACAGCAGAACCTCCTGTTTGTAGGATTACAGATTATCAGAAATTCCTCTATCAACAAAAGAAAAAGCAAAAAGAAGCCAAAGCCAAATCGGTGAAGGTGGTGGTGAAAGAAATTCGTTTCGGACCACAGACCGACGATCATGACTTCAACTTCAAGTTGAAACACGCCAAAGGATTCCTAGAAGAAGGTTCTAAGCTAAAGGCTTATGTATTCTTCAAGGGACGTTCTATCTTGTTTAAAGAACAAGGAGAGGTGTTGTTGCTTCGTTTTGCTACCGAGCTCGAAGACTACGGAAAAGTAGATCAGTTGCCGGCACTTGAAGGTAAGAGAATGATCATGATGATGTCTCCTAAAAAATCACCTGCAAAGGCTACTCCTGCTAAACCGAAGGAAGATAAGCCAAAGGTGAAAGTGGAAAAGAAAGAGGACGAAGAAAAAAGCGCAGAATAAGCAGTTCGAAAGAATTGCATTCGTATATAAATTAATTTAATTAATAAACTGAGATGCCAAAAAAGAAGACTAATTCCGGTGCCAAAAAGAGGTTTGCCCTTACCGGAACAGGAAAAATCAAAAGAAAACATGCTTTCAAAAGTCACATCTTGACTAAGAAAACAAAAAAACAGAAAAGAAACCTTACTCACACAACAACAGTAAGCAAGGTGGACGAAAAGTCTGTTAAGCAATTGTTGGGAATGAAATAATTGTATTTCTTAAAAGCAAGTTTTAAAGATTTATTAACCGGATGTATGCAGCAAAGTGTTTTTGAAATAAAAAAACCGCTATCATTCAAAACAACGTAAATTATGCCAAGATCAGTCAATCATGTTGCTTCGCGCAACCGCAGAAAAAAAGTTCTGAAATTAACAAGAGGTTACTATGGAGCCCGCAAAAATGTGTGGACAGTAGCCAAAAACACATGGGAAAAAGGTCTTACCTATGCTTTCCGTGACCGTCGTGCTAAAAAACGCAACTTCCGTGCACTTTGGATACAACGTATCAATGCTGCTGCACGTTTGGAAGGTATGTCTTACTCTCGCCTGATGGGCGCTCTTCACAAGAATGGAGTAGAGATCAACCGTAAAGTTCTTGCAGACCTTGCAATGAACCATCCGGAAGCGTTCAAAGCAATCGTAGATAAAGTAAAATAAAGAATATCTTTATATACAAAGAAAAAGCAACCCACTGTGGTTGCTTTTTTTGTTTCTATACGTTATCGAGTTTGTCTATTATGGGGCTTTTCTTCATCGTTGATTTTGTTATTGTATAAAAAAGCTATACTTTTGCAGCTCAGATAAGGATTTTGCTACTTGTGCTCCAGCGTTAGGGAAGAAAATAGGGAGTATGGGTATCCTTTTGTAAAGAGTTCTTTGCATACCCTAATAATTTAGATATACTAATTTTTAAATTATTTTGATTGATGAGTAAAAGCAAAATTTACCTGCCTCTCTTAGTGTTGGGAACTGCATTTTGGGGAATTTCGTTTCCTTTATCCAAAGATGCATTCGATTCTATCCACCCTTACACATTCATGTTTTATCGTTTCTTAATTGCAACTTTCATTCTGGCTTTGATATTCTACAAGCAGATTCCGAAGATAAACAGTGAAACAATCCGTAAAGGCGCTATTGCCGGGCTATTCCTTTTCATGGGTATTTGCTGGCAAACGGTGGGGTTGAAGTATACAAGTTCGTCCAATGCCTCGTTTATTGCGGGGGTAGAGGTTGTGCTGATTCCTTTGTTTACGTTCCTATTTATGAAAAGATCTATTCAGACACGAATGTGGGTGGCGTGTCTTCTGGCTTTAGCCGGGTTGTATATTATTGCCATGGCATCGGGTTTCTCAGACTTTAGGATCGGAGACCTGATGGTGTTTGTGGGGTCGTTGTTTTATTCGGTTTACATTTTGTATGTAGGCAAGATCAGCACAGATTCACGGTCTGAGGTAACGGCTATTCCGTTTGTTATCATACAGCTATCTGTTTGTGCTCTTTTGGCGGGCGCATTAACTGTATCTACGCAGGGCGTTGGGGCTGTCTCGATGTCGTTGCCTTTTGATGTATGGAAGGCACTCCTGTTTGTGGCCATTTTGTCTACGGCTTACATGTATTGTATCCAGAATGCGGCTCAGAAGTATATCGAGGCTGAGAAGATCGCTCTGACATACTTGTGCGAACCTATTTTTGCGACTGTATTTGCGTATATAATATTGAATGAAGAGATAACTAGCCGAACAGTGATTGGAGGTACACTGATTCTGTCGGCAATGCTTTTGGCGGAAGTAAACGTCATGGCTGTATACCGACGTATCAGGGCATTCTGTACTGTGAATTAAATTGAATGAACCGATTGTAGTCAAAAAGAGATATTCGCTGAGAGTGTCTCTTTTTGTTCTTTGTGGGAGGCTGTAAGATAATTTTGGATTGTATACAAAAGCTGGGAATAATTTTATATTTTTGTGTCGCCTAACGGCCCTGTAGTTTAATGGATAAAATAAAGGATTCCGGTTCCTTAGCTGTGGGTTCGATTCCCGCCAGGGTCACAAAAATTAGAGTTGTGAAAGCACTGTAATCTATTTGATTACAGCGCTTTTTTTCTTTTGTGTTTATTTTATGCCTATAAGGGCACTATAGAATATGAATTATTTGTAATACTTTTTGCAAAGCTCTGCGATTTCGAATAGCAGCTGATTGGTTACACCGATGCTTACTTGTCGTGTGTGAATGAGAATTTTGCTCTTTCCATAATGAACATTATAGTAGTTTCCTTTCGATAATATAGTCGTCTCCCCTGTCCATTTTACATCAAAGATATCCTCTATATCAAAATTAAATTTTTTTGGATAATGACCGCAAGCCATTATTACAATAGGAAATCTTTGAAAGAAATCCTTTTTAAATAATGATTTGCGTTTTTCTATACTTTCTTTAGTTAAATCATTATTTTTTAAATAGTTGCTGTTAGGTAAGCATATTTGACTTAGTTCTGTGATAAAACTATAATCAAGAAAATCATATTTGGGGATTTCCTTTCCAATTATAGTTTGTACCAACGTTTGATAATTTCTCCATGTTGGACTATTTGGCCAATCTTTCAAGGCATCTGTCTTTAATTGATCCAGTCGACCATTACCATTTAGCCAACAATCTAAATTATGTTCAGTAGAATATTTTTCCTGAAGTATTATGTTTTCTTTTTTATCAGGGTTAGGCATCTTTTTATTGTTCCAGCCACATTCTTTGCCTATGATCAGTATACGAGATGTGGGCGAACCTTCTCCCAAGAAAAATTTTTCTTTGCTGCAATACTCTAAGACATTGCTAAAATCAGTATTTTCCAATTCTTAAAAGATTATTATTTTATTTATCTATTTTATTTCTTACAAAAGAAAATTATTTATTCTGTTTATGCAAATTAATATGTCCCTTTTTATGTTTAAAAAGCATGCGAATCAGGCAGGTAATATACTAAAACAAAAAGATAAAGAAAACAGGTAGTGACTGACTAATATTGTCGTGGGCACAGGATAATTTAAAACCCTAATGTAAATCATGTATTTACATTAGGGTTTTTTGTATACTTAGGCTAATACTTCGTATTGTAAAATGGTGACAATATTCCAGCTCTCATCCTTTTTTATAGAGTCTTCTGCAATATTATTATTTTAGCTTTTTTAGTATGTAAGCTAAATGATAAGTTTCTTTCATATCCCAATCTTTATTAAAGGATACTTCCTCTACATAATTGGTTTCACCCTTAGGCAATATCTCATGAAGACGTTTATATCTGTTATCCTTTTCGTTTGTCTTTTTTGAGACCCACACATCAAATATCATGAGGGCATATAGGGAGTAATCCTCTGAATTTATATCAGCAAGACCATTGATGTTTATGTCTTTATTGGTAATACGTTCATAGTCCCGCAATAGAGATTCTTTCTTGTTCTCTCCTTGCAAACGCTTTGCTTCTATTAAAATAACAGCTTTGCTTTCTTCGTCTATAACGAGGGTATCAATATGTTCTCGTCCGGCAAGGCATGCCTCCTGCCAAATAATAGATTTAGGATAAGCCTTTCTATAGCAAGATGAAAAGTTAAATGTTAAATTTCGCTCAGTAAAACCGTTGGATTTGTGTGCCGGATAATATTTGCTTAATATCTGATTATAGCACTGTACTGTCTCTTTAAAGATGTTCTTTATTGTCTCATTCATAGTATAAGATGTTAGATTTACAGGTTGCATTGTCGCTTGCAATTTATAAATATTAATTGGGAAATAATGATTCTTGATATATTATCATTGATATGCTAATATTTTTTTCTGAAAAAATAAAACATCATCTCCAATACGATTTATCTTTCACCCCCTTGACTACAATCTCCTTACCCCTTCTTCATATCCAATAACTCAACCTTTCCGATGGGCATCTTCTTTTTTAAGAATATAAATTAACATTTTTTACGCTTTTTAGTGATTGTATAGCGAACTTTTTCGGAGGTGGGCTGTTTTATGTCTGTAGTTTTGTAAAGTTTGTGTTAAGGTTGGGAAGTCTGCGAAGTGATTTCGCGGGCTTCTTATTTATTTTATTCCTTTTGAAAATTTTTTAAATTTGTAGCGAATAGCTTTATAAATTACAAATATGAAAAAACTACTAACGCGAACTTTAATCTTATCTTTTTTTATCTCCCTCAATTCATGTATGGTAATCAATTCATTACTTGGGATTAATCAATGTAATTATCCGAATTGCGACAGGGAATGTGCCGATAATTGTAACTATTGCTCGTTCCATTGCGATGGTTATGGCCTCCCCGCTGATCTCAATGCCAGAACAGGGAAGTCAATTGATAAACAGTTGGAGCAATACCGAAACGATCAGAAGAGGAAGTGATTTCGATACTTTAAAAGAAAAGAGCATACACAAATATCGTCAGAAGCATAGCCGATATAGTAAAGAATGGGATAAACAAAAACTTATCCATCCTCTTGCTAATGAAAAGATAAACCAGAATATTAATAGAGACAATTAACCCTACAATATATGCTTTCATGGTTTTTCCTACAACCACAAAAGGATTATATAATAAATACGCATCGCTCGATTGTTGGGGATAGCCGTATAGTTTTTCTACTATATACCCTATTATCAGATATAGAAAAATAAGACCTAAAAGATATAAAAGGCTATATAAAGCACTGTACGCAACTTTTTTCATAAAGCAATCGTCGATTTCTGTATTTTTTGTCACAATTTATTCAAAAGACGAAAGTAGCAATAAGAAATCATTTTTTGATTGAACCGTTTCTCGATTATTACTTTTTCCATACGCAGAAATCTCATTTTAACAAAAATTCTTGCTTCCTCAGCTATTTTCTATATCTTTACACTCAAACAAACCGAGACAAAAATGAAAAAACTACTATCCATAATCCTACTACTCAGCCTGTCTGTAGCCTTCTATTCGTGTGGAGATGATATGGAAGAGGAAATGAAGAAACCCCAAGAATTTGTATGGAACGGCGATTGGAACGATCCTGCCGACCCTAATTTTAAGCCGGAAGGGTTTAATCCGATAAAGGGGGTATGGAAGCGTGTTAATACTACGCTGGGAGTTAAATATACAGAGGATTTCAAAGTATATGCATTAAACTTCTATTCTTTTGATGGGTATGATGAAAAATATGTGGGTAACTATGTTGTTAATAATAAAGCATATAGATATGGGAAAGCGGATATTATAGAACGTTATAAAATAGAAGGCAACATTTTAACTGTTTATTTTCATTTAATTGATATTGACGATAAAAATCGAGATGAGATATATGTAAGAATAGAGCCTTGAGAAAAATGAAGAAGCTGCTATTGATAAACATCGCTAGCAGCATCGTTATTATAATCTTATCCTATTTTCCTTATCAGTTTCATTGTACCTTGTCCTTTTTTTAATGGATCGTAGCCATCTACTTCAGCTATATGGTACAAGTCTCCATTTAGCTTTATCAGCGATTTGTTTAAACGGCTATATTCTTCGGCTGTCAGGTAGCAATCTACAATCGTATAACAGTTATCGTTGTTCGTTAGTAGCAAGAAGAAGCTTTTCATAATCGAATCATGCTCATTCTTATAGTTCAGCATCAACCTGTGCTGAGAGTCATTATATACATTATCCACTAAAGCAATATCAACAGCTACTTTGTCAATCTCATTTATCGTTAGATTTACAAAGCCTGACTTATACCAGAAACGTTGTGCTTTGTCATAATATTTATTACTCATCATTTCTGCATAATCATACTTGTTTTCCCATACTTCATGATCTGCAATTATAGGAACCATGATAAAAGGATCTTTGTCAGCTTCGTCTTGTCTTAAACCCTTATGCCAATTGTAGGAGAACGAAGACGTTTGTGATAGCTTTGTGGTTTCGTTGCTCCCTGTGTAGTATTGTCCGCCGCCTTTGTCGCCGGCATCTATCTTCTTTTGCTCATAGCCTTTTTCGTCTGTCACATATTCTTCAATAGTGTCGTAATATCCTTCCTCTCCTGTGTCTACCGTGAACCCCAGCTCATAGAGATAGGGAAGTTTAAGAGATTCATTTCTGCGCTGCACTACATTTGCGCGCCTGTCCAGATCGATAATATCCGATAGGTCGTCCGCTATATCACTTCCTTTTATTTTCAGTTCAAAGCTTGTCTCTCCTGTATTGATCAGCCTTAGATTAAAGGCTTTACAAAAGTTCTCAATCCAATCGTTTACTTTCACCTCTGCCGGTAAGAATCTGATAAGGTTTACCTCCTCTTTGTTGAAGGATGATTCATCGTTCCAATTCATTGGGCCTGTAACTATATCAGATTTGTTTGCTACAAGCCATTTTATAGAATGCTGAAAAGGCTCCAATGAAAGACTATAATCTACAGAGTGATTGTAAATTGTAAAAGGAATTCCTTTTCCTTCGCTGAATGATATATCTATTATATCCAAAGTTTCGCCTTTTTCCAGCCAGATCACCTGATTAATTTCACCATAGGCACTTTTATTGTTGGCTCTTTTCGCATACGTTTCTTTATTAAGATCTACCTTATAGCTATTAGGTCCTTCTCGGTTAGAATATACATATCCCGAACTTTTTATAGCCGAGTATGCCCGTTCGGTTACTCCATCACTCCCAAGGGGCAGAGTCCACGATGGTCCCCCAAAAATAGCCATTGGGTTGCAATGGTCGTTGTCTAGAGGGTTTGTATAAGTATCTTCTCCATATTTTCCAAAGGCAAACCCTGCTATAAAATCTTTGTTCTGCTTCGGGTCGATAAAGTTTACTTCCCCTTTTCGAGGAAAAACAGCATCAGGCATTCCAACGGTTTGATTCCTATTGTTGTAGTAAAATGTATTGTCAAATTTTGTAGTTTCGGCATTGCCCGTATAATTGCGGATTATTTTTATTTCGGTATGTACCGTATCCAAATTCCCTCTTTTTATTCTAACCAACGGATCGTCATGTTCTTGATCCAGCATCTCTAACTTTGCCTTAAACGTAAGTTTATACAATCCTGTTGCAGGTATTCTGAGGGTTCTTTGCATACCTTCATTTGTTATATTCTTGCCGTTATCAGAGATTGCTGTTACCCGATGATTACTAGCTCCGAAATAATTAATGACGATTCGCTGTCTGCCATCAAATATTTGATGCCCCAATCCAATTTCCCTTATTGGCCATGCATCCAAGCCTATTACAGGTTGCCAGTTGCCCGATATTTCCATTCTAGAAGGTGGCCACGGCAGTTCGTAATCATTATTATTTTTGTAACTTACATATAAGTTCTTTATCCGTTCGTCATCCGCTGCACTTCCTGTGAGCGAATAACCGGCGTTGCCGAATATTTTTTTTAGCATGTGGATACAGTTCACCGATGGCGGAAAATGATCTAATTTCAATCTAACAGATTTGTCAAACACATCTTTTGCAGAATAGATATTATTAGACGGGTACTTCGGCAACAACCCATACAGCACCAACGGAAATATACAAGGCGATATTTCTCCATATACCGATTTGTCGTGTCCCCCTGTATTATATCGTGTGATATCATCTACCCCTGTAAACTGAATAAGCCACTTCCCTGCCTGATTCATCATCGTTTCGCCAAAGATATCCTTTGCGGTGAGAGGAGCAGGCACTCCCAAGTTGCCTTTGTAACTGTCTTGCGTGATCTCGCTCAAGCGGAATTTACCGTCGAGGATAAGGATACCATCCACATACAGGCGAGCGTCTTCATAGATGCGAAACTTGCCCTGTACCTCCTCCACATTCACATGGCTGAAAATCTCGTTGTTGTTGGGTGTGGCAGGCAGCGTTATCTCGTAAGACATCTGTGCGTCTTTTACGCTCAACTCGGCAGGATTGATAAACTGGCGTTTTAGACGTATGCCGAGGCTCTCGGGACTGTTGATGTCGCAAAGGCGGTTTTTGATGTATAGTTCTATGCTCATGATTTGTATTGATTTGTAAATTAAGTGACTGTTTAGTATTTGTTATGCTTCCCAGCGGCCGGGATAACAAAAGCAACAATTCGTTTATTCATATCTATCTCCTTCCCTTTATGATCGAATAGCTCAACTCCGAACCACGTTCCATCAGCTTGTTGAGGCAGACATACCGTTGCGCATCTATCGAGTGGTTGTAGCGGTCGATGGGGCGGTTTGTAGCCTCGCCGTTGATGTCGGTCTGCCAGCGATAGTTGCGGTACTCGTTGATGATATTCGTGCTTCGCTGCGTGATGCGCTTGCGGTAACGGTTGAGTATCGAGATACCTGTAACGATGCTGTCCTTGCCTTTCTGTGCAGGCTCTACTCTCCATCCTTGCGACCTTATCTCGCTGATGCTCTTCGGCTCTGCACTATCGGCTACGATAGGGATGTCTTGTGCTATGCCGTAAGACCGCAGGGCGTTGGATATCATCATATTGTCGTACCCTTTGTCGTATAGCAATTCGTCTATCCACAGCTCGCCTTCCGACAGGCGCATGTCTACTATTGCCGTAGGGTCGTTGGTGAACCCGAAGTCTATGCCTATCCAGCGGTTTTTGTAGGTATGGGGCATCTCTTTCACTACCTCCCAATTGGTCATAATAGACCCTTTGAGCGAACCTGTAAGCCCTTCGCCATACACCTGCCACCAGTTTTTGTCGCCTCGGTTCGATTCTATTTCTTTCACCTGCGCCTCCGTCAGATACTCGTTGTCTTTGTATGTGGAATGAATCAGTATGGCATCGTCGTTTAGCAGTACTTTCTGGTCGAGCCAGAACTCAAAGCAGGGGTTGCAGTCCAAAAATATCGTATCGGTGGTACGGATAGCCAATTGTCTGAACACTTCATATTCTATATTTATGCACTCGTTGATATACAAAATATTTCGGCTCGGGCCATGTACTTTAGATGGATTATCTGCCGAGAAAAATTCGATAATGCAGTTGTTTATCCTGTAAATCTTATCCGTTGCGTTCCACTGTCGGGCATTCCATTTATTCTCCTTTTGCAGGATTTCTTTAAAGTCTCGGATACAACCTTTTTTGAGGTGCGGCATCGATTCCGATACAATGGATATTACCCTCGGCTTATCCGAATATTCGGCAATAAAAAACAGTAATTGCAACAAGCTGTATGTCTTCGACGAACGTGTAGAACCTTTGTTTACAATATACCTGTAAGGGTAGTTGTAAGCTTTCAGATTTTTGTCAAATACGGTTGTTGTGTTCATTGTATATTTTCTCTTGTTTTCTCTCTTTTTTCTTTTCGCCTTTAGTGTCTATCCTTCTGCCGTCCTTAAGGGAGCCGTCCTTAGGAGTTTGTAACCTTTCGTCCTTAGGGGTTTGTAACCTTTCGTCCTTAGGGGTTTGCAACCCCTAAACCTTACTGTAAGGATTTGAAATCCTGATAAGAACCACTTTCGGATTGCAAATCCGAAAGAACGTTTACAATCAACGGAGATTGCAAATCCGAAAGGACGGTGGGATTGCAATTAGCAATCAACGGAGTGTAACGTAGCTAAATCCGAAAGGATGGAAGAACGTTGCGTATTGGCTAGTTATACGAATCAGAATAATGATACTTCATCTCCACCCTGTAAAGCTCGTCCTTAGAATTTGGCTTTATATTCATCTCGTCTACAATGATGTATCGCTGTGTAGCCAGCTCGTAAACCATGCGTGACGCACTCATTTCCTTGAGCCAGTTGCATACTTCCCTGCGCACAGGCATTGTTTGCACGGTGAACTGCTCGGTAACGGTTTTGCTATACACCGATTCGATGTCGCTACTCGTTGTAAAATGAGGAGTCTGCGTTTTGAATATTGTATTAGCCTCAGCCTTGAAATCGGTGTGCTCCGTTCCCGAAAAGTTGAAACTGCTCCATCCGCCCAGTCGGTTGAGGAATGCAAAATCCTTTATCTTATACAGGCATTCGGGAAGTATGCCGAACGTGAGTTCGTGGCTTATCTGTATGGCTTGCGACTCGTAGGCCGAATATATCAGATACGCACGAACAAGACCTGTGTTGGGGTATTGGTGGAGCAGGCTGTCGATATCAAGCTTGATGGTATTTACCATAAAAAAATCCTTGCGGGCTTTCAGGTGCTTAGTCTCTTTCGCTATCATTTGCCCCGATTGCGACAACAGCTCATAACAGATGCCAAACTTATACTCATCAGCAATGTTTTTGCTATGCTCGGCATCGGACAGTATGAAATTGAAATACTGTGTTTGCCCCTTTATATGAAAGAGCTGAGGCTGATTGGTCAACGGCTTTACCCTCTTTATGGCTTCGACGTTTTTAAACCTTTCTTTTGTGTCGAACACATAGTCAGAAAGGTCGTTTTTCTCCAACGTGCGGTTGTATCCGGCGATGGAGTAGAGTACAGACGAATGGTAAAACGGCGTGGTGTGAGAAACGGTTTTGTCGGTGATCACACGTTTTGCTGTAAACCGAAAATCTTTGATCGTTCCCGTGTCAACCCAGTCCTCTGCCTTCAGAAAGGTTGTGGGTATCGTATTGTTTTCCAGTATATTTGTATTGAACCACAGCGGGGTATATGAATATGCTTTGGTAAGCGTTATTGCCTTTGTATCCATATTGTCGTTCGAGGGGGTGTCGTCTTCGCCAAGGAATATGCCTGTGTCTTTGTACATATCGAGGTGTATCCCCACGTTGTCATAACCGATAGCGATCGTGTCTGTGCCTGCGGGATAAGTCTCTGCGGGATTGCCTGCGACACCGAAAAAAGTTCTGTCTCTGCCATTGCTGTTTTTTCGAAAAACAAACGAAAAGACATACTCTTTTCCGCTATCGTTTGATACGATATTTATTGTTTTATTGTCATCCGGCGATATGGAGATATTGAAATTCTTGAAGAACTCATTTTTCTCCAAACCTTCTTTCAGAGCCAGTGCCGTGTTGTGGTATTCGTATTCCCAGGCGGGTCCCGAGTATTCATTGTATTTGCCTAGATAGAAGGCTCCGGGCTCGTTTAGTTTATCGGGGTCGGATGTGCCCTCAAACTTATGCTCTATGCCCGATTCGGCTTCTATGATGCTAAATGATGATATATTCTCGTATATCTTTATGCCCTGCACATCGGGTCTGATAAAGACATAGCCACACCCTGTGAGCTTGAGTTGTATCTCTACCGGCTTGCCTTTTGCGGCAACATTGGCTTCGAACTGTATATAATTGGGGTTACCCGCCAGAGAAACCTTTGCGGGTTTTATTGTTGCTTTGGCTATGTCTGAGCCGTTAATAAAGTATCCCATATTGTGATGTTGTTTTAGTTGTATGAAAATGTTGATGTGTATTTGTCCGTCCTAAGTCTCCGTCCTTAGGGGTTTGCAACCCCTAAGCTTTACTATTAGGATTTAAAATCCTAACAAGAATTACTTTCGGATTGCAAATCCGAAAGGACGGTAGAGCGGTAAATGACTTTCGGATTTACAATCCGAAAGGACGGTAGGTAGGGGCGGGGCTTGTCCCTGCCCGTCCAATTGAGGGTAACCACAAGGGTTATCCCTACAAAATACCTGAATAACTATTGCTAATTACTTACTTATCCGTCAGTTGAAATATTTATTCAATTCGTCGATCGTTGCTTCAAAAAGTTGGTCGTACCATTCAGTTTCAAACTTGCGGTCTATCTTTTCTTCCAATGTTGCCAGTATGGGACGCCCTTCGTGTCCGTCTCGCCAGATGGCACGTGCGATGAGAAAAAGGGTGCTGTTGTCGGTAGGGATGCTTCTCGATAGTGCCCAGTCTCGCAGTTCATCCAATGGCGGAAACTTACCTTTGCGGGGTACTCTGCCTTTTTCGAGAAAGGTGATATAATTGTCGAAATAGGCTTCGATCACGATATTTCCGTTTGCTGCTCGCCACGATACGTTCACGTCTTTCGCCTTCTCTCGCAGTGTGTTTTTATTCACCTTGGGGTTTCTGCTGATTTTGTCGTCTTTGAAAATATCACCAGCAAGAATGGCTATTTCGTTCGTTATCTGATCTATTGCTTTTTTTAGTGAGGGTGTCATTGCTTTAGATTTATTACTTCTTTGTTTTCAGATCAAAATCGGGAAACTTATTCACAAACACTTCGCAATTGCTCGCAGGCGATAAGTCGAAGCTCTTTAAGGTTTGACCTTTTTCGAACTCCTTGTTTGCATCGAACTGCTGATCGATAAGGCATAGGTTTTGCATGTTTGCCTGTGTAAAGTTGACCGAAAAACGACAACCCGCCGCATTGTCATCGTAGTAATCGCTGAGAGTCATATAATCCCAATCGGGAGTGATGGAGATGCCCAGTGTGTCGCGGTTTCGCTTGATACGCTCTATGATATTCAGCCCGGTAGAGAAGGCAAGGTTTTGCAAGTGGCTTACTGACTCTTCACTTTGTGGGAGAAATAGTATTGAGAAGTTCACCGAGTTAGAGAATGTATTGTTTCGGTTATTGCCCCGCAAAGGGTCTTCGAGCCAAAAGAGGGGATAGGCCTCTTTGCCACTGCCCAGCTCGTAATTGCGCCTATAGTAGAAGGCTTTGATAAGCTTCTGTTCACGGGCTTGCTGTCTGAAAATGTCGATTATGCTTTCTATCATTTCTAAAAATTTAGGATGTGTTTATTAATAGATAATTTTCTTAGAAAATGATGAAAAGAGGTGAAGTTCACCTCTTCATCTGTCTCTCAAACTTATACTGGTCTTCTTCGGCGTGCGACTTGTCTATTTTGTAGAGGAGAAATCCGAACACTTCGCCAACTGTTTTTCGAGTGATCGTATCAAATAGGTGTATCTTATCCTCTGCCAGATCGGCAATCGTTTTATACCACCCCCATTTATTGCAAAAGTCTTTGTATCCTTTAGAAACCGGGCGGCTTGAGCCATTACCGTCGAATAGTGGTTCAAAATCGCTTCGTATTCTCTCTTTTTGGATAAAAAAAAACTGATCAGCGGAAGTGCCTTGTCGCATGTCAGGTTTTTGAACATTTCGGTACGTTCGCCCAGCAAGTCAGGGTTGTACTTTTCACCGATAGGGCGGCAAAGGATAGCCAGCAGTTCGGAGAGTTTGCACTTGCTGTCGGTACCGATCACATTTTCGGCATCGACCCATTCGCCGAGGGTAAGTTTGTCGGCAAAGGATACGAAATATTCTGTGTCTCCTACTTTTATGGCGTTAGCAGGGGGCAGTTCGCTGTCGAACACAAAGTCTACAATCTCGGCAAGGGCATTAAACACCTGCGCGGGCGATTCCAGCAGTACATTCGCATCGATATTGCACACATCGGCAACGAAATGCACCAGATCGAGCTTAGTCTCGGGCTTTTGCATGTAAAGTTTTTCGTAGCGTGATAGTTTGATGTCGCTCCAATTTTCGGGGATTTCTAGTTTTACGTTGTTTAATTCTACTGTTACCATACGTTTTTTAGTTGTTTGTATAGTAATAGATAATTTTGTGGAAAGATGATGAATAGGGCGATTCTTTGTATATTTGGTGGTGTGTTCGAAGGATGACAGAGAGAAAAGGGAGGAAGGAAGTAAAAAACCTTGCGACGAAAAATATTATATTTATTAATTTATTTCACTATGAAAAAACGTCTTCTGCTTCTGGTAATATGTGTATTCTCTGCTACATCATATGCACAAATGGAATATGATAAGTTTCATTATAAAGAATTACATCCTATAATGCTAGATACTATTATTGACTCGATACTAGTCATTAATAAGCGATATGCAACCATTTATCTGAGACAAGCGGATATGAGAGAATACATAGTTCTAAGAAAAAAGCATACTTATGAGAAGTTTCTTAGTTTGGAAAAACTGTTTTCTACAGAAAAACAAAAGTATGTGATAACAGATTGGTGGTATGACTATGATGATGAATACAGAAGAAAGAAGTTTGGAAATATTGATTTCAAAAATGAAGATTACTATTTTTTGCGAGACTTAAATAATTTAGTTGCACATCTGATTCATGATGGTAAATTTATGCTAAGAAATAAGAAAGGCGATAAGATAATATCTGAAAAATTAAGTATGCAAAAGAAAGATGGATTTATGGGCACGGAGTATATAGATTTTCAGATGCCTGATGGTAAAGTATTTTGGAGTATAGTGACTTCATTAGGCGAATAGTTTTCTTTAGAAGAAAGATATATTTTTAACTTTGATTTTTTCCTAATTATTATAATAACCTTGTAAAAGCTTAGTCTTATGAAGAAAGTATTGTATTTAATAATAGTCATAATGTTTTCGATAAATATTTGCGGGCAAAATTTTACTGTAACAAATCCTCCGAGTTATCCTCTAGGTATAAATATAGATGTGGATTATCCCACTGTGTGGGCTCGGGAATTTAACTTTACTCATAATAAGGGACCTCAGATATTTTCTTTTGGAGCCTTGGGTAAGGGAGATCAATTAACATATGGCTTTATTGGAGGGGGAACCATGAATGCAAATTATAATGCTCCCTGGATGGTTTTTTTGCCATCAGGCAATATTGGTGTTGGAACTAAAAGCCCTCAAGCTAAGCTAGATATAAATGGAGATATAAAGGCTAAAAGCATTGATGTTGCTGAAACATCGCCTAATTTACTCAAATCGGTTTTAGCTAGGCTGTGGGAGGGTAATACTGTGGGCGAAGGGACCTATTTGGGAGTGAAGGCTTATAATACAGCTGCGAATACTAAATCTTTTAGTTTAGAGCATATGTTTTATGGTGAACTAAATAGCAGTATAAACTTTTTTCGAGGAAATTCAAGAACAGGAGGTTTTATTACTATTAGTGTGAATAATGGGACGGATTTGTGCAAATTATCAGACAAGCTATTCGAAGTGAATGGTACTATCCGTAGTAACGAAGTTAAGATTGAGGCTACAGGATGGTCTGACTTTGTTTTCGACGAATGTTACAGGCTTCCATCACTTTCGGAAGTAGAAGCTCATATAAAGGAGAATAAGCATCTTCCTGATATTCCTAGCGAAAAAGAAGTATTAAAAGACGGCATAAATGTGGTGGAAATGCAAGCCAAACTTCTACAAAAGATAGAAGAATTGACCTTATACGTTATAGAGCAAGATAAGAAAATCGAAAACCAAAATAAAGAAATTAAAGAGCTGAAAGAACGTGTAAAAGAGAACTAGTTTTTTTAGCTATCGGAGTTTTTAAGTCTGATAGGAATAAACCCCTTCCTATTATTTGTATCACAGAGAGAAAGCGAAGCAAAGGATTGTAAATCCTCTGCGACGCAGTAGTTTTCGTTTGAGACAATTAAACCTTCTCCAAGATTTATATTCTAACAGGAATAAAACTATAAATGTAAATACTATGAAAAAGTTGATTGCATTATTTATATTGACACTTTTGTATACTCACTCTGCTGACTTGTCGGCTATAGAGCATCATTCACAAGAATCTGCCAAAGTGAAGATTTCTTGCCAAAGAAAGATAACGTCATTGGGCGGCGGTTATTCAAAAGATGATTTCTCTGTTTATTTTCGAGGCGAAAAGTTAAGGGGTGCCTCTGCCAGCTCATTTAAATATCTGGGTGGCGGCTATGGCAAAGATAACTGGAAAGTATTCTATCGGGGGATAGTAGTTGAAGAGGCTTCGGCCTCATCGTTCGAATACTCTGAAAGTGGCTACGGTAAGGATAGTTGGAAGACTTTCGTTGGAGGTAAAGCTGTTGCAAATCAAAATTTGCAGTCTATAGGCGGTGGTTATTCGAAAGATGATTTCGCTGTTTATTTTCGAGGAGAAAAGTTAAGGGATGCCTCTGCCAGCTCTTTTAAATATCTGGGTGGTGGCTATGGCAAAGATAACTGGAAGGTATTCTATAAGGGGATGGTAGTTGAAGAGGCCTCGGCTTCATCGTTCGAATATTCGGAAAGTGGCTACGGTAAGGATAACTGGAAGAGTTTCTTTAGAGGTAAAGCTGTTGCAAATCAAAACTTGCAGTCTATAGGCGGCGGTTATTCAAAAGATAATTTCAGTGTTTACTTTCGAGACCAAAAGATCGAAGATGCCTCTGCTAGTTCATTTAAATATATCGGTGGCGGCTATGGCAAAGATAACTGGAAGGTATTCTATCAGGGGATGGTAGTCAAAGAGGCTTCGGCTTCATCGTTTGAATACTCGGAAGACGGGTATGGAAAGGATAACTGGAATGTGTTTTATAGAGGGAGAGTTGTCGAAAGATAAACTTTTTTTGGAGACGACACCGAAAGGGCACAGGTGATTATTATATCTCTGAAGGTTAAATAAAAATGCGAGTTTTTTTTAAAGCTCGCATTTCTTATTATTCATGTATTTAGCTTATACTATTTATTCTTCATTACTTTTTCTCGAACTATATTGCCTTCGTTATCTGTACTTTCGAAGAAATATATACCCCTGTTAAGGTTTGTGTTTTCTATATTGAAGTTCACGGTATTTTTTTCTTCATATACTTTTACTCCGTATATATTATAGATGCGGACATTTTTGAAAATAGGAGTATCTTCTACGATAAGAGATTTGGTGGTTGCAGGTTTTAGTGTTACCACTTTGCTTAATGTTACTCCATCCTGTTTTACTGTCACTGTTGTAGTTATTGGAGTGGAACCATTATATTTCGATTTCAGCATAATACCCCAGACTTTAGGCTCGGGATTGTAATCACTCACCTTGTCGAAGAAATAAGAATCATAGGTCCATGTGGGTTCTGTATTAGTTCCTCCCACTAGAATTATAGGAGAAGTTTGTCCGTAAAAATAGCTGTCGACTCCCCCAAAGTGTCTGTAAAATACAGAGGTATATTTTGTTAGCTTTATTTCAGTTCCTATATTCGCTTCTACTTTCACATTGCCTAAGGCTGTACTTGAAACACGATAAGTAGCCCAAGCGGTTCCCTGTCCGCTGATTAAAGTCATGTCGCTATTGCTTAGCCAATTGATGGTTTGATTACCCCTGTAGTAATCCAAGAAGAACTGACAAATCTCGTTTCTGTTAACAAAGTCCGGAGTCCCTTTTTTTATTTCCGGAAGAGGCATATAAACCGTATTTGCTGTCATTCCAATTGCATCAAAAGGGTCAAGCCAATTACTTAACCGTGTATCGTCTGTTCCTCCTCCTGTCCAGGATTGATCAAATCTACCATAAAATACAGAGGTGTAGGAACCTGTTGTAGTCCCAATCAGTTGACCGATTACTTTTTTGTCAGAGTTGAATAACGGAGAGCCCGAAGATCCTCCTTCTATTCCTCCACTGTCAAAATTTACATTCCAGATAGAGCCTATAGCAAAAGCTTGTCCCGGAAAGTTTATTACGCTATTATTTGTTGTTATACTCTGATTGTCAAAAGATATCTTCATAACATCCCCTGCCGGGTGATGGATTCCGATTCCTTGCGGAGATGTTGCACCACTGCGATCCCAACCTAAGAACGAAGCTCTTGCTGATCCATAATATGGCGCATTCGTTGCTTCTACTAACGCAAAATCGGTATTAGCCCATGCTGCTCTGAATGTTGCTCCATTGCATGTAATACCTGTTGTTGCAGATGTTCCGCCACAAGCATTTCTTGTGAAATGGAATTTGAACAGCCATTTTTCTGCATTTGACTTTTCGGTGGTACTTAATATTCTGTCTGTATTGCTGTCAATGCAATGAAAAGCTGTGAGAAAATATGGATTCCTATGGTAACTGTTTAATAATGAGCCACTGCACAGTTCCGTTCCATTGCTTAGAAGAATTACCGATACAGCATCAGATTCACTTTTCCAGTCGGGATAGCAAACTACATCATTATGAGGATATCTTGCATCGCCATAGCCCTTGAGTTTGCTAACATTCGTAGAAATAGTTCCCCGATAGGCATGTACTACTCTTTCGATAGTCAGTTTGCTTTTATTCCTCTGATCTGAAGGTTCGAACAAATAAATAGTAACATTATCTCCTTCTATAAGGTCAGTCATGAAAAATCCGCTATTGGTATTCTCTTTATGAGTTACCGGGCCATAAAGCATTGTTCCTTTTTTATTTGTTATATACAACTCTGCTCCCTCGGGAAGGTAGAAGTTGTTGAATATAAAATTGATAGAAATAGCCCCTTGCGACTCAACGTTCATCGACCATAATCTGCCATTGTCGGTACTCGCCCAGCTTCCGTCTTGCAAACTGTAATTCACATCGAAGCCTTTTCCAAAGCGATAAGGAGCATCGCCCATTTTGTCTACAATCAAATCTTCTTTGAGCATTTGTTGTACGTCAAAAGATGGCATTTGCTTTTTTGTGATCGATTTTGTTCGTTTCTGTATTGTTTTTACCTGATCGATAGCATTTCCATTAGGAAAGCTCCTTGTTTCTACCTGTCCGACGGCAAGTAGCGTGAAAATTGATAAACTAAACAATAGTACAATTTTTCTCATAACTATAAGATTTAATAATTAAACAATTTGTTATTTATTCTTATGGAAGAATATGTAACTTTTATTAACAATATGTCTATCGCAAATCTATAGAGCATAAATCAGATATTATACATGGAGTAATATCCTGAACATATGCTTTTTGTGGTCTTTTATCAGACCCTGTAATACTTATGAGGTGATATCAATGTTTAGTAACTGAGTTGATAAATGTACAAAAAGATTTTGTGTTGTTGTTAAAATTTAACTAATATTTTTTAATAAATATTTAGTGATAAAAATCAAGTTATGAAATGATTTATAGTATTATTACTCTGCCATGCTAATTACCAAAGTCTCTCGATTATTATAAAGAATCCCCCTCTTTTTCATCATTTTCTCCAATAATTATCTATTGATGTAATTGATAACATCAAAAACGATATGAGAAAAGAAGAAAAAACGTACACAGTAATTAAGCTGTCGGATACCGTGCGCACGTATCCCACTTTTACCAAAAACCACAAAGGCTGGATAAACTACGATCGTGACAATCTCCTGCCACAGCGCATTATCGAGCTCAACAACGAGTCGGCAATCAATCAGGCGGTGATAGAAAACAAAGTGACTTATATCTGCGGATCGGGAATTGACGGTACGGAGTATTACGGTCAGCCCAATCCAAACGATAGCTGGGACGACCTCATCGAAAAGGTAGCCAAAGACTATGTCACCTTTGGCGGGTATTGCTTCCAGATCATCCTCAACGAAAATGGCAAGAGCATGAGCCTCTATCACACCGACTTTAGTAAGGTGAGGATAGGAGAGGTGAACGATTTTGGCATCAACCTCAGCTTCTATCTGTCTAACGACTGGCGACGCACGGCAGGCAAGTATGCACCTGTGGCGATAAAAGCCTACGGCAGCGAGGAGATGCAAAAGGGCGTTCCGTATCTGTACTATTACAAAGACTATGCGCCAAGCCTCGACCATTATCCTGTACCGCAATACTACTCGGCGTTGAACTACATCGAAGCGGACGGATTGCTGGGCAAATTCTACCGCAACTCTATTCACAACGGCTTTGTGCCCTCTACCATCATCACTATGCCGAGCAACCCGAGCGAAGATCAGAAGGACCAGTTCCAAACCGATATAGAACGCAGCTATGCGGGTACGAACGGTGCAAACAGCATTGTGGTGCTTTGGGGCGAAAGTCAGGAAGTGAAGCCTGTGGTGACTTCATACACGGCGAGCAACAATGCCGACTTGTACAACAATGTGGATGAAATTATTTTTCAGAAGATTATTTCGGCGCATCGTCTTACATCACCTACCTTGGCGGGGCTGTCGGGTTCGGGCAATCTGTCGGGTAATGCCAATGAAATTATCAACTCGTTTGTACTTTACAACCAGACCGTTATTCACCAGCTTCGCCGACGGATATTGGACACACTCAGCATTTTTACGATCAACAACGGATATAAGAAACTTGAGTTGCGTGACTTGGATATCGTAGGGCAGATTTCTGATAGGGCTATATAAGAATGTGCCAATAGCTGAATCTATCAGCATATTGGCACATTAAAAATATTGGATGCAATTTTTATCTTCTTGGCGGGTTGAGTGGGCGATTAGGTCGATTGGGACGGTCGGGATAATAAAATCCGGCTTTGTCACTGTTTATCTCTACCAGCTTCCCGTTGAGGAAATGTAAAAAATAGTAGTCTGTTGGAATCCTTTCGGCTCCCGGCTCATACTGTGTATAACGCAATACTTCGAGATTACCCTCGTTGGTTTGAGTCAAGGTTACAAGCTGAAAATCGGAACCCAATCTCTTTATTACTTGCGACTTGGTCATCCCCAATTCCAACTGCTGTACACCTGTTTGTACAGTAGCACACGATGCTAAAATAAGCGAAAACAAAGCAGCGAAGAGCGTTCTTTGAAGGAGCTTAATCTTTTTCATAATGTTTAATTTTATATTTAGCTTTATAGTTAAGACCAGCAAAAGTAGTATAAGTTTAATCGCAATATGAATAAAAAGTCGAGAATAATAATAAAACTTCCGCCGTTCTTCACCGTTCTTTCGGATTTGCAATCCGAAAGTCATTCTTATCAGGATTTTAAATCCTTATAGTAAGCCTTAGGGGTTGCAAACCCCTAAGGACGAAGAGGGTAAAAGAAAGCATATCAAGTAAAAAAACAATTAAACAAAAACATAAAATGAACGAATACATACAAATTCCACTTATCACCGAGAGCCTCTTTAAGCAGCACTCTCCCGTGACAGCAAACACCGACATCACCGAGTTTGTACCTTACATCTGCATTGCGCAAGAGCTACATATAGAACCTGTACTGGGCGAAGCATTGATGACCGAGCTCAAGACACAGATAACCGAAAACAGCCTTACGGCGCACAACAGCGACCTTGTGGTGCGCCTTGCCCCCGCCTTGTCGTTCTATGCCGTCTATCAGGCATTGCCTTTCCATTGGGCTACCATCGTCAACAAAGGTATCACCATCCGTGAGAGTGAGAACAGCAAAGCCGTAGATATCAAAGACCTTGCACAACTTCGCCAGTGGATAAAGAACGATGGCGATGTGTTAAAAAATCAACTGATGAACTTTCTCTCCAAGTGTAGTGCCCACTATCCGTTGTGGCGTCCGCAAGATGGGTGCTGCGACAAGGTGATGGGCGAAGGCTCAGGTAGGAAATCGTTCGACAGCGGCTTCTACTTCAAAGGCAAGAGGAAAGGCTGCTGAGGAAAGAAATCCCCTAAACTCATTCAAGTTTAGGGGATTTTGTTTTATTTTGTCCTCCGTCCTTCGGGGTTTGCAACCACGAAACTTTACTATAAGGATTTAAAATCCTGATAAGAATGACTTTCGGACTTACAATCCCAAAGGACGTTATATCTGAAAAAGCTTGAGAGAAGTCTCAGGCTTTTTTTTATGATTCCTCTTCAAATTTATCTTTATATATACTAATAATTAAAATATTATGGCAGATAAAAGAACGTATGAAATCGAAGTTAAAAGTGATGTTGATCCTGTAAAAAAGCTTCTAACAGCTGTAAAGTCGGTAGATATAAGTAACAAAGACTTGAAAGAGACATTGAAGGATGTAATAAAAATAGAACAGGAAGCAGTAAAGATCGGCAATGAAAAATCGGAGAAAGATGAACAAATTGCGAAGCGACGAGCCAAAAACTCTGAAAAAGTGACTGAGTTATATCGTGCTATATCCACTCAAGAGCATAGTCATATAGAGAATGCAGCAAAGATGCTTGAGCAGTCGCATCAGGTAGCGGCTAAAGTTTCAGAAATAAGCGACCTGAATCAAGAATCGTACAAATTATTGATGAAAAATAATCAGGAAAAGGCAAAAGCTATTCAAGAAGAGATAGATGGTCTGACAAAGAATGCCAAATCGGTAGTAGCTGTTACCGAAGCCTATAAAAAAAAGAAAGAGATTATAGAAGAACAAGCCATTATAGCTCAAGCTGAGGCAGAGGCCTCATACAATGTACAAATAGAGAAGGCAAAACTGGCGGGCAAAAACGTTGTGGCACTCGAAGAAGCAAAGGCAGAGCAAGTAAAACGTATTAATGAAGAACTAGGCAAAGACCTGAAAAAGAATTCGGAAGAGTATTCTGCTTCTTTTAAGGGTGTATATAATAAGCTGGTAAGTAGTCTTAGCGAGAATGCAGAAATCTTCAAAGACACGACTTCTAAGAGTACAAAGGAGCTGATGAAATCAACGGCAACCGAAGCTGCCGAAATGCTGGGTATAAGCGATGAGACAACACAAGCTATCATAAAGGCGGCAATAGAGGCACAAGAAAAGGCGAAAGAAGCTACAGCAGGGGTGAAAAGTACCGAAGAGACAGCCAAAACTGCTACCGCAGAAGTAAAAAAGACCGGTGAGGAAGCAGCCAAGACCGCTGAGGCTACAAAAAAGATAGTGGACATAGATGCTACCAGAAAAAATATAGAAAAGATAAAGCTGTCGTTGGAAGAATACCGATCGATGTTGAAAGATGCAAGTGAAAAAAGAATAAAAGGATATGACGAAGAGCTGGAGGCTGCCGGAGACAACGCCGAAAAGCGGAAAGAGATAGAAACCCGCAAAGCGCAGTATATGGAAGAGTTTACGCAAGAACTGTTGATCCTGAACCAGACAAAGAATCAACTGGAAAAGAAAGAGCAAGATCTGGGGATATTGCAATGGAAACAATATGCTCAGAAAGCAGAAGAGATAGCAGGTAGCATAAAGGGAATTACAGACCAGATATCAGGTGCATTAGGATCTGCATTTACTGCTGTAAGTAAAGCTTACGATGCGGAGATAGCTTCATGGGATGAAAAAATAAAACATCTGAAAAATAAAAATGCAGAAGTCTCAAAAGAAATTGAGAATCAAGGGAAGAAAGTAGCGGCGTTAGAAGCTGCACAAAAAAACGCATCTGCTGCCGGCTTAGAGAAAAGAGCGGAGGAATTAGCGACAAGTTTAAAAGCAGAAAAGGAAATATATCAAGAACAATTAAAAAACAAAGAAGAACTCGAAAAAAAAGAAAGGGAATACGAAAGGCGAAAAGCAAAAGAGCAAGCAAAAAAAGAAAAAATAGAGAAACTAAATCGCAAAGCCTCGCTAATAAAAAATATTGGAGAAGCGACAGTCAATGTCGCCCAAGGGATAACCAAGACTTTAGGGGCTTATCCATGGCCGTTAAATCTCGCACTTGCTACTATTGTTGGTGCTGCAGGTGCTGTTCAGATAGGGATTATGACCAAGCAACTGGCCAAATTCCAAGACGGTGGTCTTCTCCACGGCAAACGCCACTCACAAGGAGGTATGCGTATCGAGGGTACAAATATGGAAGTAGAGGGCGGCGAGTTTGTTGTCAACCGAGTGTCGACCGATAAAAATCTGGGACTCGTAAAATATATCAATGAGCAACGGCGCGAACTGAAGCCAAAAGACTTCGATGCCTTTTTCGCACGTTCGTCTCAGGGCTTGGAACCGTCCTTCAAGCGTATGTTTGCTCAAGGGGGGCAGTTGCCAACCATCGAACCCGCAACCAATGTTGACAACGACAGCCTGATAAAAGCAATTCAAGCTATAAAAATAGAGCCTAAAGTTGCCGTCACCGATATTCATCGTGCGCAAGACAATATGGTAAGTGTAAGTGGCTGGTCGGGGGTATAATGGATGAATAGGAATGGATTTCGTCCCTTTGCAAAAAAGCGTGGCTCATGAGTCACGCTTTTATTATATGCAATCATTTCAATTTACTTTTTTCGCCACAAAAGGGGATTTGCAATCACCTGCCTATCGGTTGTAAACTTTCGTTCTTCGGTGTTTGCAACCCCGAAGCTCATACTATCAGGATTTTAAATCCTGATAAGAATAACTTTCGGATTGCAATTAGCAATCAACAGAGTGTAGCGTAGTTAAATCCGAAAGGACATTCGCTTGCAACCTTCATATTGCATATTATTTACTGACGTATATGAGAACTGTATTTAGTTTCTTTTTTTCATCATACTGTTTTGTTATTCCGACAAAACCCTCCGGTGGTCTGCTCCATGCGAAATCTATTTTTCCTTTTTTGCGTAGTTCGGTTTCTTTATTTGGCTGTATGCCATAGTCGTTTTCGAGTATAGATACCAACTCATTGAATTCTATAGGATTCTTATTATTCTTATCAAACTCTTTGATATATGAGATTAGCCGAAGCCCACTCTCATTAAATGTTAAAAAACAAGTATTGAATACATATCCGGCCAATTCCATATTCGTAACTTTTATCACGTTTTCCAATAGGGGGATGATTTGTATGTCTTCTGTCTTGATATCGATTAATATTTCGTATGCTTGTTCGATAGGCATACCCAGATAGAATTCACCTAGCCCGGTTATCGGTACGTCTGTTTTTACCGATTGTGCAAAAGATGTAGTGGCGGATAGTAATAAAATAAGAAGGATAATTGGTGTCTTCATAGCTTTTATATTATTTGGTGCATAATAATAGGCTGCTTTTCCCTCTTCGACTCAGGGAGATTTGCAATCTATTTATTGTCAAGGTAGTACTTTATTAAGCTGGAAGCAATTGGTGTTACAGCTTCCAGATTAATAAGAGAATCGTTAAATAGCTCTGTATGGGTATTGCCCCGAGCATCTTTTTGTTTATCCATATATGAGATTAATTCGGTTATTGTAAAAGTTTTATCTTTATTTTTGAGACCTTCCTTGTCGATTTGCTCCATATAATTTAATGTGTTGTCGTATATTTCAAAAAGACCTAAAAGCTGGTCATACCAGTCATACACTTCTTTTATATAGCAAGTATCGTTATTACGGGCAATGTATGTTGTAAAATCTCTATTTGGGAATGCCTTTTTTACTTTTTTCAACATTGCTTCGTCTCTCAGAAAGCTGAGCAGATCATTGATAGTTCTTGCATTTTTTAAATAATCCAGATTGTCAAATAAAAGTTGCTCCAAATATTGAGCACTCTCTTTATATTTCATATCGGTTTTTATTACATCAAACCTTTCTTTGTATTTTTTAGTTAGTCTTGTTTCATAATTGTCACGTCCTTTGAGTGTTTTGTATTCTTTTCCGTCGATAGTATAGTATAATCCTTTTTTTACGCCTCTGATCTCATCAGCAACTATTCTTAACGCTTCCGATTTATCGATAGGGGCTTTCTCGTTTTGTAATTTTTGCGATGTTTCTCTCAAAACTTTGCCTAAGTCTCCAATTTTATTGTTGTTTTCTACATATCTATCCAAATCTATTCTCGGTCGTTTGATCGATCTTCCTTTATGCAGGTTTATGATATCGGTATGATATGTTGAAATCATATTGTATTGATCAACAATCAGATCGAAGAGCTCTCTAAATTCTTTCCTGTAGAATGTTTCTCCATTGCAGGCGATAGTAGGTTCCAGTTTTATATGGTTTTTTATCTCTTTGTATTCGCCCGAATCGATCGTTTTTTTTGCATATACATTGGCTATTCTAATATCTGAAATTGCACTCTTATAGAGTTCAAACATTTCGGAAAAAGTATCAAAATAGTCGGAAGTGCAGCGACCGTTTACTTTCATATATTTGATATCTTCGGAGAGTGTTTTCCACAATATTATTTCCTGTGCATCGCGATGTGTTTCCGATACCCATTCGCTGCCGTCTAGGGCATAGTAAACTGCTTGTTGGGCGAATGATGTTACTGTCATCAGCAAAAAGGCTGATGATAAAATGATTTTTTTCATATTATAGGATTTAAAGATTTGCGATGTATGCAACCGACAATTTAGGTACGTTATTATTCGTTTCTATTTTCAGTAAGATTATGTTGTTCTTGGCGTCGTACCATATTGTCGATCCATCTTTTACAGAGGTGTCACCATACCTTATTTGCATTATGCGAAGTAGATGGTTGAAATCTTTTTCGGCATCGTCCCAATAGGTATATTCCTTTTCGAAACTCCCAAACCAGAGTAACTTATCGAAGCTAAGTATAGTTCTGTCAAACACGACTCCGTCTAACTCTATGTTCTCTACTTCGATATCTGTGTCTAACTTAATAGTTTTAGTATTACGTGTTTTGTGTTTTTTGATAGCATTTTGCCCTTGTTTCTTTGTCATACCAAATTTGAAATGTCCGAAACCTTCGATTGGGGGTGTTGAATTTTGAGCAAACGTTGCTAAGCTAAGCACAAAAAATGCTACGATGGTAATTTTTCTCATGATTATTGTGTGTTTGTATTTGTCCTTATCAGTAAAGATAACCTTTTTTATCCAAAAACAGCTACAATTCCCATTAATAGTGGGAATAGAAAGGTTTTTCTCTTATCCTTTACGAGAGGATTTTAAATCCTGATAAGAATAACTTTCGGATTGCAAATCCGAAAGACGAAGCAAAAGCCTTGGTCACAGGGGATTTGTAATCCCCTGTTTCTGTCTCCTTTCGGATTTCAAATCCGAAGGAACGTTGTGAATAGCCTTCATTAGGACACGAATAGTATAATATTCTAGAATTATTCAATCTCTAATATGTAATTCTCATTAGCTTCATTGTCAAAGACAATTTTTGTGGGGAAAGACTTCGCTAAATCATTTGTAGGGAACCAATTTCTCTGATTGTTTACTAATACCAACAAGCCATAATCATCTCCCAAAGCCGTAAAACTATCGGTACCTGCTTGCTTGGTAAATTCTTTTATACCGTATTTATTCGTTAGAAAGTCAGCTGTTTGACTTGCCGACTCAGATACTATACCAATTTCACTGGCATAAAGTATGGAGGAGCTATCAAACGGCTTTTTCGTTTCGTTATTCACATCAAATCTACAAATCAACTCGAGTAAATTTAGATTGTTATCATAGAAGTAGAATGATTTTGCATTCCACAAGTCGAATTTTGAAACGAAATTATTTTCATCTATCACCGGTATTGGTTGAGTTCGTGCTTTCATCCACTCAAACGCCTCTTCGAATTTATTGTTAGGAATATCAAATGCAAAATGATAAACAGGTTTGATATTTGTTTTGGTTTGGATAAAAATGATTTTAGTACTTCCCACATTGAAAGATACAGTATTTGGACTTTTATCCTCTGTTTTTACGTTTAAAACGTTGTTATAAAATAGTTCGGTTTCTATAATATTATCTGACAACAGATGTAACTCTTTAATTTTCATGTTTTTTGTTTTGTTAGTTTAATGAAAGTCAGATACTCTGCTTTGTATATAAGCAGTAATATCCATCATAGGGAGAATCGAAATCACCTGTTTTTCCGTTCTTTCGGATTTATAATTCGAAAGTTATTTTATTTGGATTTCAAATCTTATAATAAGGCTTCGGGGTTACAAACCCCGAAAGACGAAAAAGACGAAGATGTGTACTATATAGTTTTTACTGTTCGCTCCACTTGGTTTTTGTAAGATCTGTAATTACAAATTCTTTGGCTTCCATGTCGGGTTTCACCTTAAATGTGTAGTGCGTATCAGCTTCCAGTGAGCCTTCCGAGATAAAAGCGATATAAGATTTATTATCTATCGTAATTGTTATTGCGCTTGGTCCATATTCACGATTGGCCACAGCTATTGCTTTGTAGCGATTGGTGTTGTTGCTGTCTCTCAAAGGGGTTATTCTTCCGTAGTTATATACTTCAATTTTAGCATTGTCGGGTAGTCCCTCCGTTTCAAATTCGAGCAAGGCATTGGCATGTGTAAATACCAAGTCTTTGATATGCGGACTAACCGTACTTTGATAGTTGCAACACAACGCATCTGCATTGAAAAACTTTTCGGCAGTGCTCTGATCTTTTATATTGGGGTAGACGGGAGGAGTCGGTGACGTCTTCGTTCTTGTTGTATAATCTTTCGATACCAACCATAAAGGTGCATAGCCTGTATCTCCTTCTTTGTAACTTCTGTCGAATAAGAAAGGTTGGTCTTTAGGCGAAAGTACCATTATCTTGTTCTTGTCTATCGAAAAATTGTAATCAGAAGCCGAAGTACTGTAGCTATAAATGTAACCAATCATAAGCTTCCATTCGCCTCTGGCGGAGAGGTCTACTTTCGAAATCCCTTCTGCTGTTTGCAAAGGCACGCCTTTGGTTTCTTCATCTTTGTTGTCGCTGCAAGATACGATAAATAGCAGGATGATTAGGGGAAAGCAGTACCGTATAAGATTTTTCATAATATATTGGGTTTCTATATTTGTAAATACGTTTTAAGAATACAAATATAGCCTTTCTTTTGTTGATTATCGCCGGATAAAACTGTGTTTCATCCGTTCTTCGGGGGGGGCTGCGTCACAGGGGATTTGTAATCCCCTGTTTTAAAATGTTTATTTTCAGTTTACTGTTGTTTTCGGCAGATAGGTCATTTTGTGAATAGACCAGCTTGCTCCCTGAAACTTATGTTTCAAGTCTCTTGCAGTCTTGAAAGTCTCGGCATAATATTGCCCTATAGGTATGTTGTACCAATTGGCACTAACCTCATCAAAAAAGTCTTGCCAATTCTGTCTTTCTATTATAGTATTTGCCTGTTCGGCAGTAATAGTTATAGGAACACTAAACAAAGTTGAGTATTTTGCCTCCCAAAAATAGAGCTCTTCCGCTTCAGGACTGATATAGTCTCCTTCTTTGTACATAGCTTCTACGTAGAGATGCTTATTTTCAATATATACCTCTATCTTTTCTTTGTTGCCATAGCCTAAAGTTATCCAGCTGTCGGTATAGGGCTCATATTGAATCCTTAAAGCATTACCCTCAAACTTATATTTACAAACCGCATTCAAACCTTTTATAACGGTGTATGATCTTTGGTCACCCCAGCCCAAAGGAGTTATATAAGCACAACCTATAAATCCATTTATTTTTACACTGTCTGTTCCTTCAATAAAGATGATATACGAATCTCTTACCAGTTCGCCAAAGTTGAGCATACCTCCGTTCATCCGGCTATTATGCACTTGGCGGTACTTACTTGTCTCTATACCCTCTATTCCTCCTTCGCTACTGCCATTCATCGACTTAAACATCAGGCATACAGTATCGGCGACAGCTAATGTTTTGTTTTCTACTTTTGGGGGAATAATTGTATTGTCGTCCGTACAGCCTATCATTACCAAAAGGAAGGAAATAAGAATTGCTAGTTTCAAGTGTTTAGCTTTCATAATATTTGAGGTTTAGGTTTTTGTCGTTTAAAGTTAAAATATATTTGTTAAATAGGCTAATTTATTTCTTAAAATAAAACACAAATTAATTGTTTAGACAATTTTTATTGCATAACCTTTCGTCACAGGGGATTTGTAATCCCCTGTTTTTCTTCTTGTCATCCTTCGTTCTTTCGGATTACAAATCCTTACAATAAGGCTTCGGGGGATAAATAAGCTCCAATTGATACATTTCTATCCCCCTCTCTTTACCCTAAAAACTCAAGCAAAACATTCCCCATACAAGAGCGTATAACCCCAAGCAAACCCTCCTGCAAAATATAAAGCATAACCGTAAGGCTTATATATAAACATAAACAAAACATAAACTATAAAAGAAAATAGTAAAAGAAAAAGCCTGCCGCTTTTTGCACCTATTTTTCAAAAATGAGGTGTTTTTATTTTTTAGTATTATCCCTGTTTTATTTACCTTCTCTTTTCCGTCCTTTTCCTTTCTCGTCCTTTGGCGAGTAGGGGCGATCCCTTGTGGTCGTCTGTATATAAACGGGCACGGACAAGCCACTGCCCCTACATCTTTGTCACAGGGGATTTGTAATCCCCTGTCTATTCCCTGCATCTTTCAGGGTTTGCAACCCCGAAGCTCATGCTATCCCGATTTCAAATTCAAAAGAATGGCGCAGGTTACATAAAACTTCCCCACTTATTTGCATTTTATTTTTTCAAAATTATCTCATAGTACGAACCCACAATTTACAACAAAATGAATACACCGATTTACGATTGCATGATCGACGAAAGTGCCGACGACCTGACGGGCATCTATGCCATTTCGTTCGTCGACTTTCCGGCAAACCAAGTCGATTTTATCGCTCTCGACAGACAACAGGAACTACATCTTAGCCGAGATACCGCAAAGCAAGTGCTCACAGGCGTTGTGCTCAAACCCGGACAACTCATCTACCGCCATTCGCCGCAAACGGGTGACTATTACATCCGCTTTTCGGAGGAGCAGGTAGAGAAAATTGCCCGCAAGATGATGAAAACAGGCGTTGCCCTGCATAGCACCACCCATCAGCACCGGTCGCCCCTCACAGGCAACTACCTCACCGAACTGTGGATAGTAGAAGATCCCGAAAACGATAAGTCGAAAGCACTCGGATTTAGCGACCTGCCAAAAGGTACACTCATGTGCAGCTACAAGATAGAAGACAAAAACTATTGGGAAAAGGAAGTGATGAGCGGGCATGTAAAGGGATTTTCCCTCGAAGGCTTTTTCTCTCAGCAAGTTTCCCTATCCCGCATAAATAACAAAAGTATGAATAACAAAAAGAAAAAAGTGAAACAGACATTGCTTGGACGCATCGCAAACATGCTGCTCGACATCGATGCCGTAGAAAAAGCAGACACGACTGCCAGCGGCACGGCCTATGTGGTCTTTGTTCTTGCCGACGGCAAAGAGGCGTATGTGGATGCCGATGGATTTGTGACGCTCGATGGTGAGCAAATGGCGGCGGGAGAACACAACCTGTCGAACGGAAACCTGCTGGTAGTAGACGAGAACGGACAATTTGTGGAAACACGAGAGCCTTCGGACGATAAAACCAACCCCGAAGATGCTAAAGCCAAACAAGCGTTGCGAAACAAGAAAAGAGGAGTCAGGCTGTCCGACTTTGACGGAAAAACGGCAGAAGCCCTCAAAGCCAAGATTGCCGAAATGCAGGCTACCATCGAACAACTCCTGCAAGCCCTCGACGAAGCAAACGGAATGCTCGAAGATACCAAAACACAGGTCGAAGAAATGCGCCGCAAGACACCTTCGGCATATCCTGCCGTACAGCTTTCGGGCACAGGCAAGTCTCCTGCCGAGATGAGCACAGCCGAGCGCATGGCAGCGGCTCTTAACCAAACTATCAACAGAAGAAAATAATCAATATGCCAATACGCTGATCCGAATTCATATTGAATATGATTGGCACATTGGGATATTCTCACATTAAAAAATTGAATAAAATTATGGCAAACATTTACGACATTTCATCACTTACTTATCAACCGTCGTCTAACATGGATTGGTTTACAAAAGCCATCTTTGGCGGAAAGCTGATCGAAAAAGGAAAAATCACACCTGTGATCGGGGTGAAAGACGCTACACAACTCAACCTGATCGACCTCGAAGGAAATATCCTTCAGGCAGACTCACGCGATTGCTCGTGGACACCAAACCAGATCGCCAAACTGAGCGAAAAAGAACTGAAAGTAAAAACCTACAAAATCAACCTTGAGCAGTGCATCGACGACCTCGAGCGCAAACGCACCGTATGGATGCTTAGTCCGGGAGCCAAAAATCAGGAATTACCCGCCACCCTCGAAGAGGCAACAATGACAATCCTTGCTTCGGAACTTAGCAGCGAGATAGAAACTAAGATATTCAAAGGCGACAGCTCGGCAGACGCAAACGACTTCGACGGAGCCGTAAAAGTGTTGACCGACAGCACACAAGCCATTAAGCTATTGGGCGTATCGCTTACAAAGGCAAATGTATTGGCAGAAGTAGAAAAAGTATTCGCTTCCATCCCCGAAGATGTAATGGCGATGGGCTTGGAAAACGGCTCGCTGAACATCTACGTTTCGTACTCGGCATACATGAAGGTCAAAATGGCGTTGGGAGGCATCTGGGGCGACAATGTAGTGGTTAGTCCAAACTTTGCAGTAGAGGGCGACTCGGTGCGCTATATGGGCGTGGAGATTGTTCCGGTGAAAGGGCTTGACGATAACGATATGATAGCCGCCGATTCTAAAAACTTCCTTGTAGGTACAGACCTCGTTCGCGACTTGGAGGAAATCCGTTTAGGGCAGTTTGCTGCTCCGAACGATAATAAGATTTTCATCGACGGACGTTTGCGCCTTGGCTTTGCTATCCCTTTCGAAGACGAAGTAGTATTTTATAGTCCGAGCAACTAATCGGCTGTTATATCTACCGACTTCTTGTTTGCTGTTCTTGTCATCTTTTCGTGTTATACACCGTTCTTTTGGATTTTAAATCCTTATGATAAAGCTTCGGGGTTGCAAACCCGAAGGACGAAGGAAACAACGTTCGACGTCAGTCAATTCAGGATGACAGAAGAGAGAAAAGACTACCGCTTCAGTTTTTTAGATATCCATTTTAGGAGATTGTCTCCAATTTGATTGAAGTTGATAGCAGTATAATAATAATACGAGAAACTTTTTCCTTTCAATGACTCGACTATTAATGCTATACCTATAATCAATAATATAGATTCTAATGCAAAGTATAAGTAATATCTATTCGGTTGGACACTTTCTTGTACAACACAATATTCATTAGGAATGTATCTAATTAAGATAGAATCGCCAACTAAATAATTTCTAGATATTCGTCCTGCATTTAAGTTATTACCCTCTATGCTTACTGTTGCTCCCGATCCACCTTTAAAGTGTCGAATGTTTATTATTTCAGTTTTTCTTAGCTCTCCGTTTAGTCTGATATATCTGTCAGTCCAAGAAAAGTAAAATGATATAGCGAATATTGACACTAAAAAGATGCCAACTAGAAGTACAGTAATATTTGGTTTTCGTATAGTCATAGTTATTTCAAAAATAACAAAACAAATGAATAAGCATTTATGTCAAAAGGAGAAAAAACAAGAATGAATGTGACTCTGTCCTCTTGCTTCGTTCTACGAGGATTGCAAACCCCCAAGGACGAAGGGTATTAGAGGAGTAGGGGCGAACCCTTGTGGTCGCCCGTATATAAACGGGCAGGGACGAGCCACTGCCCCTACCTATACGACACCGTCCTTTGGGATTTATAATCCAAAAGCGATTCTTATCCGGATTTTAAATCCTTATAATAAAGCTTCGGGATTGCAAACCCCGAAAAACGGAGAGGATAAGAACAGAGAACAAAAGAAGTCAAAAAAAGAAAAGCGACAAAAAATTAACGAATCAAAAAAATAAAAATTATGTCTTGCAAATTAACATCAAATATTACAAAGAAAACATGTGTGTATTCCGTTGCCGGTATCAAATCGGTTTATCTGATCAATCACGATTCGGCTAACGAATACGAATTTTCGGCCGAAGGAGAAATCAGCACCATCACGCTTGCCGACAGTGCAAAAGCCTATAAGGTGGACTTTATAGACAATACGGCTTCTTTCTCCGACGAACTGGCACAGAACAGCAACGGCGGTAAATACCGTACGCACACCCTAAATTTTACTCTCAGCGAGTACGACTATACGATTCTTAATCAGGGTGATGCTCTCAGTCTTGGTAAGTTTACGGCTGTGGTAGTGGATAAGAGCAACCGTTCGGTAGCGCTGGGACGTATCAACGGGCTGAGCTCAACGGCGTTCAATTACGCTTCGGGTGCTGCTGAGGCTGATGCAAACGGGTGGACGGTGACAATGGCGGGAACAGAGATGGAGATCGGCCGCTTACTCAAGGGTGAGGACGTGGTTACTGCCATTGTGGATAAGACAGTTGTAACTCCTTAACCTGTTCTGCGATGTAGTTGTGATATTCGCCTCTTTGTCGTCCTTTCGGATCGTAAATCCTGATAGCAGAGCTTTGGGGTTGCAATTAGCAATCAACAGAATGTAACGTAGTTAAACCCCGAAGGACGACTAAAAAAGCAAAGGGGGAGAACGAATGTCACATCATAAGTTTAAAGAAAACATACTTGATAAAGCGGTATTCAGCTTTAACGGCGGTTGCCGCTTTGTCTCAAAAAAAAAACAGAACAATATGAGTTGCAGATTGGTGCAGAATATAAAACACACATGCGGATACAATTCGGGAGGTATAGCTGAGATTTATCTTTTGGATATAACGGATTTTGCAGCATATTACTTCAAAGATGATGCCTTGTACGACTCCTGTTTTGTAGATCGCATCCTCAAAGACGTAGATACCCCTTACACCATGCTGTCGGAAGTCGGAGAAAGCAATTTCACTGAAACAAACGATGGCGCACTGTACAGGCAGCAACTAACCACCTTTGTGAATACCCTCAAGTCAGACAAAACCAACAACCTGCTCAAAGCCCTTGGCAACAAGTATCTGGTGGTGTTCAGGAATATGCAAGGCAATATTTACTCTTTTGGTTCCGACGGTGGGGCTACGCTTGCATTTTCTCAGGTATCGGGGCAATTGGGCGAAACAGCGGGATATAGCATCACGCTTTCCAAAGATTCTATCTATCCTCTCTTTGAGGTGAATGCCGAAAAATTCAACAAAATATTTGCGTTGGGAACAGAGAGCAGGAGGGTGATAGTTACCGAAAACGGAAAGTTCGCAATATTGATATAATGTAATGATCTCTCTTGTTTTTTGGCTTTACCCTCTTTGGTATGTTGAGGAATCGTCTCACCGTCCTTTTGGATTTACAATCCAAAAGTCATTTCAATTCGGATTTTAAATCCTGATGATAAAACTTCGGGGTTATAAACCCCGAAGGACGAAGAAGAACTCCGAAGGACGAATGATGAAGATTAGCGGAGTAGGAGCGAACCCTTGTGTTCGCCCGGATAGAAACGGGCAGGGACAAGCCACTGCCCCTACCTATCCGCTCTATCGTTCAGAAACAACATTCGACGGAACATAGTGTAGTCAATAACAAAGAGTATAAAAAGAGGGATAAAACAAATTGTATAGAAAAAGAGAATCGGAAGAACAAAGAAGATTTTAGAATAAAAATAAATCAAAAAAATATGGCAGAAAACACTAAAATAGCAGCTATCCCCTTGTCGGAGCTTCCCGAAATCAAAGAACCGAGCGGTTTCTGGATATTCGGTTCGAAGAAAGATAGCAACGGTGCGCTCAGCTCGGGCAAGTACCTGTTCGAGAATCTGGCAGAATATGCAAAGCAGTTGCAGTTGGAGCGTCGCATGTCGATCAATATGGGACTTGCTTCGCCCTACGAAATGTTTATAGGCGAGGAGATGATAATCTATCGGGTAGAGGCGATGAATGTATCCAAACTATGGGTAGACGGCAAAGAAGTGCCCTTAGGTAAAACCGTATCGGTAAAGATAAAGGCGAAGTCGCTTGTGGAATTTAAGGTCGAAAAAGTTGGCACAGAGCCTACCGGATACTTATTTATTTACGCAAAAGCTACATTACCATGATATACGAAGTAAAGAAAGGCGATGTCACATTTGAGGTCGATGACAATCTGCTGTTTGACAGTCAGTCACATCCATTCAGGCGATTGTATAACGATTTGGAAGAGAACGACAGGGCAGACTTTGACAATTGTAATGTTCTTGTACTGGCTACAGGACGAGTGATAATAACCGAAAAAACAGAAGACGATGGGCAAGTATAATTATAGAGATAAGTATGGCAGGCTGGATGAGAGTATAGATAATGTTGCTTTCTTTTCTGCGCTAAGTGCTACAGCCTACGATCAGAGAACACGATCTGTGTACACAAGGACAAATCCGGCGAAGTCTCATGGAGTTATAGATCTAAAGCGAAATTCGGGAGTGACCAAGAACGTCTTCTCCGGCGGTATTCATACCGGCTCTATTGTTACAGAGGCGAGTGCAAATTACAACTATTTGCATATGATAGGTAGTGGCATGGATAGTACGATATGGAATAAAAACATAAATGCCTATGGGGAAGGTTCTGTTTGGCAAAATAGCCTTTACTTCTATGATATGACTGTGAGGCATATATCACAGCCTTTATACCGTACCGGATATATATTTGTCGGATGTACTATCTATTCAGACCTTTCGGGAACAAAACACAGTTGTAAGCTCTATGCCAAGACTTCGACCAACGGGGGAAACTCATTTATAAATGTACCCGATGCCGTATTGTCGAATACCAATCTTGATTTGTTCGATCACTGTAAGGTAACCATCTTGAGCTCTGATGTATCCGGTTACAGGAATAATTTTGTGGCATTCAACGATTGCGAACTCAAGATCGGAGCAGAAACCGAGTACAAGGCACTGAACGGTAACACGGAAGAGGAGCTGAGAGCTGATTTTGTAGCCCGCTGCGAGGCGCAATCTATTACGGTGCCCAATGTTACAGACATGGGCGAGACGATGAAGCAGGGCAAATGGATTTTCTCTAAAAACTCGTGTGTAGACGGTCTTGTGAAAAAAGATTCAGCTTTGCACAATTACGAAAAAAGGCATTTGGTATATTTCGGTTATTCCTTCGACAGATGTGACGCCATCGGTATCACATCCGACAAAAGCAAGTCGGCAAGCTTTTCGCCGGTCTATGCCAATAGCTCGCTTGCCATAACGGACGGCTCTATAGCATTGGCTTCCAATATCGACGTTTCGCAGGCTGTAGCGGGTGAATGTGCTACAAATATAATCTGGCTGGGAGGTAAATATCAGCTCAATAAGTTGGATATTATACACAATCTGCCTATAGATCAAGGCGTATTGATCGACAGCACGCCATCATTTTCGTCCGTTGAGGTAAACAAAGACGGAGGCATTGTACCTTACAGCAATGGTGTGCATCGTGCTTACATTGTGCGTTCGAAGGATGGTCAGGAGGCAAAGGTGAAATACAACGGAGTGACGTATAGTTCGGCTGTAATTTCCCGCAACAATATTTTTAACGGAATGGCAGGTGTCACTTCATTTGTACCCGAAACGTCTAACGCCATCGTGTATGAGGTTCTGGATAAGGTGTTGCACTCTACTGTTCAGATGCGTATTGTAAATAAGATACCTTCGGGTGCAATTGCTTCGGGAAGCCTGCAAGCCGGATATTGGTATTTTGTAGAGCCCAAATTGGTGAGCGACGCTTCGGGTAGTGTGACATACAACGGAATAAACTATCCGGCATATTCTTCGTTTGTGGCAGAGGCGGGGAAATCTACTTTTACGCTGACAGGCAATGTGCAGCTTCGAAGATGCTGGAAAGACTTCTATAACGAAAACGACACAGACGCCACCGACAAGGCTTTTTGGCAGAATGAGCAAAAGCCCAAATGGTTTGATGTATTGCCCAACGACCTGCGTTGCCTTATGAGCCTCAACAATGCGCAGCAGGCTGAAATGCAGCGAGACAAGGCTGGCAATTACATTGCATCGGGGCACCCCGACTTCTACAACTCGGTGCTGGCAATGAGTGGTAACCCGGGCGAATTGGCTTTTCCTATCAAAGGGGCATTTATGCAATTGAGATTGAAAATAACCACACAAAACCCGATATAACATGGCAGACTTGAACAATAAGGACGTAGAGACAATGTCTCTGCAAAACAGCAAGATCAGTTTGATATTGATCGACAAATCAGAAGCCGGCGAAAAGAGCCGCAGTAAAGTGGAGGCGGTATTTATTAATAAGACAGACGCCGGACTCAATTACGGCACATTCTTGTAAACTCGTTGTAGGGGATTACAAATCCCTTACAACGTAAGGGCTCCCCTGCTTCGTAAATTTTCGGAATTACAAATCCCGAAGGACGAGTGTTCCCCAAAGAAAACAATCCGACATTTTTTATTCATCACAAAAACAACAAACAAATAAAAATAACTTATGACATACACCGATAATTTTTTAGTAGGGCTTCTGGATTTCTTTATTTGGGCTAAATGGCTCTTGATCCTGGCACTGACACTAACGCTTGCCGACCTGAAGTTTGGAATAGCCGCCGCCAAAGCCAGAAAAGAAGACGTAAAGAAATCGAAAGCCGTGCGCCGTACAATCGACAAGATAACTAGCTACATCATTTGGGTTATATTGGCATACACCTTCGGACAGGCATTTGCTTTGCCTTTTGGCGTGGAGTTGCTCCCTATGCTCATGCTTGTGATTATATACGGGGTAGAATTGGAAAGCATTTATGTGAATTACTTCGCATCGAGAGGTAAAAACGTGAAGGTGAACATTCTAAAGTTTTTTGGAAAGAAAACCGATATCATAGAAGTAGAAGACGAAAAGAAAAATGAAGACAAAGATGGCAAAGGTTGAACTGCTTATTCCATTTATTCTCCGATGGGAAGGTGGCTTTGTAGACGATCCCGACGATAGGGGCGGAGCTACCAATAAGGGCATAACGATAGCTACCTACAGGTTCTACCGCCGCCAAAGAGGATACGCCACAACCACCGTTGCCGACCTGAAGAATATTTCGGACGCAGAGTGGGCGGATGTGCTCAAAAGCCTCTATTGGGACAAGTGGCAGGGGGATAAGATTGTGAATCAGAGCATAGCCAATATCCTTGTCGACTGGGTATGGGCTTCGGGCAGCTATGGCATCAAGTTGCCGCAAAAGATCTTGGGCGTTACTGCCGATGGTGTTGTGGGCAACCAAACGTTGGCTGCTGTGAATGATTATACACCTCAGTGTGAACTTTTCGAAAAAATCCGCCAAGAGCGTATCGCCTTTGTGAATAGGATTGTGGCAGCACGTCCGGCGAATCGAAAGTTCAGGAGAGGGTGGTTAAACAGGATTAACGATTTAAAATTTGAAGAATGATTCTAAAATCTGTAAAGCGATATGCAGCTGGTTTGTCGGTCTGTTTGCTGCTTGTGATACTTGCGTCTTGCAAGGCCAAAACGGTGTATGTGCCTGTAGAAAGCATTAGGGTGGAATATCGGGACAAGCTGTTGCGTGACTCGGTTCACCTGTACGACTCTGTGCTGATAAAGATGAAAGGCGATACGGTATGGCTCGAGAAGTATAAATATCTCTATCGAGACAAGGTGGTGAGGGATTCAGTATTTAAGACCGACAGCATAGCCGTGCCCTATCCGGTGGTAGAGGTGCAGGAAGTAAACAGGCTGACTTCTTTCCAGTCTTTTCAGATCTGGTGTGGCAGGATTTTGTTGCTGTTTCTGCTCGGATATTTGGTAATGCGGAGGTTTAAAGTAGGCGTTTGAAATTTTTTTAAATAAAATCACATTTTTTATGACGTATATAATACGCTATATATTAACGAATTATTAGCATATATGCTCTGGCAGAGGGTTGTAGGTGATTTTTTTTAGGAGAATTAATTTTTATAATGTGTGAAATTGACTATCTTTGTGTAAACATTACAAATACAACAATAATAAGTTATTTTAAATACTCTCATATGGACTATCAAACTATCAAAAAAAGCAAAATAATTTTATAAGTTTTGTTCTTTTTGAGGAAAAATCTAAAGTTTTATTAATCTGTTTTTTTATTAAAAAATATAGGTTTTCGTATTTTTTAATATATTAAGTAGTTTGTAAAGTTTGTGTAAGTGAAAGGTCTACAAAGTGATTTTGTGGACCTTTCTTAATTACTGAGAATGATCTTAAGGATTAGGATTTTTGAATGGATGAGGCTTGTGTTGGGTGTACAGCCTCTTCGGATTTATATAAAGACAAATTTTATCATGTTTAGAGAGATACCGAGTTTAATATTTTACAATATCTATCAGCATATTCCTTTAAGTCACGGTTATACGTTCCAAAGTTTTTTACAATCATGTCAAATATCAAGAAGCTGCGCTTTTTGATCAGAATATCCGGATCATTGATCGCATATTGCCCGGTGTCGATGTCCTCGGTGTGCTCAATGGAGATATAATATTTAGACATAATCTTACACATAAAAGGAAAGGTGATATCAATGAATTCTATGCAAATCTAATGATAAGATGAATCCTTTTTTATCATTTTTTGTGCGATATGACTTTTTGTACCGATATGCTGATAATAATATTTTTTATATCAGTCGTTTAACCCTCTTCGGTAGGGGGCTTTATATGACTTTTTTGTAGAATATATGTGGGGGTTTTTGTCATTTTTTTGCACAAGAATAGCCTTGTTGCAGTTGTGATCTTAACGTGCAAGCTAGAAAGACCAGCGAAAAAATAGTCTTTCCCTTTGCTTTTGATGTAGAGGGAATGGTGGCGTAGGCCTTCGTTTATTGTAAAGTTTTCTGTTCTAGTTCTTACTCCGAAAATAGATAAGCTTGCGAACTGGCAATCTGTAGGAAGTAGATGAAAATGAAGCCTAAGACAGAGAGCAATACAGCGATACCTACAAAACCGGCAACATAAAGGAATCTCCCCACGCCCGTTTTGTTCGATTTGATGTAATCCCAGTCGTCTAGCAATAGTTTGATGTTTTTCCACCCTGCAAAAAGAAAGAAAACTGCAAATATCAGAAGCGATACGATGAATAAATAGTGTATTGTGTTCATTCTGCCTGATTTATGGTTTATTATTTATTGAAGTATTAATTTTATCACTACTTTTTGTTAACATACTTACTGTTCTATGAATTACTTATATTGTACATTACATTTATTCCATTGTTTCTAAAACAACAATATCAATCTTAACTTTAGTACTCACTCTCTATCTCACAAGAGCTTACCTCTTTTTGCACATTTAAGGCACAAGATTCTAATGAATTATCGTCAGAAATATTGATTTGTATTGTCCGAACTCATTTCAATTCATATCGAAATTCATATCGAAAATGAAGTCTTGAACGTTTTGTGTTGCCTGATAATATGCTATTTATGATCAAATATACATCTATTTCTGTAACAGAATTATAATTTTGATATTTATTTTTATGTTAATAGAAAAATAATTTTTTAGCATAATTTTACAGCCCTAAAAAAGTCATATTTTGGGTTGTGGGTCACATGTCTAAGTGTCTTCTTTTTAATATGTTAATGTTTGATTTAACACATAAAAAGTCATATTTCGGTATTCCCCTATTTTATAATATTTATTTATTGTTATATTGGCATGTCTTTATGGTTAAGTTTTAGAAAACTCCCCATATTTTATGGTCCTCCCTTCTGTTGATTTCTTCGTCCTTCGGGGTTTGTAACCCCGAAGTTTTATTGTAAGGATTTAAAATCCGGATAAGAATAGCTTTTGGATTGCAAATCCGAAAGGACGGCGTTAATCCGAAAGAACGATGTCCTATACGTAGGGGCAGTGGCTTGTCCCTGCCCGTTTGTATCCGGGCGACCACAAGGGATCGCCCCTACTGTCCTAGTATACGTCTCTTCTTTTGCTCAAAAAGTTACATCATATTCGATACCCTTTGTATAATATTGAACATCTGCCGTATATCGTTAAAGCTCAACTCGAAGTCTGAATATTCGGGTGAGGTGTTTAGCGAATGACAGGTAATCGTGCCTTTTTCTACGTCCTGATTTATTATCTGTTTGCAGAGGATGGTGTTGTCGAGCACAATTATCCAGTTCGGATACTCATTTGTACGCAACTTGTCTCTCCAGTGTTCCGATCCCAGTTCACGCCCCAGCACGATGTCGCCGTTTGCGAGGCTTTTGCGTGTATCGTCGTCCATGCTGTCGCCCTTTATCTCAAAGGCCATATACTTTCCGTGTCCTATCTGGTCTACAATGAAATTGTACTCGTCGAGCGAACCGCTAAACTCGGCATCACGATAGTCGTCTATGTACTTGGCATAGGCTTTTATCGGCACAAAGGGAACCCGCATCAGGTATTTTCCGTTTGCCAACTGAAAGTATTTCACTCCCGCCTTTGTTATCAGGTAAGGCTCTTCCTTGTCAGCGTCGGCTTTCATCATCGGCCCTTCTTCGGTGAGTAGCCAGCTTGCATTTATTTGTGGTAGACGGGCAAGTATTTTCTCTATCACTTCCAATCCGATTTTTCGGTTTCCACTTATCCAGTTGCTAGTCGTATTTGGTTTTTCGTCTATCGATCTGGCGAATTCGCTGTTAGACCCTTTAAACAAATCTTCCCTTATTTTCTTTATTCTCTCATGTATTTCCATTGTTCACTAATATGTGTATTATTAAATGGGCATGTAATGTGATTATTTTGCTTTTTCTTCTTCTTTTCTTTCTTCTTAAGTCTTTGCTAGAAAATGATTACCGAGCTATCTTATTCATTATCTATGCTGTATTGCCTATTCAACACGAGTTAACTATAATTAACTATAATATTCACATAAATGTGTATTATTTATTCACAAGTATGTGTATATTTGTATTGAAAGTATTATTTACTATCAAATTAAAGAAAATAAATACAATCTGGCAATTAAAACGAAAGAAAAATGGGAGCAATGAAAATTGACTGCTATTGCAATGAAAGACAGATGGCAAGCTTAGTGAAAGCCGTTACCGGCCATTTGTATGAATCCGACAGGTCGGAGATACCCGATTTTGACGATGTGATTAACGGTGTGCGGGTGTGTGTAGAGTTTGAAACATACATGGATACCGTACAACTGAAAACCTCTGAAGTACTCGATAGCGACTGGGATTTACTCTACGAAGACTCTGCTGTGCTGACTTCACGCTTGCGAGCCATAGTGGAAGAATATAACCGTAACGAAAGCGAAGCATGTGAACAATCGCGGGATATACTTTCCGACAGATACACAAGCTAATGGGAGTGCAATGTGTGCCTCTCCGGCAAGAACTAACCGAACACCGGCTGTAAAACAATTAATCGCTTGTATGAACTACATTGAACTCATAAATCTATTTTGGCAAGTCCGCCGTAAGGTGCGATTGAGCTCCAGCGAGGCAGATCTGTATTACTTCCTGATGCAGGAGTCGAACGCTCGCCAATGGGAAAACCCTTTCGAGTGTACCAACGGTATTGTCTGTGCTACGATCGGTTTTAGCGAAAAGACCATGATAGATGCACGCAACAGGCTAAAAGAGAAGGGGCTGATAGACTTTGAGGCAGGACAGCGCAGGCTTCGTTCGCCCGTATATACACTCTTGTACAACAAAAAAGGGTGCAGACCGGCAAGTAAGAAGCAGGTAAAACCTGAAAAGAAAAGGTTGCCCTTTACAGGCGATGAGAGCAATGCAAAATCCGTATTCGTAGTGCCCACCTTCGAGGAGGTGGAGGCTTATTGCAACCAAAGGGGCGGCAGGGTAGATGCCCGTAAGTTTATAGACTTCTATACAGCAAAAGACTGGATGATAGGGCGTAACAAAATGAAAAACTGGCAGGCTGCTGTCCGCACGTGGGAAAAATCGGAGGATTATATGCAGCCCGTAGCCGAGAGTAAACAACAAAAAAGCTTAGGAGATGAACGATTTTAATGAAATATGCTGTCGAATGAAAGAGCACGATATGCCTGTGCCTCAGAATCAAGTGATAGTACGTGTGCCCGAAGCACGCACGGTGCTCTATCACTATATGAAAGACTGTCTGGCACAGAAAAGGAGCGAATTGAACTGGCTGCCCGAGTATGAAGAAGTGGCAGACTGGTTGGCAGACAATCGGGGGAGGGGACTTTTTCTGTATGGCGACTATGGTCGTGGCAAAACAATGCTGGGTTATCATGTGCTGCCTGCCATCTTGCTGAAGTATATGAACAAGGTGGTGAATGTGTACGATGCTCAGAAGATGAACAGCGATATAGACAAGCTGCTGAGGAAACATGTTATAAGTCTCGACGATATTGGTACGGAAGATACTTTGGTAAATTATGGCAACCGCCGCCTAGCCTTTGCCGAAGTGATGGATGCCGCCGAAAAATACCGAAAACTGGTTATCGTATCCACCAATCTCAACGGCGATCAGATTGTGGCTCGCTATGGTCAGCGGGTGATGGAGCGCATTATTTCGGTTACCCGCCGCATCGAATTCAAGGGGCAGAGCCAAAGGCGCTGATTAACAACTGATTTGTAGCTATTAACAATTGTCGGGATTTCCGTCCCGATGGGTATCGCTTGCTCTTTTTTGTGCAGTGATCTTTATCTCAAATGTGTATTCAACGTATTTATAATCAATTATTAACCATTCTTTATCTTATTATATTATGCTATTATTCAACGTAAGCAAAGGCAACAAAGGGAAAAAGTATTTCAGTAAAAAACGTGATATGTCGGACGTCGTTTTTGCCGAAAAGGCAGAAGCTTTCAACCGTTGGTTTGCCGACAATAATAAAAAGCTGACACAATATCTTGAGGTGCGCCGTTCGTACAACTGTGATGTTTTCAACGACAGCTACCTGAAAATGTACGAGAACATTCTCTTCTCGGGAAACAAAATAGAGAATTACATGCACTATTTTATCCGTTCGTATTATACCAACCTGATGGCGGAGGGCATCAAGCAAAACAGATATTGCGAGCTATTGCCCAACTACGACAAGTCGGATGTCGATAGCGGTTATTTCCGTGAGATCGAAGCCAAGCAAAGTAAGTTGGAGTCGGATATAATGCAGTATGTATATGATAATTATGATATTCGTGATTTCGAATTGTTTAAGATGTATATCTCGCTGAAACCTGCTATAAACTATACTTCTCTATCGGAGATTACAGGGGTTAAGGCGCATAATATACAGCGGGCTATCTCGCGCATCAAGAAAGGGGTGCTTGCCAATAAAGAGTTTGCCGAAAGACGCAAAGAATTAGTATAGAAGTTCTTATTCGTATTGAAGTTGCGAATTGTAAAAATAAAAAAAGCCCTTTATTTTATATCTGTCACATGACAATATAAAATAAAGGGCTGTAAGGTTGGGAAGTCCTGTCTGTTGTGTAGAAACGATCTTACATTTTAGTAAGGATATGTAATGCTATTAAGGCTTATAGTTTTTTTATAATTCTTCTATCAGTAGATAGCTACCTATCGAGCTCATATATTTGGCATCATGTGATGTAGATGCCGCCATGCGTGTGACTCTATTGTTTGCCGGTCCGTTAGCTATCATTCGTATCAATGAACCTTCCTTTCCTGAGTTCAAAATACATATCGGGTTTGTGACACCGCCATCGTGATAGCTTTCTGTAGATGATTCAGAATATCCCCATGTAGATATTGGCAGTGAAACAAGAGTCGGATTATTATTTTTTACCAGGTAGAAACGGCTAGCGATATAAGTTGCGCTTCCATCAGTGCCATTTGTAAAAATGCCAACGTAGCCGGTTATCTTAAAGTCTTTGAGAGGAGGAAGATATATATCTGTGTTGTTTATAATTTTTATGCCTTCTGTATTTATACCTTTTATCGAATCCCATATAATATTTGTTCTCGCCGGATTTGTTTCACTATTTGTTCTTGCGGCGATAGTTTGGTTGTCATTCTTGACTACAACCGCCAATGTTTTTTCTACAACCGACACTTTTGGTTTCAGGGCTGTCCATGTATACAAAGAGTCGTTTAGTTGCCATGTATATATACCTCGTCCGTTAGAAAACTTAGGATTGGTGTTGTATACCGTTAGTCCTTCGTTAATAGTGTCTTGTGCGATATTGTATCCCTCTGGGAACATAGGAAACAGTTTGTCTCCGTTTGATAAAAAAACTCTCGGAAAACCAAAGCCTTTAGTGGCATTTGTACCCTTCGAATCATTCTCTTTGAGTTGGAGGATAGCACCATATACAGGCTCGCTGGCAGACCCGATGGTTACTTGGGCTTGCGAGAAGATACTGATACTGATTCCTAATAATAATATTATATATTTTATCATAATAGTTTTGTGTATTAAAAAATAAAAATAATGCAGTGTAATTTGTGTTAGTATTTGCCCTAAAGTTCGCTGCGAAGTTAGCACTTTAAAAGTAAATAAAATAATATTTGTCCTTTCGGGAAGCTTTGCGGTGTACGTATTTGTAGCATTTAAAGCCTATTTGTGGGGCTTAATCGATTTGTGTTAGTGTACTAAATACGTCATTGGTAGCGGGTTGTCTATTAATAGTTAAAATATACAATAACTTCTGTCTATTAGCTATTGAAAAAAGTAATGTAGGTGCTTTCTGCTTAATTTTCTGTGGGAGTTTCTTTTAGGAGGAATAAAAGACTATCTAATAAATCTTTGAGAGGAATTTTTATTGTCCTGCATATTACTCGCGGCTATAATCCTTGTCTGTCGTACTGAAGAGCGGAGTCTTTCGCAATTTCATAAAAAAAATATCATCCAAATCGTCAAAAAACCGTCATCTTTTTTCTTCAATATTATCTTATTGTGCACATGTGTTTATTGAATTCAAAACATTTCTAAAAAGAACTATTAAACTAATTATTAAGCTTATGAAGAAAATTTTATTGATGATTTATTTATCATTATTTACATTGTTGTCTTTTGCTCAAAATACTGTTATGATAACAGGTGAGTCTAGACCAAAAGTAAATCAAACGTATAATTATCGCATTACTTCTGGTTTTCATGGCGTATCAGGAACAAAAGCAACATGGAAAGTAACAAATGGTAAATTTCTGAATGGAACTACAACTCTATCACAAGACGTTGATGCTATGTCTGCAGATGTGATATGGACAAATGCAGGACAATCCGGAACGCTTTCTTATTCATATACGAATGGAAGTAGTTCTTATTCATATACGAATGGAAGTAGTTCTTATTCTGGAACATATAATGTATCTATTGATAGTAATGATTCTGGCGGTGGTACTGGTGGCGGCTGTGATTATAAATTAGTTGGTCCAGGATCGGTTTATTCAGGAGATACAATTAGTTATAATCTTCATGTATCAACAAATGACTTGTATATAAATAGTTATGTATCCTGGACTTATGATGAAAATTATTTAAGAAGAATAGAAAATAAGCCAAATGATGATTATCGAACGATAACCTTTATAGTTAAATATAGTCATAAGGATGTTGGATTAAATGTACAAGGTAAATTTCGGATTAGTTCGGGTGCAAATGCCTATATTCAATGTCAGTCAAAGAAATCAAGTACTTTAAAAGGCCAACCAGCCAAAATGATTCCGAGTAGTTCTGCTGTTTATCAAGGGAATAAAATTACTTATACATTAGATATACCTTCTGATATGAGAGAGCAGGTAGTAGTAAATTGGCAAGGCTCAATGCTACTATCTCTACTTTCGGGAGAGGGTACATGTGAAGCAGTATATTATGCTGCACGTGAAGGTAATGCCATTGCTAAGGCAACAGTCTCCTATAATGGACAAAGCTATGCAGTTGAAGACTCCAGTGTTCGCATTATTTTAGATCCAAACCCTAGTTCCATCTCTTACAATGCTATCAAGAACTATACCGACATAAGTAGACTCGACAGAGTTGGGTCGTTAACCTTCGGTAGCGAAATAAGGGGAGCAACCAAATTCCAATGGTATGGTGGTTTTCCGGTCGAATATAAAGGTAGTAAGACAAGTGCATCTGTTACAGTAGACAAGAAGCATATTATAAGTAAGGGATTTGGGATGACAATATGGGTAACAGCAAGTAATGATAAAGAATCTGTTACTATTTATTACTTTGTATCCGTCGATGGCGTAGGTGGATTAGATCCTACTTTAGAGTAATGAAAATCTTGTATAAATAATTTTATCTATCCACCTCCCTTCTTCACAAAGGGAGGTGGATATTTTATTTTCTAAACCTTCTTCTCACTAACCAATCTATACACAAAGCTGAAATAATAAACATAATTGTTTGAATAATAAAAACAGGCCACAGTGGTTCCGATTGCATAAATCTATAGCCAAAACTGATAATAGTAACAGGTAAGGTGAAAAGAAACAGGAATTCTGAGTGATAGAAGTAGAAAGCGTCTGATGGGTAGATTGAGCATATTGCTATTGTCCCCAATAGGTTGTAAACTAAAACTATTATAAATGCGATTTTTCTTTTTTGCATATACTATCTGTGTTTTACATCTCGTTGTTTTGCAACAATAGATTTTTCTTTACACTCAAAAAGACAAAACAGGAATTTTCCATAAAAGTAAAAATAATAAAAAGCAGACAATAAATTCTTTTTGGTGCTTAAATAAAAGATTTCCTCCCCCAAAAACTGCATTATTTCTCTACAAAATTATCTTATTATATATGGATGCGCTAATTATCATTATTACGATGCTGTGTTGCATTGTCACCTCCCTTTACTGCGGAGTGGTGCTATCGCTAAGGCTTCCCGAAGTGTGGGCTTTTCTCGACCGAAAGCCTTTCAGCTGTCGTCCCTGTCTCACCTTTCACCTCACATGGATGCTGTTCGGGATATTTGCTTTTACGAGGCAATCGTGGACTTTGGCAGGTATCGGCATTGTAGTTGCGTTCATTGTATTTTTCATTCTAAAATATATCGACAACAAAAAAATAATAAAATGACAAATCTAGCATTAAGATCAGAAGTAGAAGCATTGGTACACGAAGTAGAGAAAACACACCGTTACTCGATGAGCCGTATCTATGGATTATATAATCGGGTTTTCGGCACAAACGAAACCCCTCAGTCGTGTGCCAGTTGCCTGATACGCAAAGTAAGAGAGTTGAAAAACTGGCTTGCTAAAAACTCCGACAACGAGCATATTGCAGATAAAGAAACTTCCGCAGTGCAATCCGCATCCGCAAAGACTGCAAAGAAACATTTGAAAAAAGATAAATAATGGCTGCCCGCAAAACCTGTTACAAAAGCCGTGAAAACAACGGCAGGGAGATAAGGTATGAAAGCCCGGGCAGCCTTCTCGCACAGGCATATAGATACTTCGAGTGGTGCGACAGTAATCCCTGGCACAAAGCCGAGCTGATCCGCTCGGGAGCAAGGGTAGGAGAGGTGGTAGAGCTTCCTGTGTCACGCCCATACACCATCGAAGGCCTGTGCGTTTTTTGTGGGATCAGTCTCGCTACTTTCGCACGATATGAGTCTGACCCTCACTTTGGTGAAGCTATAGAGCATCTCCGATTGACAATTCGTCAGCAACAGCTGGAGGGAGAATGTATTGGCGTTTACAATGCAAATGCTCTGTCTAAGGTTACAGCTGCAGAAAAAAAGGAGGAGGTAGACCAACCTTCCGAATTGGTTATCAATGTGCTGTCTCACGATACAAAAGAAAATTTAGAAACATTGAAGAAAAACCTATCAGGATAAAGGGTGTTGAGTGATTAACATATACATTCTGTTTTCGTAAACTCATAAAGTAAAGATAATGAGGTTCTTTTTTTGATATTGTAGGTCTTTTATGAAAAGTTTATATTATTTTTATAAAACAAATACAAATATTCTCATTTTAGGGAATCCGTTTAATATAAAGCCTGTTCGTATGGAGTAATAGTGATGAGCCTGTGGATATGCAGCGTTTTTAACACAGCGATATTCTTCTCGAAAGCTCATTTATAAGTTAAAAAACTTATTATACATATAATACGTATGTTTCTTTAACTCGGAAGCATTTTAAATCTATTGTTTAACTAAACTTTTTTATGCTTATGAAAAAAATTATTTTAGTGGTTACCCTAATGTGTTTATATATTGGGGGTGTATGTGGACAGAGCTCTGGAGTGAAGCCAGCCGTAGCGAATGGAGAGAAAAGCGATGCAGCCGAAAGTTCCGTAGTCTGTGTGGGAGTGCCTCAATACAATTATTCTGCGGATAATAATGTCCTTACTCAATATAGAGATATGACCAGTACCTTTATGTTGAATGCTCCTTTTACTGGTTATCCTACATCTTATGAATGGAAAGTAAATGGTCAGCCATTATCCTACCGATATATGACAGATGATGAAGGCGGTATTTCTATCTTATTTAAATATCTTCCTGTAGGAGTTTATGACTATTCGGTAATCGCAAGAAATAGTTGTGGAGCATCTCAAATAAAGTATTTTAGGGTTACAATAACGAATGATCCTAATGATGCACCTTGGATGAGATAAACTATTGTCTTTGTTGTTAAATTATTTTATACATCCTCTCTGGTATTCTATCTGATACTTTTGATATTGTAGGCCTTTTATGAAAAATTTATATTATTTTTATAAAACAAATACAAATATTCTCATTTTAGGGAATCCGTTTAATATAAAGCCTGTTCGTATGGAGTAATAGTGATGAGCCTGTGAATATGCAGCGTTTTTAACACAGCGATATTCTTCTCGAAAGCTCATTTATAAGTTAAAAAACTTATTATACTATAATACGTATGTTTCTTTAACTCGGAAGCATTTTAAATCTATTGTTTAACTAAACTTTTTTATGCTTATGAAAAAAATTATTTTAGTGGTTACCCTAATGTGTTTATATATTGGGGGCGTATGTGGACAGAGTTCTGAAGTGAAAGGACCTAAAGTGTGTGATGCAAATGTTGAAAACGAAAGTTCTGTTAATCAGGTTAATTCGATCACTTATACTGCTTTGTATAATACTATCGACTTGGATCCCGGAGAGCTTGTGGGTACATTAACTCTTGGCTCAGAAATAGGTGGAGCTACATCATTTAACTGGGGTGGGTTATTTCCTACACAATTTAAGGGTAGTAGAACGGCACCGATCGTAAATGTGAGCAAAAAACACATCATACAGATGGGCGGAATGTATGTATGGGTAGATGCTTCTAATGCCTCTGAAACTGTTAGGATTATCTATAATGTGACTGTTGGAGGCGAAGGAGCTCCTAATCCATTTGAATAAACTATAATTAGTTATATAACATATTAATTTCAGGATATCCTCTTTGCTCTTTTTTTATAGATGCAAAGAGGATATTTTTCGATTGCCTCTTTTTATTTAGCTTACTTATTTGTATCTCCTACCGAAAATATTACTCCCCGCTCTTCATCTTATTTACAAATTCCTTTGGCGACATGCCATAGCTTTTGAAGAATGCCTTGGTAAAGTACGATGCCGAGTTAAAACCTACGTAATAAGCCACTTCATTTATCCGCATGTCTGTCTCCAGCAGTAGTTTGCATGCTCTTTTCAGGCGATAATTGCGCAGGTAGTCGCCTGGAGTCACACCACTGATGCTCTTTAACTTGCGTTGCAGGTTAGAGCGACTGATGCTCAGTATATCGGTTAGCGATTCCACGGTGAATGTTTCTTCCGAGAGGTGTTTTTCTATCTCTTCGTTCAGCTTGTTGAGGAATGTTTCGTCACCCTTATTGGTTACCAAGCTTGCGTAAGACGATAGCGGCGAACGGTTGAACGCTTCGAGTATCGCCTTCCTGTTTTCGAGCAAACTCGCTATCTGAGCTCTGAGGTACGATATCGAGAACGGCTTTTCGATAAACACATCAGCCCCCGATAACAGTCCTTCTACCTTCGCCGTATTCTCGGTTTTTGCCGATAGCAGTATCACCGGTATATGACTGTAGTTGAGATCAGCTCGCAGTCGCTTGGTAAACGATATACCATCGATACCGGGCATCATAATATCCGAAACGATGAGATCGAAGCTCTTGTCTTCGAGCAGTTTCAACGCTTCGGTAGCACTCAGTGCCGTATCTACCGTATATTCGTTCTGTAGGCTGTTTTTTATAAATTGTATCATCTCAGGATTGTCGTCTACCACAAGTACGCTGTTCTTGCCGTTGATTGTTGCTAGTCCTCCATCCTCGAAGGAGGTACTTTCACTACTTGCCGTTTCGCTTTGGTCGATAGAAAACTCTTTGGATATATCAGAGAAAGTGAACGCAAACAATGCGCCACCAGTTTTGCTGTCTTTTACCTCGATCTTTCCTTTCAGTATCTCTGCCAAATGCTTCACCAGCGAAAGCCCGATGCCTGTACCTACCTTGCTGTCGTCTTGCTGTACCTGATAGAAAGGGTCGAATATCAGTTCTTTATGATTGTCGGATATGCCTCGTCCGTTGTCTTCTACAGTGACGGTATACGTCTTATCACTGTTCGGTATAAGAGTAAGGATAATCTTGCTTCGGGTAAATTTCAGCGCATTAGTCAGCAGGTTACCTATTATTTTGGTCAGCGCATCCGGATCGGATATTACATCTATTATAGGTTGGGCAGGCATGTGCAGCTCAAAGTCTATCTTTTTGTTCTGCGCCGTTTTCTTAAATCGCTCATACAGTTCGCTGATATGCTCGCTAAGGTTTATTGTTTCGGGATTTACGATATATTTAGTCGAATCCATCTTACGGAAATCGAGCAACTGATTGATAAGCACTGTCAGCCTGTCGCAGTTTTTCTCTATCATCGAAAGGTTCTGATGAGTCTCCTTGCTGCCTTCGCCTGACGAAATCACCTCTTCGAGCGGTGCACTGATAAGGCTTAGCGGTGTGCGTATCTCGTGTGCAATGGTGGTAAAGAAATCGATTTTCGATTTGAAGGCAAGTGTTTCCTGTTCGGCTTTGTAAGCTTCGAGGTGTTTCTGCTGTTTTATCTTGCTTTTCTTTGTATAATACGACACCAGCATATAAATCAAGAATATAACGAGTGCAAAATAAACGAGCCGTGCCGGTATCGACAGCCAGAAAGGCGGCAATATTTCTATCTCTATCGCTGTGCCTGTTTCGTTCCACAGTCCATCGTTGTTCGAGGCCTTCACCCTGAAGGTATATTTGCCCGGCGAAAGGTTTACATAGGTTACGCTCTTGTTGTTGCCCGCATAGTTCCATTCCTCATCCGTTCCTTCGAGCATATAGGCATATTGGTTTTTGGTTTGCGATATATAGCTGAGGCTAACGTACGATATGGTGAACGACGAACGGTTGTAAGGCAATTTTATGCGTTGTTTTTTATTCAGACGGGTTTGTATCTCTTGTTCCTTTTCGGCACTGATATTTCCCAACACACGTATCTGGGTGATCTCTATGGATGGAATAATACCGTTTTTATTCTCGCTCAGGTCTTTCGGGTAAAAACAACTGAATCCGTTTATCCCTCCGAAGTAAAACTTGCCGTCTTTGGTCTTGTAGCTCGACTTGTAATTGAACTGGTTGCTCTGCAGCCCATCTGCTTTATTGTATATCCTATGACTTTTTGGGTCGGATGTATTGAAGGTTACCAGCCCTTTGTTACAGCTTACCCAGAGATTGCCGAAAGGGTCGTCGAGAACGCCGTAAATCACATTGTTGGGCAAGCCGTCGTCTTCCGATACGTTTTTGAAGTTATCCGTTTTGTAGTCGTAGATAAAAATGCCACGCCCTTCGCTCGAGAATATCACCCGCTTCGTATTGTCGATGTGTATACTCGTCAGCTTGCTGCCTACAATGGGGTTGCTGCGCCCTTGTATCGTGTCGTAGTGTACCCATTTGTTGCGGGGCATATCCAGTTTTATCGCACCCCTTCCGTATGTTGCCACCCACAGGTTGCCGTAGTCGTCTTCCTTCATATCGTATATAAAGCCGAAGGCCTCGGGGATACGCTTAAAGCTATTGTTGCTTCGGTCAAACTTATTCAGCCCCACAGGTGTACCGGCGTATATATCTCCATTCTTGGTTTTGTACAGCGAGAAGATGCAGTCATCATTCAGCGTGCTTTCGTCCCTGATATTGCTTCTGTGGTTAACGAGCGAATGGCTGCGTGTATTATATATGTCTATCCCGCGCGAAAATGTACCTATCCACAGGTTATCGCCATCCATCATCAGGGCATGGGTGTTGTGGTAAGAGGTTTTTACGGGTTGCGAAAATACCTTTGTCTTGGTATCGAAGTAGTTGAGCCCGCCGTCTTCTGTGGCAATCCAGATGTTGGATAAGTTGTCTTCCAAAAACTGGCTGACCGCCTTTCCCGATAGCAGGTTGTGCAAAACATCGGGGTAGTAAGTCTCTATATTCAGCAGTGAGGTATTCAGGTAGTTTACCCCTCCAAAGTAAGTGCCTATCCATATCCCGTTCTCCTTGTCTTTGGCTATCGAGTACACATTTTGGTCGCTGAGGCTGTATTTCACCTGAGGGGCATCGAGCCGTTTTATCGACTTGGTGTCTGTATTAAAGAGGTACAGCCCGTCGTCGGAACCGATAAGCAGCGAGTTGTCGGTATATTGAAATATAGAGCGCACGTGCGTAATATAGTACGACTTAGATCCCAGTCCGAAGAACGAAGTGTATTCGTTGGTTTGCTTGTTGAACAGCCTGATACCATCGTCCCACGTGCCCAACCACAGATTGCCCTTGTTGTCGTCGAGCATGCAAAGTATTTCGTTTTGCGAGTTGTCTTGTATACTAAACATGCCTTCGGGTGCTTCCAGCTTGCCTTTGTCGGGGTTGTACCTGAGCAGCCCCAGCCTTGTACCTACCCATATCGATCCCGATTTGTCGGTTACGATAGACCACGTAGCGTTCAGCCCCAGTCTGTATTTCTCTATCTCTATGGCTTTCAGTGTTTTTTTTGCAGGGTTGTACATAAATATGCCTTGCGCCATTGTTCCTATCCACAGATTGCCGTCTCTATCTATATACAATGCATTTACGGCTGAGGTAACCTCTATGCCGTTGGCGGTCTTGGTATTTATCTTCGCAAAACTCTCGTCGGTCATATCCATTCTGTATAGTCCGGCATCTGTACCTACATAAAGTATGTTTTCTTTTCCTTCGGCAATGCAACGGATAAAATTGTTGCCCAAAGACTGGTTGTTGTGATTGTTTTTTCTGAATATGCGGAAGTTATCCCCATCGTATCGGTTGAGCCCGTCTTTGGTTCCAAACCACATGAAGCCTTTCGTGTCCTGTAGGATACAGTACACGGCGTTTTCCGAGAGCCCGTCATCTACCTGAATCTTACGAAAGTGAAAATTGGAATTTTCCTGAGCAAATAGATTTATGGTATAAAAAACGGTCAGAAAAATGGTGAAAAGTAGTCTTCTGTTTTTCATTTTTGTAAAAATACAGTATATCTGCGAACATACGAACTCTTCGGGAAGCTTATTTTATGGTAAAAAATAACCAAATACTTGTAATAATTGAGCAATTACACGTCTGGACTGTTTTTTACACTTTTTTAGTTGAAAAGTACATTTGCTTTTGTTCGCTCTCCTGTAACTTTGATTTATCAGAAAAACCTATTAAAAATCAAACCATGAAGTGAAGACTATCTTAATGCCTCTCTATTATTGTGTAATGCCACTAGAGTACGGCAACAATCATTTATCAAATACCAGAAAGGAAAGAAATTATTATTTATCCTCATAAATAATGAGTTAACCTAATTATAAAAAACCAAAATCTAGAAACATGTTAAAAAGAATTTTATTTCTACTGTTTGCGGTCTGTTCATTAGCAGTTTATGGGCAGAATGTGGAGGTAAAGGGAAAGGTTGTGGATGATATCAACGATCCGCTTCCCGGAGTGAGTGTCAGTATCAAAGGTACAACAAGGGGCACTATCACTGATGTTGACGGTAATTATTCTATCGAGGTATCTCGAAATCAGACTTTGGTGTTCTCCCTTGTGGGAATGACACCGCAGGAGGTTGTTTATACAGGACAGCCTGCTATAAATGTATCACTGGCTACCGACGATAAACGCTTGGAAGAGGTAGTCGTGATCGGGTATCAAACCATCAAGAAGGCAGACCTTACAGGAGCTGTTTCGGTATTCAATCCGACTGAAATGAAAAACACGATCGTAACCGGTACTGTGGGCGATGCTCTGGGTACACTTCCGGGCTTGACTGTACGTACAGCCGGAAATCCGGGTAGCGAAGGAAAGGTAGAGATTCGTGGTACAGGTACGTTGGGAGACAGTCAGCCGCTGTATGTGGTGGATGGTATCGTTTCGGGTGCCAACCGAGACTTCAACTTCAACGATATAGAAAGTATTCAGGTGCTCAAAGATGCTTCGGCAGCAGCTATATATGGCTCGCGCGCGGGTAATGGTGTTATCATCATTACGACCAAGCAAGGGAAAGAAGGCAAGATGAAGATAGATGTATCTTCGCGTATGACACTCCAGTGGTTGCCTAAATATAATCTTACAAACCGCGACCAATGGATTCAGCTCAACGACCTTGCTTTTGCCAATGCGGGCAAAGCTCCGGCAAACCACTTTGACGGTAATACCGACTGGCAGGAAGAAGTATTCAAGACCGGTATTGTACAAGACCATAATATCTCCTTCTCGGGAGGAACAAAAGACAGCCGTTACTTTATTTCGGGTAACTATCAGCACAATTCGGGTACTACAATCGGAGCTAAGAGCGAGCGTTTCACATTGCGTTCCAATACTTCAGCGTCACGCAACTTTGGCGATAATGTAACATTCCGTATCGGCGAAAATATTGTACTAAGCCACTTCGGAGTAGATGAGCTTAATACCAATCCGATTATAGATGTATATCGTATGTTGCCTACCATCCCTATTCACGACTCTAACAATGCAGCTAAGGGTGGTTACGGATTTGGTGACGGTAGCCGTGATGTTACCTTCGGTTCTAATCCGTTTGCGAAAGAAGATTTTGAAAATACAACAAATAGCAACTTGCGTATCAGAGGTAATACTTTTACTGAACTGGAAGCTTTCAAGATGTTTAAATATCGCTTCAATTTTGGATTCGACTTTAGCAACGATAAGCATAAATATTTGCGTAAAGAAGGTTACTGGACATACAATCAGCCATACGATCCTTCTTCACTAAATAAAAATCAGGCTCAATATCAAGGATTCGTATTCGATAATACATTAGAATTCAATAAGAAATTCGATAAGCACGATATCTCTGCCGTATTGGGTATAAGCTACCAGACCTCTACTTATGAGCAAATCTGGGGTACAAAGAATGATGTGCTCATGACGGGAAGCGACTACTTTGATAATCTCGATGCAGCACTATCTAATCCTAAGACAGGTAACTATAAAGACTTGCAAAAATTGTTCTCCGTATTTGGACGAATCAATTACAATTATGACGACAGATATCTCATGAGCTTTACAATGCGTAGAGACGAGTCTTCAAAATTCTCACCTAGCAACAGAGTAGGATATTTCCCTTCTGTATCGGCAGGATGGAGAATCAGTAAAGAAAGCTTTTTCGATGTGTCATGGGTAGATGACCTAAAGCTAAGAGCGAACTATGGAGTGCTGGGTACTTCAAATATAGGTGTGTGGGATTGGGTTTCATTTATTACCGTATTCCCTCAAGCGGTGTTTGGTACAGGACAATCTGTACAAACAGGTATGACTCAAATTAAACTAGCTAATGCCGATTTGAAATGGGAAAAACTTTCGCAAATCAATGCCGGATTCGATGCCGCTTTGCTGAACAACAAATTAGCGATATCGGTAGACTATTTTATGAAGGAGACAAAAGACGTGCTGACTCCGATGCAAATACTAATGGTAACCGGTAACAATGGCGGTAACCCGAACGTAAATGCAGCAACCTTGCAGAATACAGGTATTGAGGTGTCGGCTACATGGCGCGATAAGATTGGTAAAGACTTTGGCTATAGTTTCAACGTAAACGGATCTTTCCTTAAGAATAAGATTAAAGAATTAGGATATGGACGTACAGAGTTTACACAGTGGGATACGAAGTCGAAAGTAGGACACCCTATCGGAGAGTGGTATTTGATCAAAACCGATGGTTTGTTCCGTTCCGAAGAAGAGGTACAAGCTCACAAAAATAGTGAAGGCAAACTGATACAGCCAAATGCCAGACCGGGTGATGTGAGATTTGTCGATGCCAACGATGATGGTATGATTACCGATGCCGACAGACAATATTGCGGCTCTACTTTGCCAAAATTCCAATTGGGGATGAATTGGGGCTTCGAATACAAAGGATTTGATCTTCAGTTGCAGTTCTCAGGTGCATTCGGACATAAATCATTCAACGGACCTCGCAGTGCTTACGACAGGTTTGACGACAACTCGAACTATCGTGCCGACTACGACCCTTGGACTCCCGACAATCCGAACGCAAAAGATCCACGTCCTATCTACGCCGATTCTCGCAACGTGCGCGGCAATCAGGATCGCTGGTTAGAAAACGGAAGCTACCTGAGAGTAAAACAAATGGCTTTGGGATATAATCTTCCAAAATCTCTATTGGGTGAAGTATTCAGTGGTATTCGTGTGTATGTGAATGCTCAAAATCTAATCACATTTACATCATACAAAGGGCTTGATCCTGAATTCCTGAATACGAATATCTGGGATCGCAGCTACGATGGCGGGTCATTCCCTAATCCTCGTGGGGTAACTTTTGGAGCACAAGTATCATTCTAATCTAAAAATACCAAAACAATGAAAAAACTTATATATATATTATTCACTGTATTTTTATTCAGTGCTTGTGATGTGGATGTAGAGAATCCCAATACGATCACAACTGCTACCTTCTGGAAGACAGAAAAAGATGCATTGTACGGAGTAAACTCTGTATACAATATGTTTTACAAGCCCGGCACATATAGCCGTTGGATGTGGTTCCGCTTAGACCTTACTTCCGATGAAGGTTTTAGTCAAAGCCCATGGGCGGAGTTGAAAGAGTGGACTGATTTCAGATACAATAATTATAACTTCTGGGAAGGTAATGCATGGACGTACCGCGACTGTTACGAGGCTGTTTTCAGAGCTAATCAGGTTTTGTACTATGTGCCGAATATAACATTCGCCGACGAGAACAACAAAAATCAGATTCTGGGTCAGGCATATTTCCTTCGCGGATTATATTACTACAACCTGGCTTTGCTATGGGGTAGCACCAACAAGAGTCTGCCTATCGTGCTCGAACCTTCTACACCGGGTATGCAACCCGAAGGACATACCGGAGCTGAAGTATATCAACAGGCTATCAATGATTTTACAGAAGCACAAAAAGTGTTACCGGAGGTATGGGGTGACAACGACAAAGGACGTGCGACCAAAGGTGCGGCATTGGCTTTCAGAGCAAAATGTTATATGCAGCTACACCAATGGAACGAAGCCAAGACAGATTTGAGTTGGCTGGTAGAAGGCGAAGGCAAGAAGTATTACGACCTGACAACAAATTATTTTGATAACTTCAACAAGGATAAAGAGAATAATATAGAGTCGGTATTCGAAATACAATATTCTGATGCACACAAGGCTCCTGCCGGAGATGGTGACTTTGATGTAGATCCGAACTTGGGATTGAACCGTGGACAATTCTTTGCACCTCCCGGTATCGGCTGGACCGACGGCGAGCTTCGTCCTTGGTTGGTAACAGAGTTTAAGAAAGAAAAAGACTTGAATAGCGGTTACGATATACGTCTCAGATATACAGCTTTCTATGAAGGACAAGAGGCGGATTTTACCAATAACGAGAGGATTTATAAGTATACAAGTAATGCTGCTACATGGGGTCAAAACAACTGGAAAGGACGTGTATTCTTCCGCAAGTATGGCTCAGACTATTATCGCGATTATGATGATTATCACAATCCTACCAACGTAAGACTGATTCGTTTTGCCGATGTACTTTTGATGTATGCCGAATCTATTGTTCAGTCAGGCGGAAGCCTCTCTACAGCAGTAGCACAAGTAGACAGAGTACGTGCCAGAGCCAATATGCCTAAACTGTCGGTAAACCACCCTGCGGCAACCACCGATAAGGATACATTCCTCAAGCGTCTGCAAATGGAACGTATGCTTGAGCTCGCTACCGAAGGGCATCGTTGGGCTGACATCAAACGTTGGGGATTGCTCGACAATCAGGCAGGTATCGATGAATTGAAACAACGTGACCCGGATTTCAATAATTTTGTTACAGGTCGTCACAATTGTTTGCCTATCCCATCCGATGAGGCTAATAACAACCCGAATATTGATCAAAATCCTAATTATTAATATGAGTATTTGATGAGGCTGCTCTCCCGAGTAGCTTCATCAAAAAAATATTTTCTCTATTCTTAATAAGAAGGGGGAAATCATAAAACAGAATAGAATGAAAAAATTACAAGCTATTGTATTCCTGCTGCTTTCTTTTGTTTGCCTGTCTTGCGGCAGCAGCGAAAAGACCGACTTTGAATACAAAAACCCTGTACCATTGGGCGATCCGTTTATTATGTTGTACGACAATGTATACTATGCTTACGGAACCAATGCCGAGAATGGAATAGAAGTGTACACATCCGACGATTTGCTGACATGGAAAAAAGAACCCGTTCTTGCTCTCGACAAAAAAGACTCGTCGGCTGATCGTTGGTTCTGGGCTCCCGAGGTATATTATATTAAAGAAAAGAACAAATTCTTTATGTACTATTCTGCCGACGAGCATATCTGCGTAGCGACCGCCGATTCGCCGCTCGGACCTTTTGTACAGGATGTAAAAGAACCGATGATGGCAGACGAAAAATGTATAGATAACTCTCTCTTTGTAGACGACGACGGTAAACCATATCTTTATTTCGACCGTTTCAACGATGGTCTGAATATATGGGTAGCCGAACTCGAAAGCGATCTGAAGACCATCAAAACCGAGACGCTGACCAAGTGTATCAACGTTTCGCAAGCATGGGAAGAGGTATGGCCACGTGTCAACGAAGGTGCATTTATAACCAAGCACAAAGGGATTTACTATCTCACCTATTCGGCAAACAGCTACGAAAGTCCGTTTTATGGCGTAGGCTTTGCTACAGCTACCAGCCCGATGGGACCTTGGACAAAGTATGAAAAGAATCCTATTTTGCAAAAGCCTGACAGCCTTGTAGGGGTAGGGCATAGCGCCATGTTCCGCGACAAAGCGGGTCAGCTCAAAATAGTATTCCATGCGCATCACTCCAAAGATAGCATTCACCCACGTGCGATGTACATTGCAGATGTAAGTTTTACGGACGATGCTGTGCCGGTAATGAAAATTACAGGAGATATTATTAGCCCTAAAGTTGCAAGATAATTTTTTGGACAGTTTCTTCATTTTGCCTCAGTGTAAAATGAAGAAACTTTACTCTCAGATATTCTCTTATTTGTGATATAGGTAGTTTAAAATAATTACTCGAGATTATTCTTTCGTCCCAAAGCGCAAAAGATTACAAATGAGTTTATAAAAGTATTATAATGAAATATACAGCTTTATTCTTATCCGTATTGTTGTCTTTCACTGCCTGTCAGTCGGAGACAAAGAATACTCCCGAAGAAGAGATCGAAAGTACAGTAGATGGTATCCGCATAGCTTGGGACTACAGTTCCATGCAGCAGCTTGCCGAGCGGGGAGGTTATCCGCGCTTGCTCAGGATGCAGGATAATTCGTTGATTGCCATCTTTGAAACACGAACAGGTAGTGTGGAATTTCGCCGTAGCTACGATGAAGGACACACATGGTCGTCGGCGGTAACCGTATTCCCCCGATTTACTTATCAAGGCAAAGATGGAGAATCTACAATAGTGAATATCGCAAACGCAGAGATAACACAGTTGCAGAATGGCGACATTATTGCCGCTTGCAACTATCGCCCTGCAAAGCCCGAAATAGCACCTTACTCCATTGTGATAAGGCGCAGCACCGACAACGGAGCTACATGGCTGCCGGCACAGGTGCTATACAATGCAGCTCCACGTTTCAACGATGGATGTTGGGAACCCTCGTTCCTGCAATTGCCCGACGGGGAGGTGCAGATATATTTTGCAAATGAAAATCCGTATCAGCAATCCGACGAACAGGAGATATCCCTGCTTCGATCTGCCGACAATGGAGCTACATGGAGCGATGCCCAAATGGTATCCTTCCGCAAAAACAGGCGTGATGGTATGCCGGTAGCCCGAATATTGGGCGACGAAATAGTAGTGGTTATAGAAGATAACAACGTAGACCGCTTTAAACCATACACAGTGCGTACAAAACTGAAAGATAATTGGGTGAAACCTGTATTGGCAGACTCTCCACACAGAGAATACGCCCTTGCTGAGAAGATAGACAATTCGGTATATATGGGTGCTCCCTATCTGCTGAAACTCCCTACAGGCGAAACTTTGATTTCGTATCAGACAAACGAAAAACGAGCCTCCGACTGGGAATACTCCACACTCGAAGTAGCGATAGGAGATAAGTCGGCTCGCAATTTCACGAAACGAACACGTCCTTTTGATGTGCCGCTCGATAAAGAAGCAAAATGGAACTCTTTGGCACTATGGGACGAAAATACGGTTGTAGCTTTTGCTTCATCCAATTTCAACTCCAAAGAGGTAGCGCCTTGGCTTATCAAGGGATATATTATTCCTGAACTAAAGGTTGCTACAAAAGATATTACCACTTATCCCTTGTTTGTAGGGGCAAAGGGCGAAACAAATCTTCGTGCGGGGTTAGGCACAGACGAGGAAAACCTGTATGTCGAATGCAAGGTTAATGATAATAAATTATATGGTTCGCAAAGCTCTGATGCTGATGGTGTATATGTTTATCTCAGCGATGGAATGGAGTCGATGAGAGTATGGTGCAGCTATCAGGGTAATACAGAAGTAAGTGAACTGAAAAAGGGGGTGTGGTATACCAAAATGGCAAGTGATGTGCAGGCGGTTTCCTCTACCAATGATAAAGGCTACGATCTGAAGATCATCATTCCTAAGAAGTATATAAAGTCTGGCAGTGGCAAAGACTTAAGATTAGCATTGGGATTATCAGCCTATAGCGATGCTGTAAATGGTTACAAAGAAATGCTCGCAAATAGCGAAGAAAATAAACCGAATACATGGCTGAAAGTAAGTTTGTTAAATTAATGCTTGCAACACTTTGTGATGCTGAATAACGAAGTATACCGTCCATCACTTGTTTTTTCGGATTTGTAATCCGAAAACTTTTACGGCGGATTTTAAATCCGCTAAAACAAACAGCTTTCGGATTACAAATCCGAAAGAACGAATAAAACAAGAAGAACGAACAATATTAACGCCTAATGAGGCAAGAGATTCTTCACTTTGTTCAGGATGACAGTAAAGATGGAAATATGATAAGCAGATACAAGAATGAAACGACAACCAAATAAAACTTAAAATATAATGAAAAAGAGATTGCTTTCTGTTGTCTTACTCCTGTTTTCTTGCGCAATGATAGATGCGCAGGAAGTACAATCGGAGTATAAGATTACATTAAAATCGCCCGGAAATCCGGCAGAGTCGTATACCCTTACCGAAGATGCTTCGGGCTACCTGAAAGCCTCGCAGCTTTTGCCGATAGAGATCAGGCAGCAAAAGGAGGAAAACGGCTCTGCAACACGTATCACTGTCACACTGCGAGCTACAGATCTTGTTTATTACAACTTCGAAGAAGTGTGTAAACTATCGGCTATGCAGCATGCCGATTGTCAGTTTCTGATGCCCGGATTTTGGTATCATCGCAATATGCGTTCTCCAAAAGAGGCTCCTTCGTTTGCTACAAGCGACAGCTGGCAGGTACGTGAAGACCGACTGAGCACACCGCTAACGGGTATCTATAGCGACAAAACAGGCGACTTCTATACAGTAGTTCGTCTCGATAAATTCGAAAACGAAAGTTTGGCTACCCACAGTGCAGGCGAAATTATCCTTACTGACAAAACTTCGCTTGGCTTTACCGGATTCCGTAATGTAGGGGGTACTACAGCCCTTGTTTTCGGATTCCCGTATAGCGAAGCTCCAAAAACATATATCCGCAAATTGACGTTGGCTCCTGCCGTTCAGGCATTCGAAAAGCTAGAGAAAGGAGAAACCCGCCAATTGGTATGGGAGATTCGTAAAGGCAAAGCCGCCGACTACTCTGCTTTTGTAGCCGATGTGTGGAACTATTCTTACGACACATATCGCCCGCAGGTATACGCCGATGCGATGAGCACTGCCGAAGCAAAACGAGTTTTGTCTAACTTCTTTACAGAGAGTTATGTAAACAAATACGATCTCAAATATTTCTCAGGAGTACACATGCGTACCGATGATTGCGAAAGCACCGGCTCGGTTGAGGTAGGGTTTGTAGGGCGTGTATTGCTCAATGCCTTCAATGCGTTGGAATATGGCGAGCAAACCAACAATACCGACCTAATAAATAAAGCAAACTCGGTGTTCGACAGTTACCTAAAACATGGTTTTACTCCAAACGGATTTTTCCGTGAGTTTGTAGATTATAGTCACAACAACGAAACAGATATATACAGCATTCGCCGTCAGTCGGAAGGGGCATTTGCTATCCTTAATTATCTCGACTACGAAAAGAAGCAAGGACGCAAGCACCCCGAGTGGGAAGCCAAGATAAAAACACTGCTTGCTAATTTCCAAAAGTTGCAAGGACAAGACGGTAGTTTTCCTCGTAAGTTTGACGGCCAATTCCGTGTTACCGACCCTTCGGGAGGCAGCACCCCATCGGCAACCTTACCTCTTACGATGGCTTATACCTACTTCAAGAACAAGGAATATATGGAGAGTGCAAAACGTACGGCTGTATATCTCGAAAAAGAGCTGATATCCAAAGCCGATTACTTCTCTTCTACGCTCGATGCCAATTGCGAAGACAAAGAAGCGTCGCTATACGCATCCACAGCCATGTATTATCTGGCAATGGCTTCTGCCCCAAAAGAAAGAGATCGTTACATCGACCTTTCTAAGAAGGCGGCATACTTTAGCCTGTCGTGGTACTATATGTGGGATGTGCCTTTTGCTCAAGGGCAGATGCTGGGTGATGTGGGCTTCAAATCGCGTGGATGGGGCAATGTCTCGGTAGAGAACAACCATGTGGATGTCTTCATCTTCGAATTTGCAACTGTGCTCGATTGGCTAGCCAAAGAACGCAACGAACCCCGTTTCTCACAGTTTTCGTCGGTAATAAAAAGCTCTATGCTGCAACTAATGCCTGTAAAAGGACACATGTTCAATATCGGCAAGGTGGGTTATTATCCCGAAGTAGTACAGCATACCAACTGGGACTATGGCAAAAACGGAAAAGGATTTTATAACGACATCTTTGCTCCCGGCTGGACTGTAGCTTCTCTTTGGCAAATGCTGAGCCCCGACAGAGTAGAGACGTATTTTAATCCGAAGAAAAAATAAAAACAATGGGCAGGGAAGAAATTCCCCGCCCATCTTAAACTTCAATATACGAGCCTTAAAGGAGAGTGGCGCTAATGATAAAAATCGGTCAAATAGTAATAAAAACTAGTCAAAGGCCGAATTTGGCTTATTTTGATACTCTTTTGGTTGAAAAGTATACCTATCTTTTATTCTTGGCATGCTAACTTAGCAGAGCAGAACGCTACGAAAAGCATGTCATAAGATAATGCAATAAAATTCGAATAATACCATGAAGAAAATTTTTACATATATGTTCATTATACAGTTGCTTGTGGCAACGGGATGTAATGCATGTAGCAGTTCTGAAAAAGAAGAACCTGTAACTCCAAATCAGAAATATACAAATCCTGTAGTGGCTCTGAGCCTGCCCGACCCAACAATCATAAAGGCACAGGATGGACATTTTTATTTGTATGCAACAGAGAACACACGAAATACTCCTATTTACAGATCGGATAATCTTGTAGACTGGACATTTTTAGGAACGGCATTTACGGATGCTACACGCCCCACCTTCGAGCCCAACGGAGGTTTGTGGGCGCCTGATATTAATTACATCAACGGCAAATATGTGCTGTACTACTCCATGTCGGTATGGGGTGGCGAGTGGACATGCGGCATTGGCGTAGCTGTTGCCGACAAGCCCGAAGGACCATTCACCGACAAAGGAAAGCTTTTTAGAAGCAACGAGATCGACGTTCAGAATTCCATCGACCAGTTTTATATCGAAGAAGGAGGCAAGAAATACCTCTTCTGGGGTAGCTTCCGTGGTATCTATGCCATAGAGCTGAGCGACGACGGACTGTCGGTAAAAGAAGGAGCGCAGAAAAAACAAATAGCCGGAACAGCCTTTGAGGGAACATATATCCACAAGAGAGGAAATTATTACTACATGTTTGCGTCTATCGGCAGTTGCTGCGAAGGTGCAAACAGTACCTACGAGCTTGTTGTTGGTCGTTCCCAGTCGTTGTTTGGCCCTTATGTGGATAAAACAGGCAAGGATATGATGGACAATGGATATACTGTGGTCATAAGCAAAAGCTCCCGCTTTGTAGGCAACGGACACTGCTCCGAAATAGTACAGGACAAGGCTGGTAACGACTGGATATTGTATCATGGCGTAGACCTTAACCACCCTGATGGGCGTATGCTGCTGCTCGATCAAGTGAAATGGGATAACAATTCATGGCCTTATGTAGAGGGAGGCAAACCGTCTTCTTCGGCAGATAAGCCCGTGTTTTAAAGATATAGTGATTGTAATAGATAGGAGATTGCAACCTAATTAATGATTGGTATTTACTGCCCCGGACGAAGCGAGCCCAGAACATAAGCTTCGTTCGGGAAGTAAAGAAAGAGGAAAGTTTTCTTTCTCTCACTACACGAAGATCAACATAACATATCGATAATTTTTATAGAATAAGCATTATTCTAGAAGAAATCATTAACTCAAAATATAAGACATGAAGAAGAATTTTTTATTGTTAATATTATTTGTCACCAGTATCGGTCTTTTTGCCCAATGGAAACCAGCGGGAGATAAGATAAAAACAAAATGGGCTGAGTCGCTCGATCCCAAAAACGTATTGCCCGAGTATCCTCGTCCGATAATGGAACGTACCGATTGGGCAAACCTAAACGGACTTTGGGAATATGCAATCTTACCCATTGGACAAGCCGAACCTCGCAGCTTCGACGGGCAGATACTTGTTCCGTTTGCTGTAGAATCGAGCCTGTCGGGAGTGCAAAAAGAATTGGGAGCAAAAAACGAGCTTTGGTACAAACGTACTTTTTCAGTACCATCGTCATGGAAGGGTAAGAATGTGATCCTTCACTTTGGTGCGGTAGACTGGAAGACTGAGGTTTTTGTTAACGATATAAAAGTGGGTGCACACAAGGGAGGATATACCCCGTTCAGTTTCGATGTTACTCCTTTCCTTACATCGGGCAGTCAAAAACTCGTTGTAAAGGTGTGGGATCCTACAACAGACGGCTATCAGCCTGTCGGCAAGCAACACAAAGATCCTCATGGTATATGGTACACCCCTGTGTCGGGTATCTGGCAAACAGTGTGGCTGGAGCCGGTGAATAACAAACATATTGCAAATATTAAGGCTATACCTAGCCTCGATACGAAGAAAATAGCATTCGATGTATGTCCGGCAAATACTTCATCTTCAGATGTTGTAGAGGTAGTAGTAAAAGATAAGGGACAAACTGTAGCTTCGGGAAAAGCCGTTGCGGGACAGACGCTCGAACTACCTATCGCCGATCCTAAATTGTGGTCGCCCGAAAGTCCGTTCTTGTACGATGTAGAGGTAACACTATATAGTGCAGGCAAAGTTCAGGATAAGGTAAAGAGCTATACGGCAATGCGTAAGGTTTCGTTCAAACGTGATGATAATGGCATTATGCGTTTGCAACTCAACAATAAAGATTATTTCCAGTTTGGCCCGCTCGATCAGGGTTGGTGGCCCGACGGATTATATACAGCACCTACCGATGAGGCTTTGGTGTACGATATACAGAAGACCAAAGACTTTGGATTCAATATGATACGCAAGCACGTGAAGGTAGAGCCTGCACGTTGGTATACTCATTGCGATCGTCTGGGGATATTAGTATGGCAGGATATGCCTAACGGAGACCGTTCGCCACAGTGGCAAAACAGAGATTACTTCAAGGGATCGGAGCTGATTCGTAGCGCCGAATCGGAAGCGAACTATCGTCAGGAGTGGAAAGCGATAATGGATTATCTGATCTCTTATCCATCTATCGCTGTGTGGGTTCCGTTCAACGAAGCATGGGGGCAGTTCAAGACACAGGAGATAGCCGAATGGACAAAAGCGTATGATCCTTCTCGCCTTGTAAACCCTGCCAGTGGTGGTAACTTCTACCGTACAGGCGATATGCTCGACTTGCACAATTATCCGGGCCCTGACATGTATCTCTACGATGCCGAACGTCCTACAGTGCTTGGAGAGTATGGAGGTATAGGTCTTCCGCTACAGAATCACTTGTGGCAAACTGACAAAAACTGGGGATACGTTCAGTTTAAGAATGCCAAAGAAGTGACAGACGAATACGTGAAGTATGCCGAACAGTTGAAAAAACTTATCAAAGCCGGTTTCTCCGCTGCTGTCTACACCCAGACTACGGATGTGGAAGGAGAGGTAAACGGTTTGATAACATACGATAGAAAAGAAATAAAAGTGGACGAACCACGAGTAAAAAAGGTGAATTTGGAGATATGCAATTCCTTGTCTAAATAACTAGGAACAGTATTTCCTGAATTTAGGTGATTTTAGGTTTGAAAAGAGGTGGAAGGGATTTTCGCCTCTTTTTACTTGTTTTAGGACGAGATATTGTTATTTACTTTCTAATTGTTCAATCCGATTATTTTGTTGGTTGACTTGATGTTGTAAATTTTTGTTCTGTTTTTCTAGCTCTATTACATACAAGGTTAGTTCTTCAATTTTTTGTAGAAGTTTTGTTTGCATCTCTATTACATTGACACCTTCTTTCAAAACTTCTTTTTCGGAAGGGATATTAGGAAGGTGTTTGTTATCATTGATGTATTTTTCGACATATTGTAATGATGGTAAATTATAATTTTTGTCAAATACAAAATCAGACCATCCTGTTGCTTCTATTTTTACTTCTTTGGCACGGATAGTACCGTTGACATCTAGTTTTCCTCCTAATATGTTATTTCCTATACTAACATCTCCTGCAAATTTATTTTTATAAGGAACAAGAGTTTGTTCTTTTCCTCCCAAAGGTTCATCAATAACTCTCCACCCCTCAAAATGGGCAGGTAGGCTATTGGGATAAGCCGGAGAAAATGCACTGATAGTAAATCGTTGTTGATATTCTCTAAAATCCATAAAAATAGTTATTTTATCATCCTCATTGGATAAATAAATAGGAGGAGTTGATGACCCGAAAGAAGTAGCACTCATTCGAACAAATTTACTTTTCCATACATAAAATACCAAGTTAATATTAATGACTTCGGAGAGGTCATAATTATAGCCTTCTATCTTAATCACTGGCATTCCATTCCCTCCTTCAAAAGGAATGTTAGTTTTGATTTTAATTCCATAATTAGGACTAGCTATTTTATGATAATTTACAATGTTAAGATAATTTTGACTATAGACATGTGTTGTTCCCAGTAATATAACCAGTAGTAAAGCAAATATCAGTTTTTTCATAACAGTAGATGTATTTGTTAATAAATTATATATTCTTCGATTCTAATATACTAGAAGATATTTTTAAATAAAGACTGTTGAATATCGTAAAAAATATAGACAAAATACTATAATATATAGATTTTAAAGACTCTTATTTCCTTTTACCAACCCAAAATGCCTTAATGCATTTGCAACGCCATTATCATCTATATCATCGGTAACGTAGTCGGCAGCAGCTTTTACATCGTCTCCGGCATTACCCATCGCTATGCCGATAGCCACGTGACGAAGCATTTCTATATCGTTGCCTCCATCGCCAAAAGCCATTGTTTCGGACTTATGGATACCGAAATGTTCGAGAAATTTATCTATCCCTGTGCTCTTGTTTATCCCCTTGATATTTACATCGGCAAATGTAGGATGCCATCGGCTGGCATGGCAACTTACCAATGCTTCGTTCATTATCCTTTTTTCTAACGCATGGTCTACATACAGGTTTACTTGTAGAACCTCTTGATCTATCAGTTCCTCAAGGTTTCTTACAGGAGGCACATTTACCTTCACAAGGTTAGCTATCTTTTCTACATTGCTGTCTATATAGTTTACAAACGAACCTTCGTTGAGCATGAAGGCTAAAGGAAATTTTACTTCGTTTTGTTGATACTCGATCAGTGATTTCAGCTCTTCTTTGGGGATCAGCTTTTTGAAGATAACATCATGATCGGTAGTTACACAATACGCTCCGTTTACGGTTATAAAGCCATCAAACTCCAAGTCGCCCAGATTTTGTATCTGTTTTCTCAAGCGACCTGTGGCAACGAAAACCTTGATGCCTTGTCTCTTTACTTCGTTGATAGCATCGATTGTAGATTGTGGAACCGAGTGTGTCTTAAAACTTAATAGCGTGCCGTCTATATCAAAAAAAATAGCTTTTGTCATAATGTTTTAGGATAGATTGCAAAGGTAATGTTTTTGTAGTGATAATAAAATCGCAGGGTAGAGTGGGAAATAAAAAAGCGCCTGAATATTCAGACGCTTTTGATCTTGTTTTATGAGTAAATTTCAATAATAATTTGCGAAAACAATTGGGCGGGTACTAGCTGCAACTCCGTTTACTTTGCTGAGTAGCATTATTACTGTAGGGTAATTGGTTAAATAGATTTCGATAGGAGAGTATCCCTGAGGCAGATTTACTGTCATGTAAGTAATCATCGTATTCGTATTGGGCACATAGCAGCTCATATAATTTGACCAATCTATCACCTTATATCCGGCTGCACTGTACGAAAAAGAAGGATGCTTGCTTGTTCTCAATTCGAAAATAACAGTTGACGGCTGGCTGCTATAAACATCAGCAGTTACTTTTGATTTGTCAGAACTCAGCTTGTCATTTGTGAAAAATACGTCGACTGACTGGGCTTTCAGGCTACTGCATGTAATTGTAAATACAAAAACAGCGATTAATGTGTACAAAGCTTTTTTCATGATAACTTAATTTAGCGTTAAACATAGAATTTTATGTGTCTTGAAATTAGTAATAATTGTCTGGAAATAAGGGTGGTGTAAGCCTGGATATGACTTTTTGTAGGATGTGACTCGTGATAAGATATTGTAGTGTAATTGTTTAGTCTTCTTTTGTTTGTGTTGCAATATGACTTTTTTTTATACGTTATAGATTTCAGCAATAAAAAAAGCGCAGATTATATCAATCTGCGCTCTCTGTTATTTTTTATTCTGCTATTTCAAATGTTCAAAATTGCGTCGTTTGAGCTGGAAGTCACGTCCGAGATATTTCTCTCTTACCGTTTCATTTTCAGCTAATTGCTCGGCACTTCCTTGGAACAATACCTTCCCTTCGAACAAAAGATATGCACGGTCGGTGATACTCAGTGTTTCGTCCACATTGTGGTCGGTGATGAGAATCCCGATGTTCTTATATTTCAGTTTTGCCACAATTTCCTGAATGTCTTGCACGGCAATAGGGTCTACCCCCGCAAAAGGCTCGTCAAGCATGATAAATTTAGGATCGATAGCCAGACAGCGGGCAATTTCCGAGCGGCGGCGTTCACCTCCCGATAGCCTGTCTCCCAGATTCTTGCGAACCTTGTGCAACCCAAACTCATCGATGAGGCTTTCCAGCTTTTCTTTCTGATACTCGGATGATGTTTTTGTCATTTCCAGTACCGACCGGATATTGTCTTCCACAGTCATCTTGCGAAAGATGGAGGCTTCCTGTGCCAGATAGCCGATGCCATGTTGCGCCCGCTTGTAAACAGGGAACTTGGTTATCTCCGTATCGTTGAGGAAAATCTTGCCTTCGTTGGGCATCACCAATCCTACGGTCATGTAGAACGTTGTGGTTTTTCCTGCACCGTTGGGGCCTAGCAAGCCCACAATCTCGCCCTGCTTCACATCTATCGAGACGTGATTTACGACAGTACGCGACGAGTATCGCTTTACAAGGTCTTCGGTGCGTAGCACCATCCTCTCGGTGGGTTGTATATTGTTATCTTCTGCCATTATTCAATTACTATTGTAGACAAGCAAACAAGTTGTTAGGATTGTATACCCGATCAGTCGAGAACTGTTACCCAGCCGTGTGTGTCGGGTTCGTCTCCCTGCTGTATCGCTCTCAGCTTGTTGTACAGCTTGGTGCTTACAGGACCTGCGTTACCATCTTTAGATATCACATACGACTTGTTTTCGTCCAGATCATCTACTCTTAGTATCGGGCTGATTACGGCAGCTGTACCCACTTGTCCCGCTTCTTCGAATGTCGCCAATTCGTCTTCATGTATCTGACGGCGTTCTACCTTCATTCCCATATCTTCGGCCAGTTGCATCAGGCTCTTGTTGGTGATGGAAGGAAGTATCGAGCTCGAAAGCGGTGTGATATATGTATTGTTTTTTATTCCGAAGAAATTTGCAGGGCCGCATTCGTCAAGATATTTCTTTTCTCTGGCATCGAGATACAAAACGGCAGAATACCCCATTTCGTGTGCTTTGTGTCCTGCTACGAGGCTGGCTGCATAGTTGCCACCTACCTTGATTGTGCCTGTACCCAGCGGTGCAGCACGGTCGTATCCTCGCAGGATGGCAACCGGGGTAGGTTTAAACCCTTCCTTGAAGTATGGGCCTACAGGGGTAACAAATACGAGAAACATGTATTCGGCAGCAGGTTTCACGCCCACCTGTGCACTTGTGCCTATCAGTAGCGGACGGATATATAAAGAAGCTCCGCTTCCGTATGGCGGAACAAATTTTTCGTTCAGTTTTACAGCTTTTAATACTGTTTCTTCAAAAACTTCGACAGGAAGCTCGGCCATCATAATACCATGACATGAAGAAATCATACGCAAAGCATTATCGCGCATTCTGAAAATTCGGATTTTCCCGTCTTTGCCTCTAAACGCTTTGAGTCCTTCAAATGCTTCTTGTCCGTAGTGGAGGCAAGTGGCAGCTATATGAATGTCAATACTCTCAGAAGTAGTTTCGGTTGGTGTACTCCATTTTCCATCTTTGTAATGGCTTCTTACATTATAATCTGTCTTCATGTACCCGAAAGACAAATTAGACCAGTCTATCCCATTCATGTCGATAAAAGTTTAAATCAATACTTTCGATAAATTGTTTATATCACAAAAGTACAATTTTCATCGATATTCAGGCGATGTTTTTTCTTATTAAGTAAATATTTAAGCTCATTTTTCAGATTTTAGGAGTTTCTTCTTTTGGAGATGATATTTAAAATGTATTTTTATTGCCATGCTCACAAGTGAAGAATCTTATGTCAGAATAGAAAAAGATCCTTCATTTATACTTTCAATCGTAATACTTATTTTAATTATGGAATCACTACACAAAATATGGTCACGTTATTTCAGCTATAATTGGCAATTTGGTCTTGCGCTAATTCTGTTGTTTGGTGTTCCTCGTTTTATTTTGGTGTTGGATGCGAACATGTCGGGCGGATATGGCACAGCTTTTATCATCTTTTTCATCATGTGGTTCACCCCTTTTATTTTTCTCACTCGGAAGGGCAGGAGAGAAATTGGCTTTAAGCGTCCTAACAATTACCTTCGTTTGCTTTATTCTTTTGCCTTAGGCGCATTGGCGTGCGGAGCTATATACGGGCTGTTTTATCTTTTTTATGGCAATACAATCAGCAATTCGCTTGTCTATATCTCGAAAGCCAGCACGTCTGTCGTGTTGGACGATAGTCATCGGCTTATCTTCTTCCTTATTGCAGCTATACCGAGTATGCTATTCAGCCCTATCGGCGAAGAATTTCTGTACAGAGGGGTAATACACGGTAGCTTTGTACCCAAGTTTGGCGAAACGAAGGCTTCTCTCTTTGATAGCCTCGCTTTTGCATTAACGCATTTGGCTCATTTCGGAATCATTTTTGATGCAGGGGTGTGGAAATTGCTTCCTGTTCCGGCACTGTTGTGGATACTGTCAATGTTTGCTGTCAGTCGACTATTTTTTGCGTGCAAGCAGATGTGTGACTCTATATTTGGAGCTGTGCTGTCGCATGCCGGATATAACTTTGCGATGATGTACTTTATCTTTTATCACATCTTATGACTTGTTTTTTGCCGCTATAAATTCAACACATTGACAATATTTCTTTCTCTACGATGAGTTCTCCAAATAGCGGAAACGCTTTTCTAATGCCCTTTCTGCTGTAAATATTTATAAATGTTTACACCTTTTGTTGCTTCTTGAGGGTGTTTTCGCAACATAGGAAAATGATCGGTAATTTTTAGTAAACAGCTTTTATTTCCAAAGAATACATTCGAAAAAACAGCTTTATATAATTTGCTTGTGTGGAGAAAAGTTGTGGTCAGGATTTATAATAGTTAACATAAGTGCAAAATGAATACTATACTTTTGCTTTACAGTCTTACTTTAGACGACGATTATGTTAACTTTCTAATCTTAATACGAACACATACAAAACTATATTCGTCAAAAAAAAGAGTAAATCATTTCCTTGATTTACTCTTTTTGCTTTTATGTTGTCGATTGTTTTTCTTCAAATGGCGGCATCAATCCTCTTTCTGAACCTCAGGAGAAACGGCAGTAGCCAGTCTGTCGGTAAACAATATACCTTGCAGGTGGTCGTACTCGTGCTGAAATATCACGCCCGTAAAGTCTGCGCCACGTGAGCCGCCGCTTAGTCTTTCTTTTATAAGCGTTCCGTTATCGTCGTAATACTCCACATCTACCCATGTGTAGCGATTCGTTGTGCCCGATAGTTCCGGCACAGAAAGGCATCCGTCTCTTTCGAAGAGGAATGTCTCAGCCGAATGACCTACAATACGTGGATTGATGGCTACTTGCACAGGCATTCCTTTTTGGTCGATACGCAAGAAAAGGAACAGGTTGCGCCCGATACCCACCTGCGGAGCTGCTATTCCTACTCCCGACTCTACGGCAAGTGTCATTTGCAGGCGGTCGATAAGTAGTTGCAGGTCTTTGTTGGTCGCAATGTTCTTCGCATCCAGATCGATGCTTTTTTTTCTGAGGAAAAGAGAATCTTTTTGGTTGTCGGTTTGTAATACTCTGAACGGAGTATCTGCACTTCCGCTATTTATCAGTGATTTTTCGTTGCTTGTCATAAACTTAACAGATTTACACGCGGATATGCTAAACAAAATAATCAGCAAGTATACTATCTTTTTCATTATATCCGATGTTTGTATTTTTTTGCAAAGATATGAAAAATGACTAGTACATAACAAAAAATATATCTTACAGTAGAGGCTATTCTTGTGATTAACCGAATTGAGAACATGCCCCTAGCAACAAGCTTTTACATTCAATTTTTTTGTTACCGCTTCATATTTTCATCATCTATTCGTGATTAAACATTAAAAAATTCCTAATATTGTGACAAATCGCACACTTTTGCGACATATATAATAAAGCGACTTCTAATAGATGAAAGAAACGAAGGAAAGGGATGAGCAATTCTTAGAGATGATACGCCAAAACGAGGGTATTATCTTCAAGGTAGCTTCCTTCTATGTCGACAAAGAGCATCCGATCGGCGATCTTTATCAAGAAGTCGTACTCAACCTATGGAAAGGGTATCCGTCGTTCAGGGGCGAAAGCAAGTATTCGACCTGGATATATAGGATTGCGCTCAATACCTGTGTGTCTTTCTATCGCAGGAATAGAATTAATGTTTCCTATGTAGATATATCGACAGATATTCCCGACGTGGTAGACAACAATGAAGAAATACAAGAATTGTACAAATTAATCAACCGTTTAGGAAAAATCGAACGCGCCCTAGTCTTACTCTATCTCGACGATAAACCGTACAAGGAGATAGCCGAAATCACAGGGCTTTCTGTGACAAATGTGGCAACCAAACTGAGCCGCATAAAAGATAAGTTGAAGCAGATGTCGAATGGAGAAAACTAACCAAATTATATGGATCTCGATAGCATAAAAAAAACGTGGCAAGAAGCGGATATAAAGCCGACAATCGATGAATCAAAGATTCAGAAAATGTTGGATAATAAGGGGAAAAGCGCTTATGCAAATTTATTGAAGTATGACAAGTGCTTTCTGTGGCTGCTCATACCTTGTGTGTTTGCAGGAGTCTTGTTCTATTGTATGCATCCTCTGCCCGGTATCCTTTATTTTGCATTGCTTATCCCGGCATTTTTCTGGCAGCTGTATAAGATCAGCTACCTGAAGAAGGCGGATGTGTCTAAAATGGGAATACTGGAAATATCGAAGGGGGTGACGCGCTACAAGAAATTCTTGGTGTACGAAATTATTATAGGAGCGGTGTGGATAGTCGCTTTCTCGGTGTCGTATATATATTATGGTCTGCCGAGTATGTTTCCTAAGCTGATGGGGCGATATTCGTCCGACGGCGAGTCGTCGTTTATGCTCTTGTTGCTTATCTTTATGATTGCATCTACGATGGTTTTCTCTTTCCTTATCTATAAATATTTGTACTTGAATAATATAAGGAAGATACAAGATTCGATACGGGAAATAGAAGATTTTGAGAAAGATAATGTTGACTGAATAATAAGAATATCCTCTTTGTCATTTTGAAAGAACTGAATTGAAAATCGGCATAGCCAAAAATCTCTTGCCGTAAGAAATACTTCTAGTCGTCAGCATGATAAAATATAAATAACCTTTGTAAGAAACTTAACGAATAAATGTAATATGAAAAATCTGGTCGCAACATTTTTTGCACTGATACTATTTGTAGCTGCTACCACGCTCACAGCTCAGAACGAAACGAAGTATGATAACGCTTTGCTTTGGAAGGTTTCGGGCAATGGGCTATCAAAGCCTTCTTATATACTTGGTACGCACCATCTGGCACATGTGAGCTATGTAGATAGCATTCCGGGGCTAAGAAGTGCCATGGAAACTACCGAACAAACGGTGGGCGAACTTCTGATGTCTGATCAGACAGCGATGCAGGCCAAACTGCAACAGGCGGCGATGATGCCGGCAGGCGAAAGTTATGCAGCTTTGTTGTCTCCCGACGACTATACTAAGCTGGATAATGGATTGAAAGAGCTTTTCGGTGTTGGTCTCAGTCAGTTTGGGCAACTCAAACCCGGCATGCTTTCTATGTTGTACACCATCACGTTATATACAAAGTTTTATCCTGAGTTTAACCCGATGGCACACGAGGCTATCGATGGATATGTGCAACGCATAGCGACAGAGAAAGGAAAAACCGTTGTTGGTCTCGAAACTGTCGAAGATCAGATTTATGCTCTGTTCGATGCCGAACCGTTGAAAGATCAGGCTGTTTCATTGGCATGCTATGTAGTGAACAGCGACAAGGCAAAAGATATGTTGGATAAACTGAATGCATACTACAAGGCAGGACAGCTGACAAATATGTACAACCTTGCTTTTAATAATCCCGACGATCCGTGTGGTGTATCACAAAAGTCGCAAAACGCTCTGAATAAAGACCGTAATGACAAGTGGATCGCAAAACTTCCTGAGATAATGAAAAATAAATCGAGCCTCATTGCCGTAGGTGCATTGCACCTTGCCGACAAGGACGGTTTGCTCGCTCAGCTTGCTGCTAAAGGATACACAGTAGAAGCTGTGAAATAAAAGATATACTTTATTTTCTTCCCCCTTCATTAGATTCACTCTTTTCTATTGGAGGGGGAAATTGTATCCGGTGGCTTGCTATCCCTGTTATATATTATGAAAAGCTGATATTCCTCCCTATCCAGAAAAGCACAATCAGTATAAGAACTATAACAATAGCCCTTTTTCCGAATAGTATCTTCCGTGCGGTCGGAAATTTTTCTTTACCGCCAAAGTATTCGAAATAAATTCCAATGATAAGATAGGGAATTGCCAGTATAAGGAGAGGGTTGCTCGCAAACGCATCTTTCAGCCTAAAGTGTAGTAAATGATGTATGGCTCGTTGAGAACCGCAGCCCGGACAGTCGAACCCTGTGATCCGATGAAAAGGGCATTGCGGAAAATATGCCGATTCTGCGGGACTGAACAGAAAGTATATAATTGTGGCAAGCAGTAGTACGCAGCCTATCACAATAACTCTGATTAGATATTTTGGCATTGTTTCTCGGTTTTAATACTGCGAAAGAGCTGCAAGCAAACCTAAAATGAACAATAACATATAGATAACAGGCAAGAATGCAATACCCCATAGCGTCCATAGTTTGGCCTTGCGTGATGCTTCTTGTGATGCTTCATATTCTCTCTTGCCATACAGCGTTTCTACCTTCACGGCATAAAATATTCCAACAAGGCTTATCGGCGAACAACAAAATATAGTAAGTAATATCGATTCTATAAGCCAATTCTTGGGCATGGGTATTATGCCATCCCACTTGTGCTGATCGTCATATTGGTATCGCTGCCCGCTGTTATATGTCGGGTTTTGTCTATTCTGCTGCTGTCGTATTGGAGGAGGTGTCTGCTGTTCTTCTCTACGGTCTTGCGGTGCATTAGCTTTAGTGTCGAAAAGGAAATTCAGTTCCTGCAACGTTCCGGCTTCAGCCCAGTCTGCCATCCCCGAACGCCAAACGATTGTTTCGGGGCTGATATTCTTCCGAAGTAACTCGTTTGAAGTAAAGGGGCCGCATTGCAACTTCGATATATCATCGATGTAGTAATATTTCAGCATAAAGTCTAGGCCGGATTATAGCCGGTTTTTACTTAAACATTTCGTCTATCTGAGCCGGAGGCGGTGCATCCTGAACTTCTTCGTCGCTGCTCTTGTCGCAAACACCATATCCCGGTACACTCTCAAACTGGTCTCCCTGACTATAACCGAGTCGCTTGTCTGCAAATACTTTTTTGAAGAACAGACCTACTATCGGCAGAGCCATGCTGGCTCCCTGTCCGTCAGTCGTGCGGTCGAAGTGTATAGAGCGGTCTTCTCCACCTACCCAGCATCCGGTAGAAAGTTTAGGTGTGAATCCCATAAACCATCCGTCGGAGTTATTTTGTGTTGTTCCTGTTTTTCCTCCCATTGGCGCTGTTATGCCATAGTTGCGTCTGATGCGTCCGCCTGTACCGCCATCCACTACTCCGCGAAGCATGTCGAGCATCTTCACATATGTACTTTCGCTGAACACTTCGTCCATCTTCGGAGCGAAGGCTGCATCAGCTATTATATTGCCAAAGGCGTCTTCGATGCGGGTTACATATACAGGGTTGGAACGTATTCCTTTGTTAGCAAAAGAGGTATAAGCGGCAACCATTTCCGATACAGACACATCGTGTGTACCCAGTGCCATAGAAACCACAGGGTCTATGCGTCCGGTGATACCAAAAGAGTGCAACATACGTGCAAAGGCATACGGTGTGGTACGTCCCATGAGGTAAGCCGTAACAAGGTTGTCGGAGTTTTGCAGCCCCCATTTGATGGTGACCGTTTCGCCAAACATAGAAGCTCGCCCTCCTCTCGGAGTCCACTCTTTACCTGTTTCGGCAATGAGGGTTTGAGGCACATATAGCATCTGGTCGCAAGGCGTCATTCCGCTTTCCATCGACAGGGTGTAAAGGAATGGTTTGATGGTCGAACCTATTTGTCGGCGTCCCATGTTCACCATATCATACTGGAAGAACTTAAAGTCTATTCCTCCCACATAAGCTTTTACATATCCGTTGTGATTATCCATCGCCATAAAGCCCGAACGCAGGAAGCTTTTGTGATAGCGTATAGAGTCCCAAGGGGTCATTGTAGTATCTACTTCTCCTTTCCAAGAGAATACTTTCATATCTACAGGCTTCTTGAATATCTGTAGTATTTCTTTGTCGGACATGCCTTCATTTTTCAGAGCCTTGTACCTGTCGCTAATCTTCATGGCACGATATAGCAATGTGTCTACATCTTTGGCTACCGAGTAGGAGAACGGAGCATACGAGCGACCTCTCTTTTCTTTATCGAAGTCGGGTTGTAGTTCCTTGCTGAGGTGTTCTGCCATTGCCTCTTCGGCATACTGCTGCATGCGAGAGTCGATCGTTGTATATATTCTCAGCCCGTCGGTAGAGAGGTTGTAATTAGAGCCGTCCGGTTTTTTATTCTTGTTGCACCATCCGTACAGCGGGTTTGTTTCCCAACTGATAGAATCGAGCACATATTGTTCCATTTGCCACGAAGCGTAATTCGATTTCTTCGGTTTCTTGGCTGTCATAGCCATACGCAGATACTCTCTGAAATAAGGAGCAAGCCCGTCTTTGTGGTCTACCCGTTTGAAGTCGAGTTTCAGTTCTGTTTGTTTCAGAGAGTCGTATTGTTGTTCGGTAATGTAGTCGCTCTTGTACATCTGTTCCAATACCACATTTCTACGACCTTTTGTTCTGTCGGGATATCTTCTCGGGTTGAAGTACGAAGGGTTTTTACACATCCCTATCAGGGTAGCGGCTTCTTCTATCTTGAGCTCTTTTGGTGTTTTGTTGAAGTACACCTGTGCAGCCGACTGGATACCTACAGCATTGTATAGGAAGTCGAACTGATTGAGGTATAGGTTCACTATTTCTTCTTTTGTATAATATCGTTCCAGTTTTACGGCAATAACCCATTCGATAGGCTTGCGTAAAAACACACGTTGAACCCAGTTTTCGGAAGGAGGAGAATAGAGCAGTTTTGCCAGCTGCTGAGGAATGGTACTACCCCCACCGCCACTTTCCTGCATCAGGATACCTCTTTTCACTACGGCTCTCAGTAATGCGTATGCATCAATACCCGAATGTGAATAGAAGCGTGCATCTTCGGTAGCTACCAACGCTTGTACCAGATACGGAGAAAGATCTTCGTAGTTGGAATATATACGGTTGTTTTTTGCAAGGGAATATGTGCCCAACAGTTGCCCATCGGTAGAATATATCTGAGAGGCATATTTGTCAATCGGGTTTTCTAACTCTTCTACATCAGGCATATAGCCGATTGCTCCTATACTGATAAGGGCAAATGTGATGGTGAGTACTCCGATGAAGCAGGCAAACCCGATCCACATCTTTTTTATGATGGTCTTCGGGGTGCGTTTTTTATTTGTCTTATTATTCCTTCTTTGTTTTTCCTTCTCATTCATAAGTGTATGCAAGTCTTTTAACTTGGCGCAAAGTTATATAAAACGTTTCAATAATGCAGATAAAAAAACTTAAATGCTTTTCAATAATTCTTGTTATGTTCGGTAGCGGAAAGCGTTTTTTATATTTGGCTGGAAAAGATCCTTCATTCCGTTCAGGATGATAACCTAACAGCGGGTCTAAATCTACATCGGATCAACATCGTAGTGCAACAACAGCGACTTGAACGCCGGGTTGGCAAATACAAGGGTCTGGCATTGGAAAATACCTTCACGAACCTTCTGTATCGATGCCTGATTTTCGATTTTGAGCATGATGTGACGGATATACAAAGACTGTATGCGTGATACCGGCGGCTTGCCCGGTCCCAACACACGCTCGCCAAAGGTGATGCGCAAGGCTGAGACAAACTCCCGTGCTGCGCTGTCGGTCAGTTGCTCGTCTCTGCCACGTACAACAATGTTTATCAGACGGAAGTAGGGTGGATAACGGAACATTTTTCGTTCTTCTGCTTGCAGTTCGTAAAACGATTCATAGTCGTTTCTCCTTACAAAGCTGATCAACGGGCTACCCGGATGCGAGGTTTGGAGGAAGACCAAGCCCTGTTTGTTCTTTCGTCCGGCACGTCCGCTTACCTGTGTCATGAGTTGGTACGCCCGTTCATATGCTCTGAAGTCGGGATAGTTGAGCATATTGTCGGCGTTGAGTATGCCTACAATGCTTACATTATCAAAGTCTAAGCCTTTGGATACCATCTGCGTACCGATAAGTATATTGGTTTTGTTTTGTTCAAATTCGGAAATAATACGTTCGTACGACCGCTTCCCTCGTGTGGTGTCTAAGTCCATACGTGCAACTGAAGCTTCGGGAAAGAGTTCTGCAACTTCCTCCTCTATCCGTTCCGTACCATAGCCCAGCATGTCGAGCGTAGGGGTATTACAATCGGGGCAAACAGTAGGCACTTTGTATGTTGCTCCACAGTAGTGGCATACCATCATGCGCTGCCCTTTGTGATAGGTGAGGCTTACGTCGCAATTTCGGCAATGCAATGTCCACGAGCAGGTCTTGCACTCGAGCATAGATGCAAATCCACGTCTGTTTTGGAAAAGTATGATCTGTTCTTTTTTGCTTAATGCCTCCTTCATTTTGTCGATGAGGGGAGGAGAGAGGAACGACTTCATTTGTTTCTTCCTTCTCAGCTCTTTGGTGTTAACGACTACTATCTGTGGCAACTCGATATTTTCATATCTCTTGTCCAGCCTTACCAGTCCGTACCTTCCCGTGAGGGCATTGTTGTATGTTTCTAGCGAAGGGGTAGCCGTACCCAACAGCGTTTTGGTGTTGAATAGAGAAGCCAATACGATAGCGGCATTGCGTGCATTGTAGCGGGGGGCAGGGTCTTGCTGCTTGTACGAGCTTTCGTGTTCCTCGTCAACAATCACCAGATCTAAGTCTGTAAAAGGTAGGAATATAGCGGAACGTGCTCCTAAGACAACTTGTATGTCGTTGTTCTTTAGTAGGTTGTTCCAAATTTCGGCTCGCTCGTTATCGTTAAACTTGGAGTGATACACCGCAAGTTTGTTACCAAAAACGGCTTTTAGCCTGTCGGTTATCTGGGTGGTGAGGGCTATTTCGGGCAGAAGGTAAAGTACCTGCTTGCCTTTCTCTATTGCCTCCTTTATAAGTTGTATGTATATTTCTGTCTTTCCGCTCGATGTGACGCCAAAGAGCAGGGTAATATCTTTTTCCTTGAATGAATCTTTTATCTCCTCAAGGGCTTTTCGCTGATATTCGTTCAGTTCCGAAGCGGCATCTATATTGGTATCGCCATAGTCGAAACGGCTGACTTCGTATTCGTATCTTTCGAGGAATCCTTTTTTCAGCAGTTCAGACAATACGCTAGCCGAAGTATCTGCTTCTTCGAGCAGTGTTTTCTTTAGCACAAGGGGAGTCTCGTCCTTCATAAACAGGAAGGTAGAAAACAAGTGCTGTTGCTTTTTTGCTCTACCCAGCTCGTCCATTATCGCATTTAGCTCTTCTTCGCTGTATTGACGGGTGAGGCGTATGGCTGTTTGGCTCTTTACGGTATATGTGTCTTGTATGTTTTCGCTGATGTATGCCGCTTTTTTGTCTACCAAGGTTTTGATTGCAGTTACGGCATTCGATATTCCCGCTTGCTTTTCTATCTCGGCTATCGTTTTGGCTTTGTCGGACGAAAGGCAGTAGAATACTTTCTGTTCGTTGGCGGTAAGCGGTTCGGAAGTCTCAAAGTCGGCATTGAGCAAAACGTGTGTTTCGCTTTCCAGTTTCAGGGCAGAGGGTAGTGCCGCACGATATACATCGCCCAGCGAACACATATAATACATAGCCACCCATTCCCAGAACTTTAGCTGGAGAGGGGTGGCTATCGGATATTCTTCGAGCACGGTAACAATGTCTTTTACCGGCTGTGATAATTTTTCTTTTTCGTATATCTGAAAAACAATGGCTGTGTAAAACTTCTTTTTGCCAAACTGTACAATAACTCTACTCCCTGCGTATACCGATTTTTTAAATTCTAAAGGAATAGCGTAAGTGTAAGTCCCTTGTAGCGGCAAGGGTAGTATTACATCAGCATACAGCATTTTTGTTTATCAGAAGTAGTAATTGAGTCCTACGGTCCAGTATTGGTTTTTCTTGTTTTGGAACGTATCGGCATCCATGTATTCTTCTTTATAATTGTTTGTCAGGTCGCCACGGAAGTACATTCCCAAATCGATGTTTCTGAATAAAGTAACTCCTGCTCCTGCACCCAATCCGAAGATAAAGTTTTTGTGCTTGAAAGCGTTAACCACTTCGTTTGCATTTTTAGCATTGTCGTCACCCACTTTCACGTTGCCATATACTCCACCTGTAACAAACAAGCCCAAAGGACCTAGCTTGATACGTTGCTTTAAGTTGATAGGCACGCTTATATAATTATAGTCGGATAGAGACGCATTGTCTTGCTTTTCACTGATCTTATATTCTTTATGTCCGTACAGAACAGAGATGTCTCCCCCGAATCCCGAAATAGGAACTACAAATTCGGCGGTAGGGCCTATCTGGAAGCCTAATCGGTTGCTGGCCTTCAATATATCGGTATTCAGCTTGTTGCTGGCTACATCTACACCTCCCCTTACACCTAAACGAAACTGGGCTGAGGCAGTATTAATACTCAGTACGCAAATAAGTACAAAGAGTGCTAGCGATACTAATTGTTTTGTTTTCATACGTAATACCTTTTATTAACTCTTTTTTTATAACACATAAATAGAGAGAGAAGTTCGTTTGTGCCCGATTGCTTTATAAAATGTTTTCTGAATAAATTGGTGGAATTTCTGATTTTCGAAAGTATTCTGATATTCATTACTCGCATTTTACAGTTTACGAAAATAGTTAAAATTTACAAACAAACAAATTATATGTAGATAATTTTTAATGATTTGTTTATAAGTTGATTACATACCCTTCTGTATGCGATGTTTAGTATGGCTTTAGCTCAATTTTAGATATAAACTACACAGTATAACCGTTGTTATAAACTATCTTTCGGGGAAATATCTTAAGAACTCCTCATGTTTATAACGCTATTCGAACCGGCATATTGTTTATTTGTAGTTAAAGAAAGGGTTAAAATGTATTCTTGTCTTCTCTCATACTCCATAACTTCTGCATAACAAAAAATACAGTAACCCTACAAAGAAAACGGAGTGAAACGATCCGTTGCACGAACGGGGTCTCACTCCATTTATGAAGATTAATGTATTTTCTTTTTTTAGAACTTGAGGCTTACACCCGCCATGAAGTTAAAGCCTTGTAGCGGATATCCGTATTGTAACTCATACTTCTGGAAAAGCACGTTGTTCAATCGTCCGTTTACGGCTATATAGTCATTTATCTTATATTCGGCTCTGAAGTTCAGCTCGTTTATATCCTTCATGTTGGCAATTGTCCATGCAGTGGTACTTGCGTTTGAGGCAAGAGCCTTGCGTCCGCCTGCATATAGATAATTCACCGATAGGGTAAGGTTGTTGATTGGATTAACGTCAGCGTTAAACTCGGCAGTGAATGTAGGACGTCCCCAAGGTTTGGTATCAGGCAACGTCTCTGCGTCTATTACTTGCACATACGGTTCATGATATTTTACATTGTAGAAGTAAGCAGTCATACGAGCCGAAAGGTCGGTGTATGGGATCAGGTTGGTTTTCAGCAACCCGCCGATGTGTCCTGTAGAGATGTTAGCATATACAGGGCTTCCAACATTTCCCCATCCTTCTTCTTTATAATAGTTGTATACATAGAGGTGGTCTCTTCTTACGTGCTTGTATCCGGCAAAGAGGTCAAACTCTAAACCACTGACAACACCCGAACGGAATCCGATCTTGGCATCGTAATATGTTTTTGAATATTCGATGCGGGTGCTAGGGTCTGCATAACGGTTTTCTTGCAAAATGTCGAGGAATGTATTGTTGTTCACGCCTCCGCCTACTTCGGCATAAAGCGTGTTTACTTCGTAGAAGCTCACGCTAGCTTTTACATTGGGTGAAATAGCAAAAGCCGTTTTCACGTCAAACAATGCACTCAGGTTTGCTCCTAAATCGGCATTCCAGTTTGCGCCCTGAAACTTGATGTATGGTGTACCCGTAATATTTGTATATCCATGATGCGCATTGGGTAGGTAATCGGTTTTGTTGCTGAACGATTGGTTCAATATCATTCCTTTTATCCCTACTTGCTGATCGGCTCCAAATTCTGTATACAGGTTTAGGTCGGCATTGATAATGCCCCCTTTTACTCCGTCGTCTGCTTTTTGGCGACCATACTTATTTGTGAAATAATTGTAGCTCACATTTCCGTCATACTTGATCGGGCCTTCGTTCTCTTCTCTCGATTTCAGTCCTGCTCCGATCTTAAACACATTTACGCCTTGCTTGCTATCTACATCGAATGGATATACAGCAGACGATGTGATCGGAATAAAGCTGTTTCCATAATAATTGTAAGATGTATTATAGAATGATGCTCCTACCGACAAGACAGAAGGGTCGAACGTGTGTTGATATTTCAGGTTGCCTCCTGCATGCATATACTTGGCTTTTACATCTTTGCGGGCATAGTCGCTACCGTTGATATAGTCTACTGTAGAGCCTGTTGCGCTATATGTACCAAAAAAGTCGAGGCGATCGTTGTCTCCGTTTACAAGTCTGTACCCGAGAGCTCCATCTATATTTCCACCTGTGCCTAAGCCCAATACCGCATAGCCACGTTTCTTGTCGAAGGCTACATCTGTTTTGATGTCACCCGATGCCGAAGCTCCCAGTTTGTTGTTGTCTAATCTGATCTGAGGGGTATTGCTCTCGAACTTGATTTCTTTTGGTTTGATAGTAGGGGCGTAGATATCGGGTTGTGTATTTACTTTCGATGCTTCTTGCATTGTAGGTACATAGTCTCTTTCGAGCATCACCTGACGAGTAATGGTAGAGTCTTTTTGTGCCGAAACTGTCAGGCTTATTATTCCCAGTCCTATGACCAATAATGATTTATATGTTGTTTTCATACGTTTTAATTCTGATTTGTTCATAAGTTATTTTAAAGCTGACAAGCGTTCGTCTATCATTGTTTTTATATCGGCTTCGCTGCCTTTATAATTTGCCTGAAGGCTTTCGAGATACTGACGTGCCGAGAATTTATCACCTTTGGCAACATAAGCATCCGACAATACCACCACCGCACGTGCCATCCAATATTGGTATGGTGTACCTTCTTTCATAAAGGCAAGCACTTGTTTTTCTGCTTTGTCGTACGATTTCCACTTGTAATACATATCTGCCAGTAAGAACTGAGCTTCGGCTCCGAATGCGCTGCGAGTATCTTTGGCTACTGCCTGCAAGTCTGTGGCTGCTTCGTCGTTCTTCTTTAGGTTGATATACGATTTTCCTCTGTAGAATCTGGCTTCGTTGGCTACGGCAGGAGCTGCTTTTGCTCCTTGCAATATTTTGCTTGCGGCAGCTACTACCTCGTTATCTTTTTTCAGAAGATAAGCACAACGCAACATACCCAGTTGGGCAATGTCTTTGTTTTCGGTATTGGATGCCACCATATTCAGGTGCTCGTAAGCGGCATAGGCAGCTTCATAGTTTTTGCGGTCGAACTCTATTCCCGATGCAAACACCAAGGCATTGGCAATGTATTTCGGGTTGTTTGAGTTTATAACTTCGTTGAAGTGGGTGAGTGCTTTATCGAAATCTTTAGCTTCGAATGCCATATCGCCCAGATAGAAGTGTGTATCGCTGGCAAATACCCCGTTAGGATATGCTTGCAGGTATTTGTTGAATGCTATTTTCGACTCATCTTTGCGACCTTTCATATATATGTTTTCGGCAGCCAGATAAGTGAGTGAGTCCTGACGGTTGGACGAAAGGATTGTGCCTTTACCCAACGAGTTGACATATGAAGCATAAGAGCTGATGTCGTTCATATCTTTGTAAACTGCTTCAAGGCTTTCTATGGCAGTACGTGCTTCTTCCGAATTCGGATAGTTGGCAATTACCTGCTTGTAGGCTTCTGCCGACTTGCGAGGGTTGTTGGTGTTGAAGTATAACTGTCCGAGTTGTACTCCGGCTTTTTGTGCCAGATTGGATTTTGGATGGTCTTTGAGCATTTTTTCAAGAACCGAGATTGCTTCCTGTTCTTTGTTTTGCATTACCAATGCACGGCTCTTTTCGTACAGTGCATCGTCTATGTATTGCGAATTCGGATATTTTGCCATCATACTGTTCAGTGCCGTTACTTTTCCCGAATAGTTGCGTTGCAATCCCAATACAAATGCTTTTTGGAATTCAGAATAATCGGCATTCTCAGGGTTTGAAGATACGGCTTGCGCATAGTATCTTTCTGCCTCAGAGAAGTTTCTGTTGTAGAGGTTTATATCCCCGACGCGGTTGAGGGCATCGGAATAGTTTGGCGATTGCTTGCTTCTTTCTGCCGAAATATATTTTTTGAAGTTATTCAAAGCAGAAGAATAAACTTTGTCCTGAAACTGTGCGTAAGCCAAGTTGTATAGAGCAAGCGGATAATTGTTTTGCGAAGGGGAAGCCTGACCAATGTAAGCCGTATAATCTCTGGCTGCAGAGCCATAGTCGGCACTGCGATAGGCTATGTCTCCCCTCCAGAAGTATGCTTCGCTGCGCACTTCGGCATTGTAGCTACCCATATTGATGGTTGCATTGAAATCGTTGGCGGCAAGGTCGTAACGCTTGTCGATGAAGTTTTGAACACCCGACTGGAATAATATAATTTGTTTAGCTTCCAATATCTGACGATCGGGCGACTTGATGCTGTTGATGGCAGCAAGGGCAGTGCTATAGTTTTTGGACGAAAGCAATGTGGAAGCCAGAGCTCCGCTTACTGCACTCGTATATTTCGAATTTGGATACTGAGCAAGGAAACGTTGCGATGCTGTGATAGCTTCGCCAAAAGCACCTCCTCCGTCTCTGTTGCGTATCATTACGTTGTTGTATAATGCACCTTCGCTGATAGAAGGGTCGAACTCGGAGCGTGCGGCAGCTTCAAAAGCCATAACGGCATTCTGTGTGTCGTTTAGTTTCAGATAAGACTGTCCCAGAAGCATCTGTCCTGCTTGTCCCAGTTTGTCGGTTGTAGAAGCTACATCTTTAAGTGCTTCTACGGCATTACCATACGCACCTGTTTGGTAGTATGCTTCTGCCAGTTGATACATATCTTCACGGAAAGGTGTAGATGTAGTGGCACGATATTGTTCATAGTTGCGGATGGCATTCTGTATGTTGCCAAGGCGGTAGTAGCTGCTGCCTAGCAGGCGATATACTTCTCCGATGTTTTTACTGCCCGGATACGACGAGATAAAGTCTTGTCCTTCGCTTATCGTCCCGTTCATATTACCTTGCAGGAACTCACTTTGTATGAGGAAAAATGTTGCATTTTCCTTGTATTCGGGTTTGCTTTTCAGCTTTCGGAATGTAGCGATAGCCTGATCGTATTCTCCTTCCTGAAAATTGGCATAAGCCAGATAGTAGGATGCCGGCTCTGCATATTTTTTACTATTGCGAGACAATAGTCCGAATAGGTTTTTAGCTTCTTTTCTGTCTCCCTTTTGGAGGCTGGCATACGCCATGCGGTAGCTGTAGACTTCTTGCTCGCTTACCGATAGGTAATCGATATCCACTTGTGAAAACCAATGAAGGGCTTTGTTCCAATCTTTTTGTTGAAAATGAATTGATCCTGTAAAGAAACTGATCTGATTGCGGTGATAAGATTCGGGATAATCGTCAAGAAAATCTTTCAAAATTGTTCCGTCACCGGCTTTGCCCTGATAAAATAAGGAGCTGACAATCATATAGTCTGCTTCTTCCATCAGTTTTATATCTTTCGACTGGTTCTTAAATTCCTGTAGTGTATTGATACATCCTACATAGTTATTGTTTAAGAACATTTCTTTGCCTTGCGAAAATAGCCTTCCGGGCAGTTCTGTGTACACTGACTTCTGAGCGTGAGCCAAATGTAAGCCCGATGCAAGGGTGATAACTAATAGCAGTTTTCTCATATTTTCATTATTTTGATTTCCTGTATTACTTCTTTTACCGAACGTAGCCCAAACAGGTCGGGGTTAAGCTCTGATATTTTTATAAATTGAAGGCTGGCGACATCGTCCTCAGCTTTTATGTTCTGCATATCGTCTACTTTGCACAGGTAAACCAGATCGAGGGTATGCACCTCAAACCCTGAATATACATATGTATTGGGGATAGAGAACATATATTTTGCTTGCGAAACATGGAGCCCTGTTTCTTCTTTCACCTCTCGTATAACAGCTTCCTCTCCTGTTTCGTTCATGTCTACAAATCCGCCGGGCAGGTCGAATGTTCCTTTTGCAGGGTCGTGAGCCCGTGTTGCAACCAGCAGCTCATCATTACTGTTGATAATAATGGCTATTGTGGAAGAACTGGGGTTGAAGTAATAAACGAAGCCACAAGTCTCACATCTTTTCGATTTGAAATTATTCTCCACAAAATGGCTCGAACCACATTTTGGGCAAAATTTGAATTGATGTAGTGGATGCATGTTTTGAGTTTAAAGTTATGAGTTTAAGTTATATTGTAAACCGCCGATACAGACCATAAGCTCTTTACAGATTATTGCCATTTGTATCCTGCTTTTTTGTATTCTTCTGCTACCAGAACAAGTTCGTTGTACCAATCTTCTCCGAAACGACGGATAAGCGGTTCTTTCAGAAACTCGTAAACTTTCAATCCTTCCTTCTTACCCAGTAATACAGCCGCTTTGCAGATCGACCACCGATGATAATTAACGGCGGTGAAGTCTTTATATTTTTGCAAGCGGATAGGGTACAGATGGCAGGAGATGGGTTTGTAAAAGTTGGTACGCCCTTCGCGGTATGCTTTTTCGATAGCACATTTGCAGATGCCTTTTTCGTCGTAATAGGTAAACACACAGTCTTTTCCGTTTACGATAGAGGTTACCATGTCTCCATCGTGGTCGCGATATGCTACTCCTTGCTCTTTAATTACTGCTTGAGCAGCGGGCGACAGGTCGTCCCAGACCTCAGATAAGAGGTCTTCTATTATCTTTACTTCGTCTTCTTCGAGAGGTGCACCGGCATCGCCTTCTACGCAGCATTCGCCCATACAGGCTGAGAGGTCGCATAGAAAATTTTCTTCGATTATATCTGATGCGACTATTGCATCGCCAATTTGAAACATTTATTTATTGTTATGTTTTTAAAAAATATTTAGCAAATATAGATGTTTTTATAGCAGCACACAATTGGCTAAAGTCCTATTTCCTGAAAAAACAGGGTTTCTTTAACACTATTTGATTAAATCGCAGAATGTATTTGCCTAATGTCGGAAATTCTCTTATTTTTGCAGTGATTTTATCGGAAACAATAGTGACGATAAGATGTATGGCGCAGTAGTTCAATGGATAGAATAGAAGTTTCCTAAACTTTAGATTCGGGTTCGATTCCCGGCTGTGCTACAGGAGAAGTCGCTGGTGAAGCGGCTTTTGTTGTTTTTAGTAATCTGTTATGATTTTGTCCGATTATAAGGAATAATAAATTCAGAATAACAATTTTAAAATATATCTTAAGGCAAACGGAAAAAGCATAGTGGCAGGCATTATCAAAAAAATAATCCACATTTTTAATTTTCCGTTTAATCTGGATTTAGAGTACTTAGAAATAATTTCATCTAAACTTTTTCTGTATTTTAAGTAATTACAGCTAAATAATAATGAGGATAATAATACAATTAGAAACTTAGATAAGGTTTCTCCTACTGCTAATATTACTGGAGTCAGGAAGTTGACCGATAAAATAATATTTGTAATGAAACTTATCGACAAGATAATGCTGGATATGATTAATATTTGGATAAAGGAAATGGCAGCAGTAGCAGAGAATGCGGATGTATCTCCTTCTTTCCTTTTGTAAATATCATAAAATCTATAAAAAAGATAATCGAACATATATAATTGTTTTATTTCTTGTTAAAGGGAATCTTTTAAGATCATTCAATAAGTCTAAAATATACTATCTAATAAAGGAGATCTTAGGGTTCCTTTAATCAGCCCATATTCAATAATAGAGATAAACAGAATAAATATAGGAAAACTAAACATTATCCAGATTGGTAGCTTATATTTATCTTTTAAATATTTTTTCTTTAATCCTAAATAATAATCTTTTTTTCTTTTAGGTGAGAAGTAAATATAATTGAGAAAAAAAATGACAATGGTAAGAATTGTAACGATTAAAATCTTATTACTTCTGTTCTCCTGTAAAATATTTTTTATAAAATTTAATTCTACAAACAGACTAATAAAATAATACGTGAACAAAAAAAGAGATAGCTCTATTATATATACAATCATAAGCGTATTTGTCATCGCATAATAATCTTTTTTTCTCTTGAAATAATCATAAAATCGAAAAAATATATAATCGAGTAAGCTCATACGTAATAATGTTTGTTTTATTAATCAAATAGATATGCTTTTTAGAGAGTGTTGTATTATATTTTGGTTAACAGAATATTCTCTGTGAAATTAGAAGAAAATTTCATAATATTGATTCTGTATACAATGAATTTTTTCTAAATATTTGATGAGGGGAACAATATTATTTAGTCCAGATTGCTCAAATAGCTTTATGTCCAATAATATATGCTAGTATTGTAAATGTGAGAAGTGAGATAAGAATAAATAAACCAATAAAAGTAAAAACAATATTATAACTTGCTCCTCCTATTCTTCTCAAATAGTCTATCCGGTCATTTAAATTGGGGTAGTTTGCTTGTGCTTTTTGCATTTCTCTAATCGACTTCTTTACATATAAGTAGTTTCCTGTCAATCCAAGAATTAGGGACAATGTAAATATGCTTAATGATATGCCTATAAATATAGCAAGAGATATTCCTATCAATAAAGAAATAGCAAATTCTAAATACATTTTACGGTAAGCTAGCCACAGTATACTAAAAACGAAAGCATAAAGATTAAATATCAACTTTTTTCCATTCTTTATTTTCTCTAAACAGTTTAGATAATAGAAGGAATTATTTCCATAAAAAATAGAATATAGCACCTCCTCTTCAAATTGCTCACCTGTAATTTGAGTTTGCTTGTCTTTCATCATATTTTTTGAAGCCACAACTTAATATTGTACCTATAAAACAATAGGTACAATATCTTACTACAGTAAGTTTTTAAAAAACTACCCTCTATCATTAGAGTTCTCATCCGGATTAATTCTGTTTGTGGCAGCCTTTACCGATTTTTCGGAGCTAGGTACAGGATTTTTGATGTTTTTTACTTTTCGGGCATGTTCGTATCCCTCAAATTTATGTTCTTTGGATTGTGTCTTTGATATATCTTCTTTCATGGTTCAATAAATTTAATGTTCGACATACATAGACTAAACAAAACGAATCGGAATAATGTTCTCGGTTCGTTTATTATCTATCTGTATAAAAACAAAAAGGCTGTCATCACGACAACCAATCTTCAATTTTATAACCTAAAGTCTAATACCATGAAAAATACATTACAAAGATAAATCGTCTTCGATATAATAGCAATACCATATTTATGGTAAATTGTTAAGTTATTGATAAGAAGTAATCTGGCTTTTCTGCGATAATTGATCAAAAAAGGCGGCTAAAGGTGTTAAGATTCTTATTTTCACGCACTATCAAGAAACAATTTGATGTTAAGGGCTGTTCTAAGATAATACAGTTTTAATTGCTAATCTAATAAATACTACCATGCTTAACGATGACGATAAATTGAAAAATAAGTCTATGCTCGATAGCAGGCTGGGAGCCCCTATGAAAAAAGTAGAAGGATTGAGTAGTGACATGAAAAAGGCTGAATCGGAACATCTTCATGCGTTCCGCGGAGATATTACCATAAAAGATAGTAAAGAAGACGATCAAAAAAGGAAATAAAAAAGGCTGTCATCTCGACAACCAATCTCAACTTTTTAACCATAAATCTAATACCATGAAAAACACAGTACAAAGATATATTGTGTTTCTGCTCAATACAATACCATATTTATGGTAAATGATAATCAAAAAGGCTTACTTTCCTTTATCTGAAAAATAAAAAATGTTAACTTTGAAGATAAAAGTAACAAACGCCTAGATATCATAAACTATGAGAAAAATAGTATTCATTCTGCTTACATTCCTATTCCTATATTCGTGTTCCGATGGCAATGATCTTGTTAAAGATGATGGTGATGATTCCGGCAACGGTAATAATTCTTCTTCGGTAAAAATCTCTTTAAAGGCAAAGGCGCAAGAGGCTAATATCCATACTATGATGGAATTTTACTTAGTGCCCGGTGAAGACTGTACAATGCTCGATATAATGGAGAGCTACGACTCTTTGGTTTGGCGTATAGAAGGAGAAAAAGGGCGTCTTAATTTGCTGTCTCATGGCGATAATTGGATGTCTTTAACGAATAAATGGGTACACTCTTTTTATGAAGAGAGCCACGGAAATGTTATCCTTGAGGGTTTTAAGGATGGTAAAGTAGTATTATCCGATTCGGTGAAAATTGATGTATACAATAAACGTGATTTTCTTGGATACAATTGGAAAGATATTACTTCTTCAACACCTCGTACAGGAATAGCAAACATATTGAAACCTGAATTGGAAATTTCTTTTATAGAAAGATATATCGATGGATTACCTTCGTTGTATGTCTATTTTGAGCCTGTTTGGGAAGTTGGTAGAGATGAAAAATTATCAGAGAATTTCTATACTCAGAAGCAAGAGACCTTGATACGAAACTATATTTCGAAGCTATATGGCGATCCGAAGTTCAGTTTCGAAAAAGATGCGGATAAACTTGTAGAATCATATCATAAGATATTTAAACAAGAAGAAGATGCTTACACCCCTAGATATCTTTGGGAAACAAAAACAACCAATATTGCCTTAGTCCAAAAATATGTAGACTGGGGAGACTATCAAGCATATTATATTTATGCCGAACCCAGAAGCAATTGAGAGTCGTATAATCATATAATAAAATAAGACCCATCTCATAAAGGTGGGTTTTGTATTTATTTGTAACTTTAATACCGATTATAAAACTACCGATATGAAAAATATACATCTTATCTATTTTAGTCCTTCCCTGTCTACCCGCAAGATAATCCGCAAGATCGGCAAAGAGATGGGTGCAACGGTTAGAGAACATGACGTTACAATGGGATTTCCCGATACCTTGAACATCGAGAGTCATGATCTTGTCATATTTGGTATTCCCGTTTATGCAGGACGTGTACCTCAACTGGCGGTTAACGCATTTGAGAAGATAAAAGGTGATAAGACTCCCGCCGTGTTGGTATGCGTGTATGGCAACAGAAACTATGACGATGCCCTTCTTGAACTCAAAGATATATCTGAGGCAAATGGCTTTGTGCCCATAGCTGCCGGTGCTTTTATTGCACGCCATTCTATCTTCTCCGATGTCGCTGTGGGGCGTCCCGATAAGGAAGACAAGCAGGAGATTCAAAAATTTGCACAAGAATGTTTCCGATTATATCAATCTTACGACAAAAACAAACAATATAGCTTGCCAGACGTTAAAGGTAATTATCCCTATCGTGAACCAACACAGGGAGGATATGTCCCTACTGGTGATGATAGGTGCGACGATTGCGGAACATGTGTAAGTCAATGTCCCACAAGTGCCATACCAAGGAGTAATCCGAAAGTGACGAATATGGATTTATGTATCCGTTGCGCACGTTGTATTACTCTATGTCCTGAGCATTCGCGTGCGTTTAGAGGCGAATTATACGAAACGGTAAAAGCGAAATTTGCACCGCTTATGGCTGCACGAAAAGAGCCGGAAGTGTATATGTGTAAAATATAAAGGCGATATGAAAAGTGTAAAATGGGGTATAATAGGCGCAGGAGCCGTATGTGAAAGAAAAAGCGGACCTGCATTTTATGAGATAGAGCATTCATGGTTGCGGGCTATTATGCGCCGTGATGCAGAAAAAGCAGCGGATTTTGCTAAGCGTCACGGTGTAAGAAGATATTATACCGATGCCGACCAATTGATCAACGATCCGGAAGTAAATATTGTATATATAGCTACTCCGCCACATTTGCATAAAGAATATGCAATAAGGGTGTTGCAGGCAGGTAAGCCTGTTTATGTAGAGAAACCAATGGCCATGAGTTACGCCGAATGTCTCGAAATAGTAGAAGCGGCGAAGCAGGCCAATCAGAAGTTATTTGTAGCACATTATCGCAGAGCACTGCCTTATTTCCTGAAAGTAAAAGATCTGATCGACAGTCAGGCTATTGGTAAGATTTTAACAGTTAATGTTCGTCTCTTCCGTCCTGCCAGTGCTTCCGATATGGATAAGCAGCAGCAGACGTGGCGGCTAAAACGTGAGATAGCAGGCGAAGGTTATTTTTTCGACCTCGCTCCACATACGCTCGATATACTCGATTTTCTTTTAGGTGAGATCACCGATGCCAAAGGGTATTATAGTAATCTGGGGGGATATTATGACGTTGCAGACACCCTGTCCGCAATTTTACAATTCAAGTCGGGGGCGCAAGGTGTTGCCGAATGGTGTTTTATATCGTCCGAAAAGACGAGAGAAGACACGATAACCATTACGGGAACAGAAGGTTCTATTCGTTTCAGCACTTTCCAGTTTACGCCCATTCTCTTATCATCAACCGATAGAGAGCAGTTCTTTATGCCGGCTCAACCCGATCATATTCAACAACCTCTCATTCAGACGATAGTAGATGAACTCAGAGGATCTTGTACGTGCCCATCTACCGGAGAGACCGCATTAAGGACGGCAAAGGTGATGGATATGATAATAGGGAAGATATAAATTACAGCGATTTATCTGAGCCTCTTTCTCTCAAAGATGACCCGCGAGCAAGCCCAGTATACAACTACACTTACCGCGCACAGTCCCGAAGCAACCATATATAGTGTTTCGAAGGAAAAATATCCTGTGAGGTAACCACCTACCAGCATACCGAGTGCCAGCCCGAGGTCGAACCCGATAAGGTAAGTTGAATTGGCTGTCCCTCGCTGATTATTTTCGGCAAGATTGATATATAGTGTTTGCAGTGCCGGAAACATCATCCCGAATCCCACACCGATAAACAGCCCCGATATGCAGAAGGCATAAATATTATGAACCAGAGCAAATACAAGGAAAGCAATAGCAACGATAGCCATTGCCGATACATTTACCTCATGTATCTTGCCTTTGTCAACCAGTTTTCCCGCAAAGACGCGCGAAGCAATAATACCGCCCGCCCAGAACAGGAAGAAAATCCCCGCATTCGGAATACCTATTCCCTTGCCATACTGCGCAACGAACGGGCCTATCGTACCCCATGCAAAGCAGGGTAGGAGTTGGTTGAGGAATATAGGCCAGCCCTTGATGAGGAAAAAGCGGTCGAACGAAATTTTCTGTCTTTCTACTTTTGTCTTTATCGGTGCTTTTATAAGCGATACGGTGATAATACCCAGTGCTCCCATTGCAATGGCGCACCAAAGCAATACATCAAATCCGGAATGATTGTATATATGGATGGCTATAAAAGGACCGATGGCCATCGCTACATTCATAAATGTACCATAGTAGCCAATACCCTCTGCTCGCCGCTCGGAAGGAACAACATCTATCGCCAGCGTGCTCGACGATACGGTAGATAATCCCCAAGTGATGCCATGTATGAAACGGACAACAATGAACAGCAAGACGGTTGTTGCCCAAAAATAGCCGAAGAATATAAGTACATAGCACGAAAAAGCAATCAGCAGTATCTTCTTGCGGGAATATAAGTCTACGATAAATCCCGAAAAAGGACGTACAAACATCAGTGCAATGGCATACGATGCCAGCACAATACCCGTTTGAGATTGGGGAACGCCCATCTGTTCGGTAATATATAGAGGTATGGATGGCATTAGCAGATTGAATGAGCATGCCATCAGGAAGTTAGCCAAACATACATTGAGATAGCTTAACGACCAAAGTTTTGCTTTTTGTGACATATACGGTGTTGCCTAAAAACAAAATGCTTCCGATAATCAGAAGCATTCATTATACAATTATTTGATAAATCTTACCTGATTCCTAATTTCTGTTTTACTAACAATGTAGCATTAGTAGCATCCGGAGTAACGAATGCTATAGACGGATTGGCAAGATCGTAAATACATACGAATCCGTTTTCGATACCTACCTGATAGATCGCATCCTTTAGTCGCTGGCGTAGAGGTTCTATCAGAGTTTTCTCCTGATTTTGGATATCCTCCTGTGCCACTTTCATAAAATCATTGATTTGACGCTCAAGCTCGTAAAGTTCTTGCATACGGCGCAAACGGATATTTTCCGCCATAGATGTCTGATATGATATGAAGTCAGAATATTTTTTATTATAATCATTCTGCATAACCTTCATCTCTTCCTTATACTTGTTATTCAGGTCGATCAACTGATTCGATGCTTTCACCTTTTCGGGCATGGCTTCGAGCAACTCGTTCGAATTAATAAACGCAATCTGTTGAGCAGTTTGTGCTGCCAGATCTTTCGCAAAAAATAAAGGAAGAATTATAAGGGTAGATATAAGAATAATTTTTTTCATCATGATGATTTGTCGTTTCTGTGTGTGACAATTTTCAAAATCTGACGAAGAAATTTTTGTAATCAACCGCAAAACTGATTGATAGTTGTGTGTTTCGGTGGCATGGTTAGTACCACCGACCTTCAAGGCAAGATTTGCTTGTAACAACTATCAATTGGTTTCTTAGGTTAAATCTTTATTATATTGGATACAAAGGTATACAATAATTTAATATTACAAAGTTTTCTTCACTTCTATTTCTTCAAATGGCTCAATAATGTCGCCAACTTTTATATCATTGTAGTTGTGGATGTTCAAACCGCACTCATATCCCGATGCAACTTCTTTCACATCGTCTTTGAAGCGTTTGAGCGATCCCAGCTCTCCCGAATAGATCACGATACCGTCGCGGATAAGGCGAATCTTGTTTGCACGTTTCAGTTTTCCTTCTTTCACCATACAACCGGCAACTGTTCCCACCTTCGTGATCTTGAACACTTCGCGTACTTCCACATATCCGGTTTGTACTTCTTTGATTTCAGGAGATAACATACCTTCCATCGCCGACTTCACTTCTTCTATAGCATCGTAGATGATAGAATATAAGCGGATTTCAACACCATCCTTATCTGCGGATCTGCGTGCAGCCTGTGACGGACGCACCTGGAATCCGATAACGATAGCGTCTGATGCGGCAGCCAGCGTGATGTCTGATTCCGATATCTGACCTACGGCTTTGTGTATTACATTCACCTGTATCTCTTCTGTCGACAGCCTGATCAGCGAGTCTGCAAGAGCTTCTACCGAACCATCCACGTCACCTTTCACAATCACGTTGAGCTGTTGGAAGTTACCGATAGCAATACGGCGACCTATATCATCGAGCGTAAGTATTTTCTGTGTACGCAGACCTTGTTCGCGTTGTAGCTGTTCACGTTTTGTGGCTATTTCGCGGGCTTCCTGTTCTGTTTCCAGCACATGGAATATATCACCGGCCTGTGGAGCACCATTAAGACCTAGTATGAGTGCAGGAGCGGCTGGCGCAGCTGCATCTGTAGGTTGGTTACGCTCGTTAAACATTGCTTTTACACGACCATAATATGTTCCTGCCAATACGATATCTCCTTTTTTGAGTGTACCGTTTTCTACAAGTACTGTAGACAGGTATCCTCTACCTTTGTCGAGAGACGACTCGATAACCGATCCGGTAGCTCTTCTGTTAGGGTTTGCTTTCAGATCTAGGAGTTCGGCTTCCAATAGTACTTTTTCGAGTAGTTCATCTACGCCGAGACCTTGTTTTGCCGAGATATCTTGCGACTGGTATTTTCCACCCCAGTCTTCTACAAGGTAGTTCATTCCTGCCAGTGTTTCCTTTATCTTTTCAGGATTGGCACTTGGCTTGTCTATTTTGTTGATAGCAAACACGATTGGTACGCCTGCCGCTGCCGCGTGGTTTATTGCTTCCACGGTTTGAGGCATGACGCTGTCGTCGGCTGCTACAATGATAATTGCTATATCTGTTACTTTTGCACCACGTGCACGCATCGCCGTAAAGGCTTCGTGACCCGGAGTATCGAGGAATGTGATACGTCTTCCCGATTTCAGTTTAACGTTGTATGCCCCGATGTGCTGGGTGATTCCCCCTGCTTCGCCGGCAATCACATTTGTTTGGCGTATGGTATCCAGTAGCGATGTTTTACCGTGGTCTACGTGTCCCATTACCGTAACGATAGGAGCACGAGGTTCCATATCTTCCGGATTGTCTTCTTCCTCGTTTATTGCTTCCACTACTTCGGCGCTTACGTATTCGGTTTCGAATCCGAATTCTTCGGCAACGATGTTGATCGTTTCAGCATCTAGTCGTTGGTTGATAGACACCATGATACCGATACTCATACAAGTAGAGATAACTTTTATCACAGGTACATTCATCATGTTGGCGAGGTCGTTGGCGGTTACAAATTCTGTAATCTTCAACACCTTGCTTTCGTGCATCTGTTGTTCGAGTTCCTCCTGTTGTCTTTGAGATACAGCTTCACGCTTCTCTCTTCTATATTTAGCCCCTTTGTTTTTTCCGCCTTTGCTAGTCAAACGCGCCAGGGTTTCTTTTATTTGTTTTTGTACGTCTTCTTCGTTTACGGCATGCTTGATGATAGGCTTGCGTACGCTGCGTTTCGATCTGTCACCTCCGGCATTTGGCTGTTGTTGTCCGCCACCGCCACCTTGAGGTATAGCCCCTTTCTCGATATCGACTTTTCCTTTTTTGATCCGATTGCGTTTTTTCTTCGATGCGTCATCATTGTCATCGTTGATCGCTTTTCGTTTCTTCTCTTCGTCTGTTTCTTTTTTCAACAGGCGAACAGTGTTTTCTTTCACCCTTTTCTGATCTTGCATTTCTTTTTCCAAGCGTTCTTTTTTCTTTTCGGCTTTGGTTTTCTTTGCAGGACGGGTTTTGTCGTTTATCGAACTTAGATCGATAGAGCCTTTTACAACAATGTTTGATTTTATTGTTGCCTTATTCAGCCTGAATATCTTATCTCCCTTTTCTTCTGTTTCCTCATTTGCGGGAGCTGTAGACGTTGGTTGAGGTTTATCCTCTTTTTCTTCGTCTTTCTCAATAATGGCTTTTTCTTCTTTTTGTATAAACACAGGTTCTTCTTTTGGTGTTTTTTCTATAGCCGGTTGCTTTATTTCTTCTTCGGCCTTAGGCTCTTCTTCTACTTTTTCTACAATAGGAGCCGGGGCTTCTGCTACTTCTATTTCTGGGGCTTTTACTTCAGTAACCTCAACCTTTGGTGATTCAACAACTGGAGCCTCCACCTCAGGGGCTTGCTCTTCTTGTTTCACTTCTACTCTTTTTGGTCTGTTCAGAGCATCGAGATCAATCTTATCCACAATCTGCACATGCGGCTTAATGGATTCGGGTATCTCAGTTCTGATCACTTCCGGTTCACTTTGAGCTTTGGCTTCTTCCTCTTCTTTCTTAGCCTGAGCTTTGACAAGCTCTTTCTTTTCTTCTCGTCTGCTTAATAGTGCATCGATGTCGGAGTCTCGTCCGAATTCTTTTACCAGCAATTCGTATTGTTCACTGCCAATTTTAGTATTCGGGTTTGATTCTACATCAAAGCCTTTCTTATGTAGGAATTCAACAAGGCTGCTGATTCCTACATTCAAATCTTTGGATATTTTTATTAATCTTATCGAC